>CADBOD010000096.1 GCA_902796165.1 Oscillospiraceae bacterium | reverse complement strand
TTAGCACAGTACATACGGAAGACTCATCACGAGCAGGATAGCCTTTATCTCATAATCTTTTCTCTCATATGTCCGTTTTCCACCGCACAAATGCTTTCGCCCTGTTTTTTGGGCGCTCGATTATATTACCACATCAATCCCCCTTTGTCAACACTTTTTTTTACTTTTTTGAAAGTTTTTTAAAAATATTGCCGATATCACAAAGGCGGGTGCGCACATTTCTTTTGCACACCCGCTTTTCTTTTTATTTTTTCCTTTTTGCGACGGTTATCCTTGCAGTGACAAAGAGATTATGCCGGCGAAAATGATTGCGATAAAAGCATACTGCAAAACGGAGAGCTTTTCTTTAAGCAGTATTCTTGAAAGCACAAACGAAATAATAACCGTGCCGGCGCCCAATATTACCGCGGCAACGCCCGAACCCTCGGACAGTGCAAAAAGATAGGTCGCCTGACCGCCGGTTTCAAAGAGGGCGGCGATGATTTTATTGCGTTGTCCCTTAATTTTTTGAAATGCAGTCTTTTTTACCGCCACATCCAAGTTTTCCTTATCCTCGCCGACATCAAAGAACTTAACGCCCTTAGCTTTCAGGTAAATGAGAATACCGATTGCGACTAACAGGAAAGTAAACTCATAGCAGCAGTTTGCGGTGTGTTCCAAGTTACTATCCGTAACGGCTACGAGGACCGATGACGCGGCATCCTCGGTATAGTAAATATCAAGAAATGTGCCGATAGCATCGAGAATCATATAGCAAAACGGCATTGATATCGAAATAATTGCGAGTTTTTTGCCGAAGGCGCGTTTTCTATCAGCCTTACCCTTTGAGTCAAAGAAACCGACGCCCAAAATACCGATTACCACCAAAACTATCGCTATAACCGTTTGGGTATTCAGCTTTTCGTGCAGAAAGATTGCGCAGAATATCGGAACTACGGCGCAGGATGTGTTTTCAATCGGGTCGGAAATAGACTCCTCAATATAGCGAACTCCGTAATACGAGCACATCATTGACACTATGTAGCACGCCGCAACCGGCAGGTATCTTAAAAAGTTTACGGGCAGGTATTTTATGTTTACATCCTGCGTAAACAGAATAATCAGCGAATAAATACCAAAGAAGAAACCGACTAAAACGGTTGTTTTTAAATGTGCATAGGGCTCGTGGGCGACATTTCCTTTTTTATAAAAAATCTCCGCAAATCCCCAGCATACTGTTGAAAAAATCAAAAAGAACCAAAGCAATTATAATATCCCCTAATCTTTAATCCGGCGAAGGATTTAATCCTCATCTCCTGCTAATTTTCTTGCAAAATCGGCAAGCTCATCCTTTGAATAAAATTCAAGCGTGATTGTGCCCTTGCCGTTTTCTTTCGGTTTTATGTCAACCTTACGGTGCAAGACCTTTTTTAGCGAAATCGCCACCTCATCATAGAAAACATCCTTAGACAGTTTTGGCTTTTTGGATGTGTTTACAGGCGCTTTTGCCATTTTTTCAAGCTCTCTTACCGAAGCACCGCCTATCGCCGCCGAAAGCATACTCGCTCTGAGCGCCGAATCCTCGGGCGCCGAAAGCAAAGCACGGGCGTGACCTGCGGTAATTTTGCCTTCTGACAGTGCCGCCTGCTCCTTTTCGTTTAAGGAAAGAAGCCTTAACGCGTTAGTCACCGTAACGCGCGCCTTACCCACGCTCTTTGAAACCTGCTCTTGCGTAAAAGAATACTTATCTATAAGCGTTTTATAGCCCTTTGCCTCTTCTATCGGGTTCAAATCCTCACGCTGTAAATTCTCTATAAGCGCGGTTTCAAAATACTCTTTATCGTCAAGCTCCTTTATAACTACGGGAACGGCTGAAAGCCCTGCCAATCGAGCGGCGCGCCAGCGGCGCTCGCCTGCTACTATCTGATATGCACCCGAAATTGTGGGGCGCACCACTATCGGCTGAATAAGACCGTGCTCGGCTATGCTATCCGCCAAAGAAGCAAGCGCCTCCTCATCAAATTCTTTTCTCGGTTGATTATTATTAGGCTCTATCTCGGAAAGCCGCAACTCAACCGCACCGGCGGTTTCAACCGCGTTTTCATCAAAAAGACCTTCAAGGCCTCGACCGAGTCCCTTTTTCTGTGCGCTCATATTTTATGCCCTCCGATTTCTCTTTAAAAATTCTTTTGCCAAATCATTATAAGCCGCCGCGCCCTTACTGCGCGCATCATAATACTGAATAGGAGTGCCGTGGCTCGGCGCCTCGGATATACGCACGCCGCGCGGTATGGCGGTTTTATAGAGCTTATTGGAAAAATACTTCTTTATCTCGCCTACTACTTGGTTTGTGAGGTTAAGCCTGCCGTCATACATAGTAAGCACTATGCCCTCGATATCGAGAGTTGAGTTATAAAGCCTTTTAACCTGACGGATTGATGCGATAAGCTGAGAAAGACCTTCAAGCGCGTAATACTCACACTGAATCGGAACGAGCACCGTATCCGCGGCGTTTAATGCGTTTATGGTGATAAGGCCGAGCGAGGGCGGACAATCAATAAATATGTAATCATACTTCTCCCTCAGCGGACTAAGCGCCGTTTTCAGCCTTGATTCCCTGTGCTTTACTTCGATAAGGTCGATTTCAGCGGCGGCAAGATTCATTGACGCCGGAATTATATCAACATTTTTAAAAGCGGTGGTAACGGTAGCCTCTGCCGCCGAAACATCCCCGAGCAAAAGCTCATAGCTTGTTGCAGTTGCATCCTTTTTATTTATACCGTAGCCGCTGGTGGTGTTACCCTGAGGGTCGGCATCCACAAGCAAAACCTTTTTACCCGCCAAACCTATTCCGGCAGAGAGGTTTACTGCCGTAGTAGTTTTACCAACGCCGCCTTTTTGATTTACTACTGCGATAATCTTTCCCAACTTCGTACCCCCTGTACTGCGCGAAGGCGCTATTATTATGTATAAATAATATTATAATATAATAACTATATTTATATAGCATAAAACATCGGCAGAAAAGCTCTGCCGATGTTTATTATATCAACTATTGCCTTAAATGTAAACACTTATTTGTCCCCGGGTTTAAAAATAAGCGACATTATTATTCCGGAACAGACAGCCGCGGCAATTCCGGCTGATGTTGCACCCAGCCCCCCTGTAAGAGCGCCTATAAGACCGTATTCATCCACGGCTTTTTTTACACCCTCGCAAAGAGAGTACCCGAATCCGGTAAGCGGAACGGTGGCTCCGGCGCCTGCAAATTCCACAAGCGGCCTATAAAGCCCCACTGCGCTCAGCGCTACGCCGCTCACCACAAAGGCGGTCAATATTCGTGCAGGGGTGAGTTTGGTAAAATCAATAAGCACCTGACCTATAAGGCAGAGCGTTCCGCCCACCAAAAAAGCCCAAAGGCATTTCATAAGCATAGTTAACAACCCCTAAAAAAAGACTTCGATGTTTCACGTGAAACACCGAAGTCTATTATGCCCTTTACTATTCTGTTTTATTCGCTTATATTAAAGTTTTTCCCGATTGCCGCCATAGTTTGCCCATAGCTTATATTGCGAACCTTTATTCTATCCGCACTTTCCGAACGGACGACAACCTCAGCCTTACAAGTGCCGTATATTCTATCGGCAGGAGTTTGCACGATAATTATTTCGCCGATGCGTGATTTTTCACAGTATAGCTCACGAACGGTAAGCCCCGAAAAACCACTTGCGAATATTTTATCGTCAATGCAGAGCTTGCCGAGCCTGAAACACTTAAAGCAGAGGTTACCATAGTAGGCTATAACCGCCATAACGCTTATGCCGGCAAGCAGTAAAAACCGCAGAACCGAGGGAAAAAGAACAGAAAGCGCCACCGTAACGCCTATATCAAGCACGGCGTACAGATGAGCCTGCCACAAAAACCGGGCAAGGTTTCTTTTTGAGCGCTCCGCCTTTATCGGTCGGCTATCGGGGTACAGAAACGGAAAATACGCCTTGAACTGATTTTTTATCTGATAATGCCGTGCCGCCGGCACGATTATTGCCTTTTCTCCCTTTTTATCGCCGTAACCGCCTACCGCCGCGCGCATTGAAAACATTTTGAACAGCCGCATAAGCGGTGTTTGCTCTATACACACATCATTTACCGCCTGCTTTTTAAAGATTGTGCGGTAACGGGCGATAATTCCGTATTCCACCTCGGTTTTATCAACTCCTATTCGCAGTCTGAACCCGAGCATTTTTACAAAGCTGATTAAAAAGGACAAAAAGTATCCGGCGATGAGCACAAAAGTTACTACATTGACTATCGGCGGAAAGTATTTATCAAAGCGGGATGACGCCTGGTTTATTTCATCGAAAATAGTCTGCGAAAGCGCCACGCCAAGCAGGCGGCCCAAATTGTTTATTATCGGTACTCCGACGATAAGCCCCGTAATAGCGGATGATGTTGCCGCCGCAAAGACCGCCGAGCGCAGCACATTAAACCGCACCGCCGTTCTGTTTTCCTCTCCATACAGGAAAAATGACATTTCCTTTGCGTCTTTC
The DNA here is from genome assembly GCA_902796165.1 of Oscillospiraceae bacterium. Taxonomy (GTDB): domain Bacteria; phylum Bacillota; class Clostridia; order Oscillospirales; family Acutalibacteraceae; genus UBA737. The sequence goes on along the minus strand of CADBOD010000096.1, from coordinate 6,651 downwards.
AGCTTTAATTTAAAGGAAAAATCAGTTTTTCCCTCAGCGCCTGCCTCGGTGTTTACTCTGTAAGTCACCGAACCGAACAGAAGGTCGAAAACACTTCTACCCCAAGAAACGCAGGAGAGCTTTTCTTTTTTTATCACCGCAACGGTTTTAAAGAAAAAACCTTTCCTGATTACCATTTTTTCGCCGTCGATACTCACGCTGAATGCCTTGAAGCTCAAAAAGGAGAAAAACAGAACTGCCGCCGCCGCAAATATTTCGAGTGTGAGCACTCCGGTAATTCTGCCGGAGATGAGATATTGCAAAAGTCCCTTTAAAACCGGCAAAATCAGCACAAACAAAAACGGCTTCATTATACTTAACATCATAAACGGATGCGCCCCGTATGTTCTTTTAATCATCGCTTTTATCACCGCCAAGCTCAAAAATCAGCCTGCGAGCCGCATCACACTCGATTTCCGGCATAATAACCGTGGCTCTCGCGGCTCGGAGGGTTATACCTTCGAGCCTGAACAACCGCGCAAGCGGAGTTGAGTAACCGCCGGCAAAAACAAGTCTTTTAAAGGGCATTATGTGTGATTTCACCACAAAAACGCCCCTCGTTACCACAACCGAGGTTTTACCGACAAAGACCTTATACCGTGAAAAGAATGCCGGCAGATAGCAGAAAATCAGTATAACGCCCAAAAGCACCGCCAATGCCGCCGGAATATACAAATATATACTGTACGCGGCAAGCAACGCAAAAAACAGGGTGAGCGCCGCAAACGCCGCGCCAACCCTTAGTTGCCAAAGAAACAAAGTTTTCCTGCCGAATTTGAATTCCATACTATCACCGCCGATGTTTCACGTGAAACAGGTCATCCGGCAACATACACCGGATGACAGACACTATATTATTTACCTTTTATGTTTTCCCAATACTCTCTTGTTTTTTGTTCGAGCTTGTTATCACCAAACTCATAATACCTCTTGTTTTTGAGATTATCAGGAAGATATTGTTGGTTTACATAATGCATAGGATAATCGTGAGGATACAGATAGTTTTGCCCTTTAACAGCAGCATCCTCACCGTCAAAATGCTTGTTTTGAAGTTGCCTCGGAATATCGCCCGTAACACCGCTTTCAACATCCGCCATAGCGGCGTTTATCGCCTTATATGCCGATATGGATTTAGGCGCCGTCGCCACCAGCACCACGGCGTTTGCAAGGGGTATTCGCGCCTCGGGAAGTCCCACTTGAAGCGCGGTATCAACAGCCGCCTTAACTATCGGTATTATCTGGGGATAAGCCAGCCCGACATCCTCATTTGCACACACGAGAAGCCGCCTGCAAGCACTGGGCAAATCACCTGCGGCGAGCAGACGAGCGAGGTAGTAAACGGCGGCATCCGGGTCAGAGCCACGCATTGATTTTTGATACGCTGAAATGATATCGTAATGCTCATCACCCTCGCGGTCATACCTTACCGAGTTACCCGAAAGTATCTGTTCGACCACACTGTCGCCAATGGTGCTCTCCCCTGCGCTATCGGTTAACATAAAGCACAGTTCTAACATATTGAGCGCACGGCGGACATCCCCTGCCGCCGCACGAGCTATTTTCTTGCGGTTAGCATCAGACAGCTCTATTTCTTTCCCTGCCTCGTCCGATAAAATCCTTGTCGCGCGACTTAGCACCTCGGCTATATCGTCAGCCCCCAGCGTTTTAAACTCAAACACGGTAGAACGGCTTAAAATCGCGTTATAAACATAAAAATACGGATTTTCGGTTGTGGAAGCAATCAGCGTTATATCCCCGTTTTCTATAAACGAAAGCAGGATTTGCTGCTGCTTTTTATTGAAATACTGTATCTCGTCAAGATATAAAAGTATTCCGTTTGCCGCCTCTATACTGCCGATTTCGCCCACGATATCCTTGATATCGGAGGTCGAGGCGGTAGTGGCGTTTAAATAACAGAGCTTTTTGCCGCACTTGTTGGCAATAATCCTTGCCACCGTGGTTTTGCCGACGCCCGAAGGGCCGTAAAATATCAGGTTTGGTGTGTTTCCCGATTCGATAATCTGCCGGAGTATCTTGCCGGCGCCGAGCAGGTGCTTTTGACCTGCTACTTCATCTATCGATTGGGGTCTTAATCTATCCGCAAGCGGTGAGGGCATTTTCTCGCCTCCTTAATATTGTATTCCCATTTTACTATAAATTTCCGTCTTTTTCAATATTTTAAAACATATAATATAATCTCACGGAGGTCATTATGAAAAAAACACTTTTTATTAAAAATGCCGCCTATCTTACGGCGTCCTCTCTCATTTTGCGGTTTGCCGGCATTATATTTAAAATTTGGCTGGCGGCAAAAATCGGCGCTGAGGGTATGGGACTTTACCAGCTTGTATTTTCACTGTTTTTGCTTGCTTCCTGCTTTTCTCAGGGCGCATTGCCAACGGCGATAACACGCCTTACCGCCGAGGAGGAGGCTCTGGGAAGCAAAAGCGGAATTAAGAAAATTATAAAATCGGGGCTTAAAATAAACCTTGTTATAAGCCTTGTTACCGGCGCTTTTTTGTTTGCTTTCAGTGCGCCCTTATCACGCTTGATTATTACCGATTACCGCGCGGCGCTTTCGGTTAAAATCTTAGGCGTTATAGTGCTTTTTTCAGGCGCCTGTTCGGTAATAAAGGGGTATTTTATTGCACGCAGAAAAGCCTCGCCTACCGCTTTTTCACTGATTATCGAACAATTTATTCGCATAGCCGCGGTGGTTTTGGCGATTAAGTTTTCGCCCGGCTCGCTTACATACTTGGTGGCGGCGGTATTTTTCGGTGATGCGCTCGCGGAGATTTTCTCTTTCCTTTACCTTGTTTTAAGGTACCGCGCGGATGTTAAGCGGATATCTTTCGGCGATAAAGTTCATACAACCGCGCCGGTTATGAGTACCCTTAAAATATCCGCACCGCTTGCCGCCGGTAAATACATAAGTCAACTGCTCAGAACCGGAGAAAATATGCTTGTGCCGAAGGCGCTGAGCTTCTACTCTAAAAGCGGAGCGCTCTCCCTGTTCGGTATGATAAAGGGTATGGCTTTGCCGGTGCTTTTCTTCCCATCGGCAATTCTATCGGCGGTATCTACGCTTTTGGTACCTGAAATGTCCGAAGCGAATGTCAAGCGGCAAAGGGCGGTGGTGCGTTCGGCGGTGGAGAGGATTTTATCGGCGGCAACACTTGTTGGTGTGCTTTTTTCGGCAATATTCGCGGTATGCGGCGCAAAAATCGGGTGGCTTATTTACAAAAGCGCCGATGTGGGTTTCCTTATCACCGCGCTTTCCCCGATAGTGCCGCTTATGTATATTGACAGCCTTTGTGACGGGCTTCTCCGCGGTCTTGACCAACAGAATTTTTGCTTTCGGGTGGCGGTGAGCGACTCGGCTATCAGGATAATACTTATTTTGATTTTTGTAAAACCCGTTGGTATCAGGGGATTTATAGGTATTATGTACTTTTCAAACCTGCTCACCTGCTTACTTAATGTAAAAAGGCTTATAAAAATAAGCGGCGCCGGGATAGACGCGCAAAAGACCGTTTTAATTCCGGTGCTGAGCGCATTTTTCGTGACGCTGCTTTTAAAGCTCGTTTTAAATTTTCTGTCGCTTTCCGATTTGGTTTACATAATTCTTTTGTGCAGCATTGCAACCGCCGTGTATTTTTTCCTTTTATACTATTTTGACTGCATAAATTTGGATAGCGTGGGGCGAATTCGCACACACAAAAAGTATGCCGCCAAAACCACTATGACATCCTTGACAAAGTAGAGCGCAAAGGCGCTTACGGCAACACCTAACGAATTGCCGGTCACTACCACAAACTGAATTATGCCCACTATGTAAAGAAGTATAAGCGCTAAGGCAATCAAGAGTGCTTTAAGCGCCCACTTGTTTACATAAACCGCAAGAGCTAAGACAAGGGCAAACACCGGAAACGCAAATATAAATCCGCCCGAGGGACCTAAGAGTGTGCCGGGGCCTGCGGCAAAGCCTGCAAAAACAGGCGCGCCCAAAGCGCCTAAAAGCCCGTAACAAACCGTCGCCGCAACGGCGCGGTAAGGGCCTATCAAAAAAGCAGTCAGCGATATTGCCAGAGTTTGCAATGTAACCGAAACGCCGACAGGCGTGGGAAACGCTATTTGTGACAGTGCCGCTATCACCGCGGTAAACACGGCGGTTATCGCTATATCCTTAATTCCTATTTTCTTATTCATAATCGGTAATCCTCACTTCTCCGCTTGAAAGCGGTATTCTTTTTCCGTTTTCTTCCACTATAAGCTCCGCCTCATCGCCTATGCCGCAGACGGTGGCTTTATGCGTTTTTCCGTCCTTTTGATAGGTAACGCACTTTCCGTCAAGCAGGCTTCTCTCTCTGTACTCAGATATATGCGGCATTAAATCAATGTTCTCGTAATATGCCCTGAATTCCTTTAAAAACTCGTTTACAAGGGCAAAATATAACAGTGACGGCGGTGTGGAGGTTTCAAAAAGCGCACCGGCGGTGTTTTCTATCTCGGCAGGGAAGCCGTCTTTCGGCGTTGCCACATTTACGCCCACGCCCAAAACCGCGTATTTAAGGCCGCCGCTTTCCACATCAAAAACGCCCTCTGTCAGTATGCCGCAAACCTTTTTGCCTTTTATGAAAATATCATTTACCCACTTGATTTTCGCCTTTTGCTTTGTAACGCTCTCGATAGCCTTCGCCATACTTACCGCCGCCGCGGTGGTGATTTTAAGGCTCGTCTGAGCGCTCAGCCTCGGGCGGAGAAGCAGGGAAAAGTACAGTCCGCCGTCGGGCGAATAGAAAACCCTGCCGAGCCTGCCCTTGCCGCCGGTCTGCCGGCAGGAAATACAGAGGGTGAACTCCTTTTCACCTGCCTCCGCCAGCGCCTTTACATCCTCGTTTGTAGAGCCGGTTTCATTTTTGAAAATAATGTTTTCAGCTTCTATTGCGGCGCTCGCCTGCTCGGCACAAAGGCGGGTGTTATAAGGGCTTAGCATATAGCCGCCAACCTCGCCGGATATGAAATATCCCTCGGCACGAAGCGCGTTTACCGCTTTCCAGACCGCCGTGCGAGACACCCCGAGCTTTGACGCCAACAGTCCGCCGGACACGATTTTCCCCTTGCATATTTCCTTTAAAATATCGTCTTTAATAAGGCTCTTTCGCATTTTGTTCCTCGCCTCCTTAAATTTTTCCTTTGAGCAGTTCCTTGGTTTTTGGGTATTCATCTGATTTTAAACAACTTTTTAAGAAGGCTATATCGTCGTAACAAATACCCATTTTCAAATAATGTGTTGCATACCCGAAAAATAATTCATCAATATAATTTTTTCTAACATCTATTTCTGCTCTTTCACAAATTTTTTCAACGGCTGCTTTATCTTCTTTTAGAAACGCAACTATCTTTTCTAAGGTGTATCCTGCCGTACAGCAGTAATGAAAAACATCAAGGAGTGCAGGATAATAGTTCATATTATCCAAGTCAATAAACTTATAATTCCCGCCTTCATCCCATAAGACATTTAATTGGCTTGCATCACCGTGCTGCAAAAAGTAAATTTTGCCGTTCTTTTGTTGCCTTGTTTTTGCCTCGGTCAAACATTTAATCATGCCATTGATAACATTTTTATCGTGAGTATAATCATTAAAAACCCTACCGCAAATGCGCTCCATTTGTACGCATTTTAATTCGTCGTCAAAGCTGAGTTCCGCCATACACGGATAATTAAAATCGGAAAAATATGCCTGCATGTTTTTTTTAGAAGCCTCATATCCATTGTCGGTATAATAATATCCGTACGCTTTATCTCTTGTCATAACAACGGTTTTACCGTACCCCGTACCAAAATCTAAAAAGGTCTCGCCGCCTGTGCCGGCAAGATTGATGTGTATATGAAATATATTTAACGGATGGAAAACACCCCAATCCGCCGGTATTATTTTACCCTTTCCAAACGGAAAGTAGTATATACCCTTACGCAAATGTCTGCGAGCAGCCATAAATGTTTTTGTTTCTCTTTTCTTTCTTTGAAATGCCAAGTAACATTTTTTTGCCGCTGTTTTCAACAGTCTTTTCATATTGCACCTCTAAAACAACTTATCGGTTTTTGTTACCACAAACTAATATCCTGTGATTTTAACCCATTCTACCACAAAGCATCGGTTCTCGTCAACTTAAAAGTAGTTTTAAGTTGACGAGAACCGATGCTTCTGCTTTATTTGTGGTTTTGCGGCGTGGTTACGGGGTTTTTGAAAGGTTGTTTTTATGCCCGGTTTACATAAATCGCAAACGGTATAATTTAAGTTTACAGTTTAGAGTTGTGATTTTCTCCCATTGCGGAAAGTTAAAACCGGGCGGATGATATCCACCTATGCAGATGGCAGATTTCAGATTGCAGATACCAGACGGTAGGTGTGCCTTGCGGCACGGATTATAAAGCGGGCGATGAGGTGTAAAGCCTTTTCTGCCCACCTCATCAGTCGGCTATGCCGACAGCTTCCCCTCGAGGGGAAGCCATAACAGATAGCAGATTTCAGATTGCAGATATCAGACGGTAGGTGTGCCTCACGGCACGGAATAAAACTCATAGTTGGCTTACACTCGATAAGGACA
>CADBOD010000095.1 GCA_902796165.1 Oscillospiraceae bacterium | reverse complement strand
TATGAAAAGTCATTTTTACGCAATGCTTTCCAGAATGAAAAACATTTACCGCTGGGGGCTTATGCGAAACACGAGAAAAGAGAATTTAAGCGAACACAGTCTTGAAGTGGCGGTAATAGCTCACGCGCTGGCGGTGATAAAGAACCGCAGGTGCGGCGGCAATGTGGATGCAAACGCTATCGCCGCGGCGGCTATGCTTCACGATACGAGCGAGATTATAACCGGTGATATGCCAACGCCCATAAAGTATTATAACGCGGATATAAAATCCGCTTATAAGGATATAGAAAGGGTGGCGGAGGAAAGGCTTCTTTCAATGCTTCCCGAGGATTTGCGGGGAGACTATGAAAAGCTCTACTGCCCTGATAGCGAAGCCGAGAAAATCATCAAGGCGGCGGATAAGATTTCCGCTCTTATAAAGTGCATAGAGGAAACCGTCAGCGGTAACCGTGAGTTTGAAGCGGCGAAAAAAAGCACCCTTAAAGCTATTAAGGATATGAAGCTGGAAGAGGCGGATATTTTCCTTGACGAGTTTATAGATAGCTTTTCTTTGCCGATTGATGAGATGAATTAAAGATATATAAAGGGGGATGTTTATGTATCCGATGCTTCTTTTGTGCCACACCGCAAAGGGTGAGATTTCGAGAACCGACTTTATGTTCAGTGAAGAAAAAACCGACGGGATTTTTCTGCTTTCAGGCAGGGATGAGGGCGAGAGCGTTGTTAAAAACGGTCTTTTTGCCGGTTGCGGAATAAACGAAATACTCGCCCGGTTAAGCAGGGAGGAAACCCGGGATAGATTGCCCCTTTGTATTAAATTTATAAACACGAGTGAGCGTATGCCGGTTACGGTGTATCCTGACAGTGAGTATGCAAAAGCCCACGGTGACGGGCTCGGCAAAGCCTCGCTTTTGTATATTACCGATGCCGAGAAGGACGCAGAGATGGTTTACGGTCTTTCCCGCGCGGTTTCGGCTGAGGAGCTTCGCCGCAGGGTGCAAACCGGCTCGCTTTCAGCAGTTTGCAACTTTGTGAGCGTTCAAAAGGGCGATGTTTTCTTTATACCGCCGGGCGTTGTTTTTGCGATTGGCTCGTCTATCGCCGCGGTGCAGATAAGTACAAACAGTGACAGCGAATATATAATATCCGATTACGGCAGAAGCTATGATGGCTCGCCGCGCCCTCTTCAAGCCGATAAGGCGCTCGATGTTATGAGCGGAAAACAAATCGATATAGCCTACGGCAACACGGGAGATATAACACTTTTCCCCTTCGGCACGGTAAGAGAGCTTTGCGTGACGGATGATTTTTCGGTTGATGTACTGAGTGTGGACGGTAATGTAGGCTTTTACGAGGAAACGCAAACGGTGTCAATGATAGTGCTTTCGGGCGAGGCGGATGTTTCCTACTCGTTAGGCACAATGCACATAAAAGCGGGGGACAGTATCCTGCTGCCGCCCGGCGTTAAGGTTCGCCTTTCCGGCAAAACCGAAATTATTTATACAAAATTTATTTAATGAATATAAAAGACACGGGCGGATAAACTCCGCCCGTGTCTTTTATCTGATATCTGCTATCTGTTGTCTGATATCTGTTATCTGACACCTGTATTGTCCCGCCCTGCCGTAGCGGCTAAAAATAACCTGATATTATTCAGGTGGGTACCGGCCGAACAGCTTCGCGCTCCCTTCTTCCGTAATCGGCACAGCCGCGGGAGGTCTGCAAGCCCACTGCCCGAGCATTAGTCCCTTTTTAAAAAAATTGTAGGGTTATAAAAGCGCGGTTCGCGAACAGCGCAGGACTTTATTGTTACTTTTCGTCTATTTCAAAAAAGTTTTCAAGCCTATCCACAAAAGCATCGGCGATGGTTTCGTACTCCTCGTCATCCTCAATCTCATAGAAAAACTCTTCTCCGTTTTCCTCGCCCACCTTAACGATTACAAGCTCGCCTGAATCATCAAGCATTTTCTGTGGGTCATCATAAGTAGGTAAAAGGGCAAGATACCTGGCTTCATCGGTTTCTATCGCATCGAGCACCTCGAAATTGTATTCCTTCCCGTCATCATCGCTGAGCGTAATCAAATCGGGATTATAATCTTGATTTTTATCTGTCATCTCACTATCGCCTCCGTGTAATTATTTTAACCGATAGCGCAAAAATAGTCAATAGCAACACCAGAAAAACCGCATAGGAAAATACTGCAAACGCCCTTTTTATCGGGTTTTATAAAATTTTTACAAAAATTATTAACTTTTGCTTGACAAATTGGTAAATGTGCATTATAATAAAGACAGAAAGAAAAGGGCGACAGGAAAGAAGGACCGGATAGATAAGCTCTTATTTCGAAAAAAAGAGAAAGCGGTGAGTCCAAAGAACAGTTTACTTTAACCCGAAGCGAAATTTTATGAAGGTGAGTCCGATGTACAAATAAAGATAAACACAAGTGAATTTTAACGAGGCGATATTATGTTAAGAAATAGAACCCCCAAAAAATTCAAATAAACAGGTGAATCCGATGTACAGATAATATAAAGCCTTTGCGGAACATTCCGCAAAGGCTTTTTTTGTTTTAATTTGAACGGAATTTTGTCCGTTCTTTTTTGTTGGCTTACACGCGATAAGGACAAAACGCCCGACAATCGGCTATTTTGTCGTTCTTTCACGCCTTCGCTCATTGAAATACGACAGTATTCCTGCTTCGC
>CADBOD010000094.1 GCA_902796165.1 Oscillospiraceae bacterium | reverse complement strand
GGCAGGCTTTTCATCCTTGCTTTCGGCCTTTTTCTCCTCAACCTCGGTTATAACAGCATTTGCCTTTACAAAATCGATAGCCTTACCTACGGCTACATCCTTTTCAATCTCACTTGCGGGAATTGCGGCTTTAACCTTATCAACATCAACGCCATAGCTTTCTGCGAGTTTCTTATACTCAGCCTCAAGTGCCTCATCATCAGCCTTGATACCCTCAAGCTCTACTATCTTTTCAAGGGCTAAGCGGTATTTAACCTGCATCTCTGCCTGCGGACGGAAGTTTTTCTTGAAATCGTCAATAGAACCGCCTGTATATTTAAGATATGTATCAAAATCCATACCCTGAGATTGCAAACGGTAAGCGAACTCCTCAACCGACTGATTAAGGCGCTTTTCAAACATCGCCTCGGGAATTTCACCCTCTATGCCGTCAACAATCTGCCCTACAAGCTCGTTTTCAACAGCCTCTTCCGCAGCTCTTTCCTTGCGCTCCAAAGCCTTCTTTTTAAGGTCAGCCTTAAACTCTTTTAGAGTGTCAAATTCGCTTACATCCTTTGCAAACTCATCGTCTATCGCCGGAAGCTCGCGAACCTTTATTTCGTGGAGCTTAACCTTGAATACAGCAGGCTTGCCTGCAAGCTCCTCAGCGCCGTAATCCTTCGGGAACTCAACATTTACATCAAATTCATCATCGATATTGTGACCGATAATCTGATCCTCAAATCCGGGGATAAACTGACCTGAGCCAAGCTCTAAGGAATGGCCTTCAGCCTTGCCGCCGTCAAACGCCTTACCGTCAACAAAACCTTCAAAGTCAATAATTACAGTATCGCCTTTTTTAGCCGCTCTATCCTCGACGGAAATCATACGGGCATTACGCTCAGCAAGCGATTTAAGCTCAGCGTTTACTTCGGCAGCATCAACTTTTACAGCCTGCTTTTCAGCCTTTAAGCCCTTATATTTTTTAAGTGTTATTTCAGGATATGTTGTAAGGCTTACCTTAAAGTCAACGCCATCCTCTTTTGAAATGGAAACCAAATCAAAGTCCATTTTATCATCGATAACTTTAAGACCCGACTCTGTGATAGCCTCCTCAACAACATCATTGTAGAGAAGATTTAAAGCATCCTCAAAAAACACTTCTGTACCATAATAAGTTTCAATAATATGTAAAGGTGCTTTTCCTTTACGGAAACCTGGAACATTTATTTTTTTACCGTTTTTCTTGTATGCTTCCTTAATTGCTTCGCGAAAACGCTCGCCGTCAATCAAGATTTCAAGTTGATAGCGATTTGTTTCAAGTTTTTTTGTTTCTTTAAGACTCATATTTTTAACCTCCGCACAAATTATTGCTATTATATCACAACTATTCAGAAATTTCCATATATTTTTAAATTTTTAAAAAATTATTCAAAATTCGAACATTTACATATCAGTTTCGGCGTGAAATCCAATCTATCCGCCGATAGTATTTTAAGCTCAATACCTTCGTATTCATTTAGTGTTTTAAAGGCGGAAGTGCCGTGAATATGACCGTAATACACCTTTTTAATATCATATTTTTTAAGAACAGAAACAATTTCATCGCAAGCATAATCGCCGAAAGCCGGTGGGTAATGCAGAAAAACTATCGGTTCGCCGGAAAGTCTTAGAGCCTCTTCAAGAGAGCTTGACAATCTCCCGCACTCGCGATTTATTACCTTGATATCCTTTTCACCCGTACCGTCATAAACCCAGCCTCGCGTACCGCAAACAGCATATTTGCCGTCAAAAAAACAGTTATTTTGAAGCACATTCAGCGTTTTTAAATTATTGTCACTGAAAAAGGATTTGATTTTTGAAACGGTTGACCACCAATAATCGTGATTACCCTTTATAAAAATCTTATTGCCGTTGAGCGAATTTATAAATTTGAAGTCCTCAAGCGACTCTTGCAGTGATATTCCCCAGGAAATATCACCGGCAATTACCACTGTATCGTCTTTTTCCACCGTTTTTTGCCAATTTTCATAAATTCTTTCGGTGTAGTTTTCCCATCCTTTGAAAACATCCATTTTTTTATCAACAGAAAGCGACAAATGCAAATCGGAAATCGCAAACAAACGCACGGCAAAACCTCCTCGTTATATTTTTTTAAAAACAACACATAATATAAATGGCGAAAAGCCGGAAAGGACTGAATAATATGTCAGATTGTAAAACCGAACTATGCATAAATTGCAGTGTTAAAAACTGCACCTATCATTCCGAAAACGATAAATGTACAGCCGGAAGAATAGAAGTTGGCAACAGCACTGCAAAGAGCACATCCGAAACCTGTTGTGACACCTTTAAATGCCGTGGCGAATGCTGAGCAGCAGTGCAAATATCCGAGCCGCAAGGCTCGGATATTTTTTTAAATATTAAGACTTTTGAAAATTGCTTTATCAAGCGAGGTTTTATCAATAACCTCTCTAAATCTGATTTTTTTATTGCGGAGTGCCCAAATAGGCTCAGGCGTCTTAACCCCCGTAAGCTCATTCAGCTTATCAATAGCCTCAAACTCATCATCAGGCACACAATCCGAAATTGATGAAAGCACACTTTTCGTAAATTTATACGGCGAAGCGGTTGAAGCTATCACCATAGGTCTTTTATCGCCGGTATTCTCACGATATTCATCTGCAACGCTTACCGCAACCGCCGTGTGTGTATCGCAAAGATATCCGAAATCTTTATACACTTTGGAAATCGTGCTAAGTGTTTTTTCATCATCACAGTATCCGCCGTAGAAAACATCCTGTATTCTGCCCTTTACAGTGTCATTCACCTCAAAGCATCCACTGCTCGAAAGCTGGTTTTGAAGGTCGGCTACATATTTATCATCACCGTCAGCCAAGATATAAAGCATACGCTCAAGATTGCTTGAAACCAGAATGTCCATAGACGGTGAAATCGTAGTGTAAAATTCTCTGTTTTTGTTATAAACTCCGGTATTTATAAAATCAGTAAGGATTTTATTCTTATTTGAAGCGCAGATGAGTTTATTTATGGGCGTTCCCATAGCCTTTGCAAAGTATGCGGCAAGGATATTACCGAAATTGCCGGTAGGTACTGTAACATTAAAGCCGTCTTTTAAATCAGCGCCACTGTTAAGCATATCACAATATGCCGAAACATAATAAACAATCTGAGGCACCAATCTACCCCAGTTTATCGAATTTGCAGAGGAAAACTCATATCCGCTTTGTGCGAGCTTTGCTTTAACGGCATCATCCGTAAACATCCTTTTAACACCGGTTTGAGCATCATCAAAGTTACCCTCGATGCCGAACACATGAACATTATCGCCGTCTTGTGAAGACATCTGCAGCTTTTGGGTAGCACTTACGCCGTCACAAGGATAAAAAACTACTATTTCAGTATCCTTAACATTTTTAAAGCCTTCAAGAGCAGCCTTGCCGGTGTCACCCGAGGTTGCAACGGGAATAACTATTTTTTTACCGTCATTTTCTTTTTTTGCCGCAGTCGTCATAAGATAAGGCAAAAGTTGAAGCGCCAAATCCTTAAACGCACAGGTAGGACCGTGCCACAGTTCAATTATCTCGGTATCACTGCCGAGCTTTGCAAGCGGAGCAGGATTATTATTATCAAAACTATCAGTATATGCGCTCTTTACGCAATGCTCGATTTCTTCATCGGTAAAATCGGTTAAGAACTTGCCAAGTATGAAAGCCGCGCGTTCAATATAAGATTTCGATGCCAGGCAATTAAAATCATCCCGACTTAACGCAGGTATGTTCTCAGGTAAGAACAATCCTCCGTCAGAAGAAATACCATGAGTAATGGCAAATGCAGAACTGACTTTAATTTTGTTGTTTCTTGTACTTACAAAATTCATAAAATATACTTCCTTTTCTCTTAGCGAGACAATTATATTACATTGTTAATGATTAGTCAAAACTTTTTGAAAAAATCATACGCATTTTTAAAAAAAATTTTATTAAGCAACCGATTATCAAGCCCGCGCTCGAATAAAAACGAATACAAATCCGGGATTTTATCTACCCCGTCAAGTTCATTCGACATATCAGCGCCGTCAAAATCAGAGCCTATGCTTATATTTTCTTCAAGCCCGATATTCAAAAGATGATTTATATGCCGCCAAACTCCCTCAAAGGCATATTTTGTGCCTAAAAACTCGGGATAAAAACAAATTCCCACCACGCCGTTTCTGTCTTTAATAACCTTTAACTGCTCATCTGTAAGATTTCTTTTGTGACGGTGTGTTTTATCACAACAGGAATGACTGGCAAAAATGATTTCGGCGCTTTCTGCCACCTCAAAAAAGCTCTTGCGATTTAAATGTGAAAGGTCAACCGCAATTCTTTTACTGTTGAGTTTACCTATAACCTCTTTGCCGTATGGTTTCAAGCCAGTGTCAGTATAGGCTCCGCCGGCAATGTTGTTTTCCCCGTTCCAAGTAAGAGTGACTGCGCGAATACCGTCATCCGCCAACACATCTATAAAATCCAAACTTTCAATCGGCAGTGCATTTTCAAGTGTAAAAATAGGATTTACAGAATTGAATTTTTCAAGCTTCCCCTTAAAGTCATTGATTTGTGCAACATATTCGGTTTTTGGTTCAGTGCAGTTATCCGGTATGAAAACCGCAAAGCACTGATACCATTCTTCAAAGCCGGCAACATTCGCCGCAGATACAGCAAGCGAAGTATCATCAGGAAATATTTTATTCTTATAGCATACACTTGCCGTATCACAGTGTAAATCAAAATAACGCAAATTATCACCCTACATAGCAGATTTAATGTAGTTTAATTTCCAAAGTTTTTTCTTTTCCGCGTTAATTTTTACAGTCACTTCGGCAACATCAATCCTCGGCGGCAAATCAGTATTCAGCTTACGCATAAAAACATTTGCGGCATTTTTAATTCTTTTGGCTTTCTTTGCATCAATAGCATCAATTCCCGAAACCACGGCATTTTCGCTTCTTGTTTTAACTTCCACAAACACGATATTTTCCCGACTTTCGGCGATAATATCAATTTCTCCAAAACGGCTGTCACGCCAGTTTTGCCTTAAAATTATATAACCCTTATGCCTTAAATATTCCGCTACCCTTAACTCACCCTCGCGCCCGAGCTGCGCCGCCCGTTCTTTACTTGATAACATTTTTTAAAAAGGAAAGCCTATGCACATCGCATACGCCGTATTTTTTTATTGCCTCGTAATGCTCCTTAGTACCGTAGCCTTTATGCTTTTTGAAATTGTACTCAGGATACTTTTCATCATACTGAACAAGCAGCCGGTCACGGGTAACCTTAGCGAGTATTGAGGCCGCGGCTATGCTTGCCGATTTAAAATCGCCTTTTACAATCGTTTCGCAGGGGATTTTTATATCCTTAGGCACACGGTTGCCGTCAATCAGTGCAAAATCAGGTTTTATTCTTAAACCTTCAATCGCTCTGTTCATAGCAAGATATGTAGCATTAAGTATATTGTATTCCTCAATTTCCTCTAATGTACCAAAGGCAACAGAATAACTTACAGCTCTATCAATTATAACATCATAAAGCTGTTCTCTTTTTTTCTCGGAAAGCTTTTTTGAATCATTTAATCCTTCGATTTGAATATCAACGGGCAATATTACCGCCGCCGCACAAACAGGACCTGCCAAAGGTCCCCTGCCGGCTTCATCAACGCCACAGATATAACGGTATCCGCTCTCGATCGCTTTTTTCTCATAGGAAAAATCAGGCACTAAAATCCACCCCTTCAAGTGTAATCCTGCCTATCTTTGAATTTCTGAATTCTTCGAGAAGCATATTAGCGGCTCTCAGCGTATCGACCTCGCCGCCTCTTATAACCATACCGCGCCTTTTACCCAAGACACAAAGTGCCTCATAGCTATCTTCCGGCAATTCGCAAATCCTATATCGGTCGGAAATAAGCTGCATATAATCCGCTTTAAGTATTTCAATCAATCTCATAGCCAAAAGCTCGGTATCAAGTATTCTATCGGTTACTGCTCCTGTTATTGCCAGGTGTTCACCCACGGTTTGCGAATCAAACTTAGGCCACAACACACCGGGTGTATCAAGCAGTTCAAGGTGCTTATCAACGGTAAACCACTGATTACCCCTTGTAACACCTGGTCTGTTTTCCACTTTTGCTTTTGATTTGCCTGAAAGTCTGTTTATAAAAGAGGATTTTCCGACATTCGGTATCCCAAGCACCATTATACGAAGCGTTCTGCCGGTCATACCTTTTTCCTCGTACATTTTAAGTCTGCTTTCAAGTGCCGACATCGCCGCCGATTTAAACTCACTCACGCCCTTGCCGCTTTTAGCATCAACCGCCAAGGCTATAATTTTATTGTCTTTATAGTATGATATCCACTGAGCCGTTTTTTCCTTATCAGCCATATCGCATTTATTAAGCAAAACTATATGCGGTTTATCGCCTATAAGCTCAGGGATATCGGGGTTTCTACTGCTCACCGGTATCCTTGCATCAACAATTTCCGCCACGGCGTCAACCAACTTTATCTGCTCGGCAATTTTTCTTTTTGCCTTTGTCATATGTCCGGGAAACCAATTCAAATCCGGCATTATTTCCTCCAATTACTGATTTGATTTTGTTATGTTTCTT
>CADBOD010000093.1 GCA_902796165.1 Oscillospiraceae bacterium | reverse complement strand
TGCACGGGCTTTTGGTGGTTGCTCGCCGGCGGCATAGCATATACCCTCGGTTCAATTCTTTACGGCATAGCCGGCAAAAAGGTGCACTGCTATATCCACTCTATTTTTCATATTTTCGTGGTGATTGGAAGCATTCTTCAATATGTGTGCATATTCTTTTATATAATATAATGATGCCCGGAATATTCCGGGCATTATCTTTATGTCTTCGCCGTTTTAATATTGTTCACCTATTCCTTGCTGAATTCCTCTAAAACAAGACCTTCATTTTTATCAAGCGCCCAGTTTATATTCCATTCGCTTGTAAAAATAAGCAAATCATTTCCTTTGAAATCCTGCACCCATTTTGTATCGGATGTGAGGTTAAGCGTTTTAACATCTGTGCCGGGGCTTTTAATCCATCTTATAAACTGATATGGCATATTGCTTCTTATAACATCAACGCCGTATTCGTTTTTTAGCCGGTATTCGAGCACCTCGAATTGAAGCACGCCCACAACGCCCACAATAACCCTTTCCATTCCGGTATTAGGCTCGTGGAAAATCTGAATGGCGCCTTCCTGCGCTATCTGCTCTACACCCTTTACAAACTGTTTTCTTTTAAGACTGTCCTTATGCTCAATAACCGCAAAATGCTCAGGAGCAAATGTGGGTATTCCCTCAAACTGCACCTTTTTGCTCTTATCGCAAACGGTATCGCCTATTGAGAAAATGCCGGGGTCGAACACACCTATTATATCACCGGCGTAGGCTTCGTTTATTATCTGGCGGCTGTCCGCCATCAACTGCTGAGGCTGTGAAAGTCTAAGGCTCTTGCCGGACTGTATGTGAAAATATTCTTTATCCCTTTCAAACTTGCCAGAACATATACGCAAAAAGGTCATACGGTCACGGTGTGCCTTGTTCATATTCGCCTGGATTTTGAAAACAAAGGCGGAAAAGTGCTCATCGTCAGGCGTGATATCTCCGGTGCTCGTTGCGCGCACAAGCGGCTCGGTGGTCATTTTAAGAAAACTTTCAAGAAACGGCTGCACACCGAAATTTGTAAGCGCAGAGCCGAAAAACACCGGTGTCAGCTTACCGCTTTGCACCTGATTTAAGTCAAACTCAAAGCTCGCGCCGTCTAAAAGCTCTATTTGGTCAACAAGCTCGCGGCGTGAATATTCCCCTATGATTTCATCGAGTTTTTCGGTGTCGGTTATATCGCATTTTATCGTGTCCAGCTTAGTCTGCCCTTTATGCATATCCCCGAATGCGAGTATCTGGCGAGCTTCTCTGTCAAACACACCCTTAAAATCAACACCGCTTCCGATAGGCCAGTTCACAGGATATGTTCCTATGCCGAATTCCTTTTCAAGCTGGTCTAAAAGCTCAAAAGGGTCCCTTGCATCACGGTCGAGCTTGTTTATAAAGGTGAAGATAGGGATGTGCCGCATAGCAGTTACCTTAAATAACTTCCTTGTTTGCGGCTCAATACCCTTTGCGGCGTCTATTACCATAACAACACTATCCGCCGCCATAAGCGTACGGTATGTGTCCTCCGAGAAATCCTGGTGACCGGGCGTGTCAAGTATGTTTATGCAAAATCCGTCGTATTCAAACTGCAAAACCGAGGAGGTAATGGAAATACCTCTCTGCTTTTCAAGCTCCATCCAATCGGATACGGCGTGCTTCGCCGTTGCCTTGCCCTTTACAGAGCCGGCGGTCTGTATCGCCCCGCCGTAAAGCAACAGCTTTTCGGTAAGGGTGGTTTTACCGGCATCCGGATGGGAAATTATAGCAAATGTCCGTCTTCTTCGTATTTCATCGCGAAAATCCAAGAAAATCACTCCAATAAATTGTTAAAACAGATAAATTTTAACACAAATATTGTCTTTTATCAACAACAATGAAAAAATTTTTAAAAAATACTTTACTTTTAGTTTTGTGTGCGCTATAATGAGTACAACTAAAAATATCTGTGGAGGTATTATAATGAAAAAAGTTTTAGCGATTGTTATTTGTTTATGTATAGCTCTTACTGTTTCAGTATCTGCTTTTGCTGCATCAAGTCCGGCAAATAAGGTTAAGGTTGTTGCCGGTATAGGAACAAAACAGGATGGCGGCAGTATTCCTACCGATACTTTTGTTGATATTGCTGATGATAGCTCAATCACTGTTGTTGCTGATGAAAAGAATTACGGTAAATTCGATAAGTGGATCATTTACATCATAAATGATAACGGCACTTATACAGAGGCAAAAGAGGGTACTGACTATACTGTTAAGAGCGGTTCACTCGGTGATAAGAACTTAACTATCGTTCCGATAAGCAGAGTTGCAATTACCGGTAACTACGGCGGCAAGATTACTGATCCTGCAAAGCCGAGCACAGCAGTAACAAGCAGTGCAAATTCTCCGAAGACCGGCGATGTAAATGTTGCTTATGCTATTATGGTATTGCTCGCAGCAGGTGCATTGGTATTCGGCGCAAAGCGTCAGCTTTCAAAATAATATAAGAAAATTTTACAGACCTGCGCTTTAAGCGCAGGTCTGTTTTTATATCCGGTAATATATTCTTTTTATCTGAACATAGTTTGCACACCGTCAACGATTTCGCCCATAGCCTTTATGAGCTTTGTGGAGCCTTTGGTTATGTTGTGCTTATCCTGAGTGAGCATTTTGCCAACCACTACCACAGCGGCGCCCGCTACCATACCGGTACCCATACCTTTAATAAAACTCATTGAATTATTCTGCATATAAAAACACCTCCCTTGTGTCTATTGTTTCCAAAAAGGGAGGTGTTTATTATTTTGTTTTATTTTTTATATTCGCTGAACGGCGGATGCAGTTTATCCTTATCCGATAGCTTAATTTCAAATGTATCGTCAATAGGCCACTTTATTCCGATATCCTTATCGTTCCACATAAGGCCGCCCTCATCGTTTGGATGATAATAATCGTCAACCTTATATACAAATTCAGCCTCATCCGATAAAACTAAAAATCCGTGTGCAAAGTTTTTCGGCATAAAGAACTGTCGCTTATTTTCGGCAGAGAGGATAACGCCCTCCCACTTGCCGAAAGTGGGTGAGCCTTCACGCAAATCAACCGCAACATCAAAAACCTCGCCCTTTATACAACGCACCAGCTTTGATTGACTGTATTGCTTTTGAAAGTGAAGACCTCTCAGCACTCCTTTGGTTGACATAGACTGATTATCCTGAACAAAATCAACCGTTATTCCGCCGGCATAAAAATCCTCTTTTTGATATGTTTCCATAAAATAGCCGCGGGAATCGCCGTATGCCGTAGGCTCAACGATAATCACGCCGTCAATAGAGGTTTTTATAAAATTGAATTTGCCCATATTATATCTCCTCTTTGGCGGAATACATCTTATCGTAATACTTCATATAATCGCCGTTTATAACATTTGCCATCCACTCACGATTTTCAAGATACCATTTGAGAGTTTTCTTAATTCCAACCTCAAAGCAGGTTTCGGGATACCAACCGAGCTCGTTCTTTATCTTTTCGGGGTCAATGCCGTAGCGCCTGTCGTGGCCCTTGCGGTCGGTCACATGCTTTATCATATGCTCGCCGACTTCGCTGTCAACATTTTCCTTAATATACTCAATAATGGACTTAACAATAAATATATTCGGCTTTTCGTTGTGACCGCCGACATTGTAAATCTCACCGAGCCTGCCGCCGCGTATAACCATATCAATAGCTTTGCAGTGGTCCTCAACATAAAGCCAGTCGCGTATCTGCATACCGTCACCATAGACCGGCAAATCCTTGTGTGAGAGTGTGTTGTTCATAATAAGCGGTATTAGCTTTTCAGGGAATTGGAAAGGACCGTAGTTATTTGAACAACGGGTGATGTTTATGGGGAATTTATAGGTATCGCCAAATGCTTTAACAAAAAGGTCGGCTGACGCTTTTGAGGAAGAGTATGGAGAGTGCGGGTCAAGCGGAGTGGTTTCCGTAAAGTAACCTGTTTCTCCGAGTGTACCATACACCTCATCGGTTGATACCTGTAAATACTTCACACCGTCTTTATACTTATCGTCACCGATAGTCCACGCTTCTTTTGCACATTGAAGCATATTTACCGTGCCCTCAACATTGGTTTTAACGAATATCTCGGGATTTGAAATGCTCCTGTCAACATGGCTTTCCGCCGCGAAGTTTACTACATAATCAATATCATTCTCGGCAAACAGCTTAGAAATTGCCGCCTTATCGCAAATATCTGCCTGAACAAAGGTGTGGCGCGGATTATTCTCAACACTTTTGAGGTTTTCGAGATTTCCTGCGTAAGTCAACTTGTCAACATTTATAATGCGAACATCATCGTACTTGTTAAGCATATAAATAACGAAGTTAGACCCGATAAATCCGGCACCGCCGGTCACAAGATAGGTTTTCATAAAAAACTTCCTTTCAGTCTTTAACTTTCATAATATATTCTTTAAGTGCCGTTTGCCAATCGCGCATTTCATTGCCTGCGCCGCACTTTAAAGCTAAATTATCAAGCGAGGAATATGCCGGCCGCTTAGTCGGGCTTTTATACTCATCCGAAGTGCAGGAGAGTACCTTTTCCTCACCAAATCCGGAATACTCGGCAATTTTCCTTGCAAACTCATACCAAGAACATTCGCCCTCGCCCGTGCAGTGATAAATGCCGTAATCCTCCGTAAGTGCAATTTTGAGGATGTGATAGGCGAGGTCGTTTGCGTTTGTAGGATTGCCGCGCTGGTCGTTTACCACCGTGATACTGCCTTTTTCCCTTATTACACGCCTTACTGTTTTTACAAAGTTCTTGCCGATGTATCCGTATAGCCACGATGTGCGTACAATAAAGGTCTTATCGTTGAAAGACATAGCATACTTTTCGCCTAACGCCTTTGAAGCACCGTATGCGCTTTGAGGATTGATAACATCCCATTCGCGATAAGGGCGCACCCCGTCACCCGCGAACACATAATCGGTAGAAACATGAATAAACTTCGCGTTTTGCTCCTTTGCGCAAATTGCAAGGTTTCTTACCCCTGCCGCGTTTACCTTGAATGCGGTTTCAAAATCTGTTTCGCAACCGTCAACATTCGTCATAGCCGCGCAGTTGATTATTATATCCGGGCGTGCGTTTTTTATAAACGCCCTTGTCGATATCATATCGGTAATATCAAAATCGCCTATATCGGCGGCGATGATTTCGGTATCTTTGTATCTGCCGTCAATCGTGCCGATTTCCGCTTTCCCCGATTTTAAAATTGAAGTAAGCTCATTTCCAAGCTGACCAGCGGCGCCGGTAATCATTATCTTCATTCTGTTTTACCCCTCCATTTTATAAGAAACTTAATGCAGGAAATTAAGTGAATAACAAAAAGTCTTAAATTTTTGTGACTTCCCCGTCCCCAAAGGTGAGTAACGCTGATATCGGGCAAAAAAATCACCTTGCCGAGCCTTTTGGCTCTAAGCGTTAAATCCGCGTCTTCAAGATACATAAAATATCTTTTATCAAAACCGTTTAACCGTTTAAAGCAATCGGTAGGCATACAAAAGAAACATCCGCTGCAAAAATCAATTTCGCAGGGCTTTGTTATCTCCCTATCTCGCCAAACATACTCATCGCGCACAGAGGATGAAAGCCTGCCTAAAAACAATCTTTTGAATGTGGGAACACTCTTTGGTAAGTACTGCACCGTGCCATCGCCATTCAAAATATTCGGAGCCGCCATAATTGCATCCGGATTTTTCTCCATATAATCAACCACATCGGCAAACACATCGGAATTCACCGTTATATCAGGGTTTATCACAAAGTGATACTTACTATCCACCAAATCAAGAACCTTGTTATGAGCCTGACCAAATCCAATGTTGCGGTCAAGCTGTATGATTTTGACTGAGTTTTTTATATAATCTATTCTTTTAAGCGTATCATCCGAGGAGTTATTATCCACGATATAAAGCTCAATGGGGCATTTTTTGCAGTGGGCAAGGATTGAAGCGATTGCCGCGGCCGCCTTATCGCCATCGTTATAGGTTACTATGGCGGCGGAAATTTTTATTTCACCTTGCAAACGGACACCTCCATATTCTAACTAAATATTATTATATAACATATACCTTAATTTGGCAATAGAAAAAAAGCAATATTTGTTGCAAAGTAAGACGGAAAGTGATAAAATTACAAGGCTATTTGGAGGAGAAATAATGTTCAGTGCAGTTTATAGGTTTTTTAAATCAAAACCGGTGTTTTTTGCAATACCGGCGGCAATAGTAGGCGTTGTGGCGGCATCTGCCGTAACGGCGATAATAGTTAAGCACTTTGAGTCGGGCGCGCCGGAAAAATATTTTTCAAGCTATTCGTTTAATTCTTCTGTATTTACCGAAGCATCTGAGCCTGAGCCGCAGGAGATTGTTGAGGTGAATACCGTGCCGGCGGTAATTCAGCCGGTTGAAAAGCAGGTCGCCTATAAGGGCAAAAAGATAAATGTGCCAAAGGTAGAGGTGGCAAAGGCGGATTCAAAAGAGGATAATAAAAACGGCAGCTATGTTGCGGAAAAACCTCAAAATGTTGCCTCAAAAACCGCTATAATAAATATAAGCGCCTGCAAGGGTAATCCCGATTACATATACGGTATAGATGTATCAAGCCATAACGGAAGTATAGATTGGGCGGCAGTTAAAAAAAGCGGAGTGCAGTTCGCTATGATTCGTTGCGGATACAGAGGGTATCTCACGGGTAAAATAGTAATGGACGCTACCTTTGAATATAATATCCTTAACGCCTATAAAAACGGCATACCTGTCGGAATTTATTTTTACTCTACCGCCGTAAACGAAACCGAAGCCGTTGAGGAAGCGGCGTATGTAACAGAGTTGATAAAGAAAAACAGTCAGCACGACATAAAGGTTTCTTATCCCGTGGCGTATGATTTTGAGGAGTTTTATAATAATGATGAGCGCTCGCGTGCAAAAACGCTTTCTAAATCACAGATTTCCTCGAATGCGGCGGCTTTTCTCGATTATATAAAAACCTCCGGTTATACACCGATGTTTTACGCCGGAAAAAATCCGATGCAGGATAACTTCGAGGCGTTCCTTGCTTCAAGATATAATTTCTGGCTTGCAAATTATGCCAATGCAACAGAGTATGCAGGCAGGTTCTTTATGTGGCAGTTCACCTCCTCCGGCGAGGTAGGCGGCGTGCAGGGCAGAGTAGATATGAATGTATGCGGCTTTGAAAACAGTGATAATAACCCGCGCTTTTCGATTTGTGCAAAGGAGGGGGCGGTCGGTTATAAAAATCCGGATAGCTCTGACGAGGCGGTATTAAATCTCAAATCAGGTGAGGCGTATCTCTACCGTAATACATACAGTAGTAATTTCAAAGAGGTCAAGGTTGACGGTAAATATGCCTATGTTCCGTCAAGCTGCCTTGTCAGTCCTTTTGAAACACCTGAAAACGAATACACAACCGCCTTTGCCGAGTACATTTACAGGTACCCTATTGATGACAGTTCTTATAAGACGAACAGTACAATCACCTCGGGCGTTTTGCTTGATGTTACAGGTGTTTGGGAGGACAAGTGGGCAGAGGTTAAATACGCCGGCAAGGTGTGCTATATCAAAGCGGATAGGCTGATAATCGGCAAGAAAACCGGTGATACTTCCTCAGGCGAGCCGTCTGGGAGTGAAGAAAACAATTCCTCCGGCGAGCAGACCTCAACAGGCACACAGAGCGAGCCTTCATCGCAGGAAGGGACCTCTGCACCGTCAGATGCAAATTCCCCGGATTAAGAATAAAAAGCACAGTGGCAATGTCACTGTGCTTTTTGCATACATATATGTTATTATTCTTTTGCTTCGGGCAGGTCGATTTTGATTGCAAGTTCGTTAAGCTGGGCGTCGTCAACCCCTGCCGGCGCGCCGGACATAAGCTCCGAAGAATTTGCAACCTTCGGGAAAGCCAAAACATCTCTCAGGCTATCAGAGCCGGTCATTATCATACAAATTCTGTCAAGTCCCAATCCCATTCCTCCGTGCGGGGGAGCACCGTACTTAAATGCACCGGTAAGAAATCCGAATTTCTGCTCGGCTTCTTCATCGGAAAGACCTAACGCCGAGAACATATGCGCTTGAAGCTCCGGGTCGGTAATACGCAGCGAGCCGCTTGAAAGCTCAACGCCGTTGAGCACCAAATCATAGGCGTTTGCAAAAACCTTTTCAGGCTCTGTATCAAGATATTTTATACATTCGTCAAGCGGTGCGGTGAATGGATGATGCATAGCGTCGTAAGTGCCGGTTTCCTCATTGTATTCAAAGAACGGAAACTCGGTTATCCAAACAAAGTTGAATTGATTTTCCGGAATAATTCCGAGCCGCTTTGCAACTGTAAGGCGAAGTGCGCCAAGCACCGAAAGCGCAAGCGATTTTTTATCTGCGACAATTAAAATGACATCGCCCTTTTCGGCTTCAAGTCTTTCATAAATTGCCGCCATTTCCTCTTCGTTCATAAACTTCGAGAAAGAGCAGGAGGGTTCATCCTCTACCCAACGGATAAAGGCGAGGCCCTTAGCACCGATGCCCTTCGCATCCTCGGTGAGCTTGTCAATCTCTTTTCTTGTAAAGATATTTGCGGCGGATTTGGCATTGATTGCCCTTACCGTACCGCCGGATTTTACCGTGTTTGAGAACACGCCGAAGCCGCAATTCTCCACGATATCCGAAATATCCTTTATTTTCATATCAAATCGGGTATCCGGCTTATCGCTGCCGTAATTATTCATAGCGTCAGTATAGGTCATACGGGGAAGCGGAGTTTTGATATCAACATCCAGAACCTCTTTAAATAACCTTTTTACATACCCTTCTGCGATTGCAAAAATATCCTCGCGTTCTACAAAGGACATTTCAAGGTCAATCTGAGTAAACTCGGGCTGGCGGTCTGCACGCAGGTCTTCATCCCTGTAACAACGGGCTATCTGCATATAGCGGTCAAAACCCGAAAGCATAAGGAGCTGCTTGTACATCTGCGGTGATTGCGGAAGTGCAAAGAAACTGCCCTTATGCACTCTTGAAGGCACAAGATAATCCCTCGCACCCTCAGGCGTTGATTTTATAAGCGTAGGCGTTTCTATTTCCAAAAAACCGTTCTCATCAAAATAATCGCGCGTTACCTTAGCTATTTTGTGGCGCATCATTATATTTTTTTGAAGATTACTGCGGCGAAGGTCAAGATATCTGTATTTAAGCCTTAATTCCTCGCCGGCATTCGTATCGGGCGATATATCAAACGGGGGAGTAAGAGAAGCGCCAAGCACCTTTAAGCACTCGGTTTCGATTTCCACCTCACCTGTGGGTATATCGGTGTTTACAGAGGAGCGAACACGCACCTTGCCCTTTGCCATAAGCACAAATTCACTTCTCACGGCAAACGCCTTTTCAAAAACATCCTTATCTGTATTTTCATCAAAAGCAAGCTGTACAATTCCGCTTCTGTCACGCAAATCTATAAATATAAGCGAGCCTAAGTCCCTTTGCCGTTGTACCCAACCGCAAACAACAACCGTTTCGCCGGCGTTTTCCTTCCTTAGCGCGCCGCAGTAATGCGTACGCTTCATACCGTTCATTCTGTCAAGCTTCAATTATAATACACCTCTTATGCCTTCTCGCCGTTTAATACGGATTCTTCAAGCGAGCCGAGCGCCGCTTTCAAATTCAAATCGGTTATTTTATCGGGAATAGCGGTTATATCGCACTCGTGTTCATCGCCTGTTTTCATATCTTTAATCTTTACTTTCCCGCAGTTCAGTTCATCATCACCTAAAACAACGGAATACTTTGCGCCGATTTTATCGGCATATTTAAGCTGAGCTTTAAGCCCCCTGCCGCATAAATCGCACAGAGCTTCAAAGCCCTCATTCCTCATTTCAGCACAAATCTTTCCTGCGGCGAGCTTGGCGCTGCCGCCCATAGCGGCAACATATAAATCGCATTTTCTATCCTCCGGCAACTGAACATTCATATTTTCGAGCAGAAGCATAAGCCGCTCTATGCCAAGTCCAAAGCCGAGCGCCGGCGTATCCTTGCCGCCCATTTTAGCCACAAGCCCGTCATACCTGCCGCCGCCGCAAACGGTTGACTGAGCGCCTATATCGCCTGATACAAATTCAAACACCGTCTTGTTATAATAATCAAGACCTCTTACGATATGCGGGTCAACCTCAAAGATAATTCCCTGGGCGGTCAGATTTTCTTTGACCGAGGCAAAATGCTCTTTACAGTCATCACAAAGATAATCTGTTATAACCGGCGCGCCTGCCGCGATTTTTGAGCAAACGGGGGACTTGCAATCGAGAATTCTCATAGGATTTCTTTCGAGCCTGTCCTTGCAGGTGTCGCACAATTCCTCTTTGTGACCTTCAAAATAATTCTTTAATGCCGCAACATAATCCTTGCGGCATTTTTCACATCCGATCGAGTTTATTTTAAGGGAGATACCCTTAACGCCTAAGGTTAAAAGAATTTGGCGGGCAAGAGCTATAATTTCCGCATCTGCCGCGGGGTCGCCTGCGCCGAAACATTCCACACCGAACTGATGGAACTCTCTGAGTCTGCCTGCCTGCGGTTTCTCATAGCGGTAGCAACCGCCTATATAGCAAACCTTTGCCGGCAACGCACCGGCGATTACGCCTTTTTCAATAACGCTTCTTACAACGCCTGCCGTAAGCTCGGGGCGAAGTGTTATAGACCTGCCGCCTTTATCTGAAAAGGTGTACATTTCCTTCTGAACGACATCGGTATCCTCGCCTACATTACGGCTGAAAACCTCGGTATGCTCAAAAACCGGAACGCGTATTTCCCTGAAACCGTAAAGTGCCGCAATTTCCAGCATTTTTTCCTCTACAAATCTGTAATTATGTGATTTATCGGGTAATATATCATTCGTGCCTTTTACGGCACGATTTATTTCTGCCATTTTTAAAACTCCAAATTAAGATTTTTTAACTATTTCACGCCAATCAAGGTCGCCGCGTTCAAGTCCGTGGATAAGCACCTCCGCGGTGGCGATATTTGTGGCAACCGGGATATTGTGAACATCGCACAGCCTCAGCAGTGACGCCTCATCCGGCTCGTGCGGCTTGGGATTAAGCGGATCTCTGAACATAAGCAGAAGATCTATTTCATCACAGCCTATTCTTGAAGCTATCTGCTGTGAACCACCCTGCGAGCCTGCCAAAAATTTGTTTATTTCAAGACCTGTCGCTTCAGCCACGGTTCTGCCGGTTGTGCCGGTTGCAACTAAGGTATGATGGCTGAGTATTCCGCAGTAAGCAATACAAAACTGCACCATAAGTTCCTTTTTTGCATCGTGAGCTATTAAAGCTATAGTCATAAAAAATCATCCTTTCGTATTGATTATATTTTTTTAAGTGCCACAAGTGGCACATTTTCTTTTGAAATCCGTCTTATAATTCGGTCAAACGCCTTTGCGGCGCGGCCTTTCGGTTTTATTTTATGATTTCGGCTCAGGAGTAACAATTCCCCGTCCGCCGGAACAATGCCTATAAGGCGTGCGCCTGCCCTGTCAATAACATCATCAATGTTCTTGTAAAAGCCTGCCGATATCATATCCCGGTCAAAACGGTTGATTATAAGGCGAACATCAGTATCTGAGCTTATTCCTGAGGATATAACCCCCGCCGCCTTGGTAGATACATCATCCGAGGCGGAAACTATTAAAAACAGTGAGTCTTTAAATTTATTGTAAGCGTCAAAATCCACGCCTGCCGGAAAATCTAAAAATATGTAATCGTAGCTTTCCTTTAATGAATCTACAATAAGCCTCAGCTTTTCAAAATCTATCGCCT
This sequence comes from Oscillospiraceae bacterium, assembly GCA_902796165.1. Taxonomy (GTDB): domain Bacteria; phylum Bacillota; class Clostridia; order Oscillospirales; family Acutalibacteraceae; genus UBA737. The sequence goes on along the minus strand of CADBOD010000093.1, from coordinate 11,654 downwards.
CGGCACTTGCCGGTGCCGGAATTATAAATATGTTATCATAGTTTGCCGCCTTATACAAGGCTTTCCCCGAGTTAAATTCCCTGATAGAATCGGAAAGGTCGAAAACCACACCGTCATCTATACCGAATATTGTATCAAGGCAACGAAGCCCCGAATCGAGATCTATGAGTAAAACGCGACCGCCTTTGTTCGCCGCCGCAATCGCCAATCCCGAGCAAACGGTGGATTTTCCCGTGCCGCCTTTGCCCGAAACGGTACAAACAGTAATACCCATTTTTTCACCCCTGTATTTTATCATAAAATGCCCGGTCTGTCAATTTAGTACAGTGTTAAATCCTGTATCAGCCGATGAATTATCATCGGAGAAAAAGCAGTAATCAAGTATATTTCGCACGATTGAGCCGGAGGCATAACCCGAATGTCCGTGTTCAAGCACAACCGATATGGCAATTTCCGGATTATCATAGGGCGCGAAGATAATGTATGTGCTGTGGTCGGCGCCGCTGTTGGTCTGAGAGGTTCCGGTTTTGCCGCCGATTTTAATCGGATAATCACCGAGCGCGGCTCTGCCGGTACCGTCAACCGTAACCGAAAGCATACCTTCCTTGATTGCGTTGATATTCTGCGGACTTATGGAAACTTTATTGACGATTTCCGGCGCACATTCATCATAGGTTTCTTTAAGGTCATAAGATACGATTTTTTTGATAAGTGTTGCCCGGTAATGCGTTCCGCCGTTTGCAAAGGTCGCAACATAATTTGCCATTTGAAGCGGAGTAAAAGCATTCAGCTGACCTATGGATATTTGAAGTGTATCACCGCCAAAGCCGTCTGATGCGGGGTTTACAAGTATTCCCGCGCTGTCATCAACCTCAACGCCGGTTTTAACACCTAACCCGAACTGCTTGAAGTAATCCGTAAGCGTTGTCGCGCCCACTCTCCTGCCAAGCTCAAAAAAGAAATAGTTACAGCTTCTTGAAAGCGCGGTTTTGAGGTTCATTGTGCCGTGGTAGTGCATACACTTAGGCTTGTAGTCGTTAAAATAATTATAAACCTGCGAGCAAAAAACGGTGTCGCCCAAATTATACTTACCCGTTTCAAGCGCGGCGGTAGCAACTGCCGGTTTAATGGTGGAGCCTATCGGGTAAACACCTTGAAAGGCACGGTCGGTAAGCGGCTTGCGCTTATCCTCTAACAACTCGTTATACCTTTCGGATAAGGTCGCTAAATCATAAGTAGGATAGTTTGCCGAGCATATAACGCCGCCTGATTTTATATCGATAACAACCGCGGCACCTGCCGTTGCAGTACCACCGGTTGCTTGAAGATTTCTTACCGAGCTTTCGAGCATATCCTGCGTTTTTCGCTGAATAACACTGTCAAGCGTTAAAACTATCGTCTTTCCCGATATCGGTTTTTTGGTAACGCGACTGTCTATTATATTTCCCTTTGAGTCTATGTAATAGGCGATTTCTCCGTCAGTCCCGTGCAGGTAATCCTCTGCCCAAAGCTCTATTCCGCTTTTGCCGACTTTATCGTTAAAGGAATACCCCTTTTCCTTGTAGCCCTGCCAATCCTCTTCATATATGGGGCCTACCGTGCCTATAAGGTTTACGGCAAGCGAAGTATCGGCATACTGCCTGAACGGCACTACATCAACCGAAACGCCGTCTAAAAACATTCCCAACTCGGCGATTTTCCTCATAAGCTCTTCGGGGATATCCTCCGCGAAGGTATAAGGGTAGGCAAGGGAAAAATCGGATATATCCATACCGTATCTTGCCGCCATAATACGCCTTTGTTCGTCAGGCTCATAATCTTCAAGCTCGTATTTTTCTATAAGGCGCTTTATGCAATCCTCGCTTGTGGCAAAATGGGCAAGACCGAGGGTTTTTATAAGTCTATCCGTGCTCTCGCCGTTGAATGCAAACGGCGCGGTTTTTTCAAGCGGCAGTTTATCAAAATACTCAACACCGTTTTCATCCATAAGTCTTGTGAGCTTTAAGATAACATCATTAAGGTTATCTTTTACATACGCTTTGTTGAAAACTATATTATAACCGTCACGGTTTACGGCGATTTGCCTGCCGAAACGGTCGAGAATTTCTCCCCTTGATGCTTTGAGCACACTTGTTCTCACCGTGGCACTGCCTTTTGCCGCGGAAGAGTACTTGTCCGCATTCAGAATTTGAATGTAATAAACGCGTGCGGCATAAAGCAGTAAAACCAGCACTAAAACCGCGGATAGAATATTAAGCGCCGTTTGTCGCTTTTTTGTAAAAGGCATAAGCTCACCTCACGATGCCAAGTCCTTAAATAGCTTTTTTTCAATGTAAAAAAACGGTACTGCGAAAACGGTAGTATATACCGTACTGCTTAACGCATAGCGCAAAAGATATCCGAAGCTGCCCCTTACATCGCCCGCGAAGGCGAAGCCTGCAATCCACCTTGCCGAAAAATAAAGGGCGGAACATATAAGGCAAAGAACCAGAGCTGATTTAATATTTCGGTTAAACAGAAAGTGTGATATCAAAACCGCTATAAAGGAAATAATCGCAAGGGTTATGGTGTTAAACCCTATCGGTGTGGAAGTCACACTGTCAAGTATAACGCCTACGGCAATACCCGTAATCACGCCGCTAAGCTCTCCCGAAAACATAATTATACATACCAAAAGCGCCAATGCGGACATAGGATTTGCGTTCATAATTTTAATCCCGTTTCCTGCGTAATGGAAAAGAATTAAAACCGAAAACAAAAGAGTGTTTATTAAAAATATTAAAAATACTTTTTTACGGTCTGTCATATTACTTGTCCTTGCTCTCGGAAAGTTGTCCGTCAAACGATGTTATTACCATAACATCACGAATTTCCGCCATATTTACAAAGGGCTTGATTTCAGCGTAGATGGAGGAATTAACGCTGTCCGTACCGATATACTCAATCGAGCCTATCAAAAGCCCTGAGGGGAAAACGCCCTCGCCCGATGTGGAAACATAATCGCCTATTGCCACTCCGCTTGACCGCGCGAGGTTTTTAAAGAGGCATTTGCCGTTTTCCGCCAAATCCAGTTTGCCCGTTATAACGCCCGAATCGCTTGAACGGTTATCAATAGCTCCCATTGTAACAGATGTGCTTAAAACGGTGGTCACCTTAGCGCTTGTAAGCCCTACCTCTGTAATATAGCCAACAATGCCGCTTTCGGTTATAACGGGGTCGTATTTCTTTATGTCTGATAACGAGCCTTTGTTTATCGTAAATCCCATATACGGGTCGTCACTGTCCCGTGCAATAAGATTTGCCGATGTAAATGTGAAATCATTGTGCGCCTCTTTTATGCCGAGGTACTTTTTATAGGTTTCATTTTCCGCACTGATTTTTTCGTAATCCGCGAGCTTTTGGCGCAAATCGTCAACCTCGGCGCCGAGCTCGGCGTTTTCAATCATCAAGCGGTTGCCCTCGTTGTATGTGGAAAAAATATCGTTTACCGCTTCGCTCACCTTTTTTGCGGCAGAGCGAAAAGGCTCAATTACAGAGCCTAAAATATCGGTTTGAGGCGCCATTCTTGTACCGGTGATGCCGAAAATAAGCGTCAATCCTATCACTGCGGCAATTACCGCGGCAATGATTTTAAATTTTTTGCTCTTAAAGAAAAATCTCATATTGACTTATCTCCCGATAATTATCTGAAACGCTTGCCTCTTCTGAATACATAGTTTTCAAAGCCGCTGTCGGCTTCAAGCCTTTTTGCCGTTCCGAGTACCACGCAGTCAATCGGATTTGCCGCAACCGTCACCGGCATACCGGTTTCCTCCGCTATAAGCTCTGCAAGTCCGCGAAGCAGCGCACTGCCGCCGGTAAGCGTCATACCGCTGTCTATTATATCCGCTGCAAGCTCAGGCGGAGTTTTTTCGAGCGTAGAGCGTATAACATCTATTATCTGTGCTATTGTATCCGCCATAGCCGAGCGCACTTCCGCGGAAGAAACAGTAACATTTTTAGGCAGCCCGTCAACCAGGTTTCTGCCCTTTATTTCAATGCTTGTTTCTCCTTCGTACTCCTTAGCCGAGCCTATTTCTATTTTTATCTGCTCAGCTGTGCGCTCACCGATTAAAAGATTATGCTTTTTCCTTATATAGTTTATTATCGCTTCGTCCAAATCGTCGCCGGCTACACGGATTGACTGCGCCGTTACGATATCCCCGAGGGATATCACCGCAACCTCGCTTGTGCCGCCCCCGATATCAACAACCATATTTCCCGATGCGTCCCAAACCGGAAGCCCTGCTCCTACTGCCGCCGCCATGGGCTCTTCTATGAGGTCAATATCAGTGGCGCCTGCCTGCTTTGCCGCGTCATATACCGCGCGGCTTTCCACCTCTGTAACACCTGCCGGTATGCAAAGCACCATTCTGACACGGGAGAAAAGCGAGCCTTTAAGTGCCTCTCTTACAAAGCGTTTAAGCATTGCGGCGGTAACATCAAAGTCGGCAATAACGCCGTCCTTTAAAGGCCTTACAGCCACAATGGAGCCGGGTGTTCTGCCTATCATATCCTTGGCTTCTCTGCCTACGGCACGAACGGCATCGTTTCTTACATCGTAAGCCACAACCGAAGGCTCTCTCATAATAATACCCTTGCCTTTAACGCAAACCAAAGTGTTAGCAGTGCCGAGGTCAACGCCTATATCTCTTGTAAACATAAATACTTACTCACTTTCAATGTTATTTTGCGGTGTGTCTTCACCAAAGGGAGAAACGAGCCATAACGCCGATGGAACATTCTCTATAACAAGCTCGTCCCTGCCGGGGGCAAATTCCCCGTCAAGTGTCCAGGGAACAGCTCTGCCGCCGGTAATCGTAATTCTTTTTGTATGGAAAAACTCAATCTGCTCACGGTTTAAATCGGCTCTCAGTATTCCGTCTAAAATATTTTGGAATTGCAGAATATTCTTCGGATTTTTAATAAGCATCACTTCAAAAAATCCGTCATTGAGCTTTACAAGGTTTTCCTTGAACTTGACTATGCCGCCTACCGACATTGAGTTTGATACGGCCCCGAAAAGGAAATCATCCTCAATCGTCTTTTCTTCACATTCGAGTTTTAAATGCACCGGCTTTATATTGCCGAGGCTTTTAATTCCCTCAATAAAGTATGCCGCTTGACCGAGCACATTCTTCACCTCTTGCGGCGCGGAATAGGAAACCTCGGTAAAAGCCCCGAAGGACGCCGTGTATGAAAAATACCTGTCCGCAAATTTGCCTATATCAAGCCTTATATCTTTATCACCTGCGGCAATTTTTGCCGCCTCCGGAATTGAACGCGGTATTTTAAGCCCTTGCGACCATTCATTAAGCGTGCCTGCCGGTATATAACCTATCTTGCACTTAACGCCCGAGCGCATAAGTCCGGTTATAACCTCATTTAATGTGCCGTCACCGCCGCAAACTACAATGCGGTCAAATTCGCCTTCTTTTACACTTTCCGCTCTGAGCGTTGCATCCGCCGCCTTTTTGGTCGGGTAAACCGTAACCTCAAAGCCGTTATCGGATAAAATCTGCGTTACTGCCATAAGGGTAGTAACCATTTTTGCTTTGCCCGAAAACGGATTTACAATAAGCAGCAGTCTTTTTTCTTCCATATTATCACCTGTAATTTATCGGCATTGTTGCCGAAGCATTAAGATCCATACCCGAAATATTTCCCGAAAGATATTCGTAATACCCCTGAACGCCCACCATAGCGGCATTATCGCCGCAGTATTTAAGCTCAGGCATATAAAGCCTAATTCCGCGCTTCTCGCAATCGGATTTCAACATTGAGCGAAGCTCACTGTTTGCCGAAACGCCGCCGGCGAGAGCAACTGTTTTGTATCCGTAATCCTCCGCCGCGCTGATAAATTTATCGGTGAGCATTTTGCAAACCCTGTGCCTTAGTGTGCCTGCGAGAACGGGAATATCTATATCTTCGTTTTTCTGATTGCACTTATGTATCAGATTTACCGCCGCGGTTTTAAGTCCCGAAAAGCTGAAATCGTATTTTCCCTCGGTGTGAGGTACGGGAAGCGGATACCGCTTTTCATCAGCCGCCTTGGCAATCTTATCAAGGGTTACTCCGCCCGGGTAGGAAAGACCGAGCGCCCTTGCCACCTTATCAAAACATTCTCCGGCGGCATCGTCAGTAGTGCCGCCTAAGGGACTGAAAGAGGTGTAATCCTTAACCTCGGTAATTATCGTATTTCCGCCCGATACCGTAAGGCATAAAAAAGGCGGTTTTAAATCACTGTTTATATAGTTCGCCGCTATATGTGAGCGGAGATGATGCACCGGAATAAGCGGTACGCCGAGGGAGGCGGAAAGCCCTTTTGCGAAGTTTACTCCTACTAAAAGCGCCCCTATAAGCCCCGGTGCAAAGGTTACGGCAACGGCGCCGATATCAGCATAAGAAATACCGGCAGAAGCTATCGCCTCACGGCATACGCCGGTTATGGCTTCGGTATGGCGGCGGGAGGCAATCTCCGGCACCACTCCGCCGTATAGCTTGTGTTCTTCAATCTGAGTTGCAACTATGTTTGATAAAACGCGGCGCCCGTCAGTTACGGCGGCGGAGGTTTCATCACAGGAGGATTCAATAGAGAGTATCAGCATATTTAAACCTCCTTGTCATAATAATTCCGTCTTCCTTCGGATTATCGTAAAAATTCTTTCTTGTGCCGGCATTTATAAATCCGGCATTTTTGTAAAGTGAAATTGCGGTGGCGTTGGATGCCCTCACTTCTAAGGAAATAAACTCCAACCGCCGTTTATGGGAGAAAGTAACGGCACGGTCTAAAAGCACAGAGCCGATACCCATATTTCTGCAATCGCCTTTTACGGCTATGTTATTGATATAACCCTCGCCCGATACCGCGGTTACGCTTATATAACCTACGGTTTTTTTGTTGTGAACGGCTTTGAAAAAGACCGTGTTATGCTCCATTGATTCGAGTATTGCGTTTTCACTCCACGGGCAGGTAAAACATTCGCTTTCAAGCTCTGCTATCGCCGGGATATCCGCCTTTTCGGCGGGCAATATCGCAAAAGGCAGTATCTCGCCGCCGTAAAGCGCGCTATCAACGGCGCTTATTATTTCGTCACGGCACTGCCTGTAAACCGTAAGGCTTCCGCCAAAGGGGTCGGAAACACCGCCCCCTAAAACAGTTATCTTTCCCTGTGAAAATCCGGCTGAAATCAGCGCCAGCCTGTGACTTTCACCCATACAGAATATTTTTTCGTATGCCTTACATTCTTTTGAAATGAGCCTTGAAGTGTGAGCAGATATATCTATACCGATTTCATTCATAACCGCTTCGGCGTTTTTTGATACGCGTTCGCCTTCGCTCATAAATCCTGCGCTTGATACTTCAATACCCTTTATGTTTTTTGAACTTAAATAGCCCTCTGCCATAGGTGAACGGCAGGTGTTGCCCGAGCAAACAAATAAAACTCTCATTTTTATTTCGCCTCAAGCCAGGTATTACCGGAATGAGCCTCAACCGATAACTTAACACTCAAATCGGCGGCATTTTCCATTTCCTCTTCGAGAATACGGCACACCCTTTGAGCATCACTTTGACGGCATTCAACTATAAGCTCATCGTGAACTTGAAGAATCAGATTTGCATCTTTAACCTCGCGGCGCAATCTCTCGTGAACCCTTATCATAGCAATTTTGATTATATCCGCCGCGGTGCCCTGTATAGGTGCGTTTCGCGCCACTCTTTCACCGAAAGCTCTGAGCATTCCGTTTGAAGCCGAAAGCTCAGGCAGATATCTGCGGCGGCCGAAAAGGGTTGTAACAAAGCCGTCACGCTTGGCGTCTTTAATCACCCTGTCCATATAATCCGAAACGCCCTTGTAGGTTGAAAGGTAATCGTTTATATATCTTTGTGCTTCGGCACGGCTTACGCCTATATCCTTAGAAAGCGAAAAAGCACCTATGCCATATACAATTCCGAAGTTTACCGCTTTTGCACGGCTTCTCATAATCGGTAAAACCATATCTATCGGTATGCCGAACACCTCAGAAGCAGTGAGTGTGTGGATGTCAACGCCGCGTTTAAACGCATCTATCATAACCTCATCGTGTGAAAGCGCCGCAAGTACCCGAAGCTCAATTTGGGAATAATCCGCGTCACACAACACAAAACCTTCTTTTGCGGTAAAGAATTCTCTGAACCGCCGCCCCTCCTCAGTTCTTACGGGGATGTTCTGCAAATTTGGCTCTAACGAGCTTATCCTGCCCGTTCGCGCTTCGGTCTGGTTAAAGGTTGAGTGAATTCTGCCGTCTTCTCCTATTGCATTCACAAGTCCCTCGCAGTAGGTGGATTTCAGCTTTGAAAGACGGCGGTATTTAAGTATCAAATCCACTATCGGATAATCAAAGCGAAGCCCTTCAAGCACCTCAGCGTTGGTACTGTAACCGCTTTTTGTTTTCTTCTTTGCAGGAATTTCGAGCTTTACAAAAAGCACCTCGCCGAGCTGCTTTGGTGAGTTGATGTTAAATTCACCGCCTGCAAGTGCGTATATATCGCGGGTAAGGCTTTCAATTTCTTCACCTAACTCCTTTGAATATTCTTCTATGCCCTTGCCATCTACCAAAAATCCCACCGTTTCCATATCGGCAAGCACTTTTGAAAGAGGTAATTCAATCTCGTTTAACAACTTTTCCTCGCCGCTTTCGCCGAGCTTTGCCGATAGAGTATCGCAAAGGGCGGAAAACGCGGCGGCAAGGGAGGATATATCTTCGCTGTAATTTATACCGTACTCCGCAAAAAGACGGTTAAGTGAGTAATCATTTGAAGCAGGATTTATAAGATAAGCCGCGAGCATAGCGTCAAAGATTACCGATTTTGCATCGCATAGCTTATAGATTTTTTTGCTGTCATAAACACGCTTTTTTATATCTGCGTTTTCTAAAATGGAAATAGCCAGGTCTTCTGTAAGCTCTATTATTTTTCCGTTTGATACTGCGGCGAAATGCTCACCGAAGTAAATATCGGCGGTGTCCTTTATATCACTTACCGTTCCCGGTTTAAGCGTAACGGTCGCTTTATTTTCGGCGGCAGTGCCGTTCTCCGCCTTGATGTTCATTCTTTCAAGCAACTTGAATAGTTCAAGCTCGCTCATCAAAGCACGAAGCTCGGCATTGTTTGCCGGGCGAATTTTATAATGTTCAAAATCGGTATCAATCGGGGCACTTTTGCATATAGTGCCAAGCTCACGGCTTAAATATGCACTGTCCCTTCCTGAAATGAGCTTGCTTTTAACGCTTTGCTTAATATCGAGCGTGTCTATGTTTTCATAGATGTTATCGATGTTTGAAAAGCGCTTTATAAGGTCGCTTGCGGTTTTTTCACCAATGCCCGGCACGCCGGGTATGTTATCCGAACTGTCCCCCATAAGAGCTTTAAGTTCTATCATTTCAGCCGGCTTTAATCCGTATTTTAAGAAAAGCTGTTCGGGTGTGTAATCCGTTATTTCGTTTTGACCCATTCGGGTTACCGTGAGGAGAACATGGGTGCTGTCACTCACAAGCTGTAAAGAATCGCGGTCGCCTGTGGCTATTATACAGGTGTTCCCGCTCGTTTGTGCTGCGGCGGACAGAGTACCTAAAATATCATCGGCTTCAAAGCCTTCACACTCAACGCAGGTGTAGCCTGCAAGGCTCAACCACTGCTTGATAATGGGAAACTGCGTTTTCAGCTCCTCGGGCATAGGCTTTCGCCCCGCCTTGTATTCCGAGTACTGCTTATGCCTGAATGTCGGCGCTTTTAAATCAAAGGCTACCGCAACCCCGTCAGGCCGGTTTTCCGAGATGAGCTTTAAAAGTATGTTTATAAAGCCGTAAACCGCATTTGTATATTGACCGTTTTTGTTCGATAAAAGCCTTATTCCGTAAAAGGCACGGTTGATTATACTGTTGCCGTCAATGGCGAGTAATTTCATACTTTTTCACCTCGTAAGATATAATTATATATATAATAACATTATTTTCTTAATTTGTCACTACCATTTTTGAAATTGACATATATTTTTTTTTAAAGTATAATCTTGTTGTTATGAAAATCGGAAATGTTGAAATTGAAGGCTATGCCGCATTGGCTCCTATGGCGGGTGTTTCGGATAGGGCAATGCGGGAAATATGTGTTGAGTACGGCGCGGCGTTCTGTGTTGGCGAGCTTACCAGCGCCAAGGCGGTTGTGCTTGGTGACGATAAATCCAAGGCACTTTTGAAAAGCGTAGGCGGTAAGGTTTGGGCGCCGCAAATTTTCGGCAGTGACCCCGATATTATGGCGCGCGCCGCTGTTAAGGCGAGCGAGTATAATCCGTCGTTTATTGATATCAATATGGGTTGTCCCGCGCCTAAGGTGGCGGCAAGCGGCGGCGGTTGTGCGCTTATGCGTGATATTCCGCTTGCTGAAAAGATAATTAAAGCCGTGGTGAATGCCGTAAATCTGCCGGTGACGGTGAAATTCAGAACAGGTTGGGATAGCGAGCATATAAACGCGGTAGAGCTGGCAAAGGCGGCTGAGTTTTCGGGTGCGGTGGCGGTTACGGTTCACGGCAGAACCCGTGAGCAGATGTATGCGCCGCCTGTGGATATCAAAACAATAGCCGAGGTAAAAAAAGCCGTGGGTATTCCGGTTATCGGCAACGGCGATATAAATTCGGGCTTTGAGGCTAAAAAAATGTATGATGATACCGGATGCGATTTCGTGGCGGTGGGGCGTGCGGCAAGGGGCAATCCCTTTGTTTTCAGCGAGATTAACGCCTTTCTTAAAGGCGAAAGCTATACCCCTCCAACACTTGAAAAAAGGCTTGAAGTATGCCTTTTACAGCTCGATAAAATGAGGGAATATAAGGACGAGTATATCGCGGTCCTTGAAGCGAGAAAGCACCTTTCTTGGTATATGACCGGTATTTCCGGCGCGGCTAAGCTGCGGCAAATGGCGTGTGCGGTGCAGTCAGCCGAGGATATAAAGGAAGTTATTAAAAAAGCCCTTGAACTAAACCCCGATATGTGATAAAATTTTTAAGTATTAAACGCAAAGGAAAGATTTGTATGTCAGGACATTCAAAATGGAACAATATTAAACACAAAAAGGAAAAAACAGATGCCGCAAAGGCAAAAATCTTTACCAAAATCGGTAAGGAGATTTCGGTTATCGTTAAGCAGGGCGGTCCTAATCCGGCTGAGAACAGTAAGTTAAAGGATGCAATAGCCAAGGCTAAGGCGGCAAATGTGCCTAATGATAATATCGAGCGCATAATAAGCAAAGCCGCCGGCGAGGGTGACGGCAGCAATTACGAGGAGCTTATTTACGAGGGCTATGGACCAAACGGCGTTGCGGTTCTTGTTGAAACGCTCACTGATAACCGCAATAGAACAGCCGGCGATATAAGGCATTATTTTGATAAATACGGCGGCAATTTAGGTCAGTCCGGCTCGGTTATGTTTATGTTTGACCGCAAGGGCATAATTGAAATAGACGGTGAGGGTAAGGATGAGGATACCGTTATGGAGGATGCCCTCGAAGCAGGCGCTGAGGATTTTAATTTTGACGGCGAAGTGTTCACGGTAACCACCGCACCTAATGATTTAGGCGCAGTCCG
>CADBOD010000092.1 GCA_902796165.1 Oscillospiraceae bacterium | reverse complement strand
GTTTTTTGAAAAGTACATTTCAAAAATCAAGCTGTTTAAGGTCAAAAATCCGGATAAATCCCGCCGCGCTTGCGAAATTATAAGCGTTATTTTAGCAATACTTATTTTTGCGGTGGTTATAGTTGGATTGTTGCTCCTCGTTATACCTCAGCTTATAACAAGTGTATTGAGCTTTATAAATTCTTTCCCGGAAAGACTTGATGCAATTTCAAAGTGGGGCAGTGGTCTTTTAAAGGAAAACGATAAATTAAGAGATTTATTTAACCGTGCTCTCGAATATGAAAAGAATTGGCTTAAAACAGATTTGTCCGGCTTTGTTAATAATATTGCAGGCAATTTGGCTTCCGGCGTGTGGAGTGTGGTAAACTTCCTTAAAAACTTCGGTCTTGGCCTTATTTTTGCCATTTATCTGCTTTTCAGCAAGGATAAGCTCTTAAATCAAACCAAGAAAATGATGTATGCGTTTTTCAGCGATAAAACGGTAGGCCGTATCCTTTCGTGGCTTTCTAAGAGCAATAAGGTGTTCAGCGGATTTATAAACGGCAAGCTCCTCGATTCGCTTATAATCGGCGTCTTGTGCTTTATAGGTACCACTGTTTTAGGCATTCCTTATGCGCTTCTTGTTTCGGTGATAGTGGGTGTTACCAATATTATCCCCGTATTCGGTCCTTATATCGGCGGAATACCGTCAGCCTTCCTGGTAACAATCGAAAATCCGATAAAGGGATTGTATTTCATTATTTTCGTCATTCTTCTTCAAGCGCTTGACGGTAACTTTATAGGTCCTAAGATTTTAGGAGATAAAACAGGTCTTTCAAACTTCTGGGTAATGTTCGCGATAGTTATAGGCGGAGGTCTCTTCGGCGTGCTCGGTATGCTTGTGGGCGTGCCTGCGTTTGCGGTGATTTATTACGCTTTTGCCCTTTTTGTAAACTATCGCCTGAAAGCTAAGAACAAGTCAACCGCCAGTGATGATTACAGTTTTGAAGCTCTTAAAGAAGCCGAGAGCCCGGGAGGAAACAGATAATGCGTAAAAAAACCTTAATAGCGCAAAATCTTGAACTTTTCGAGCAGCTTGAAAAGCTGCGTGCCGAGATAAGCGCAAAGGATAAAAAAATTGAAGAGCTGAAAGATGAAATCTCAGAGCTTAAACAAAAATCAGCTGAGAAAAAAGCCGAGCCTACACTTCCGCTTAAAAAGCTCGAAGAAAAGGTTATAAGCAATTCAAGGCTCAACCCTGATGTTGATTATGCTTCCGATGTTATCGGAGAGCTCGTGTTAGAGGCGGCTTCCGGCAGTAATAAGCTCACGGCAAACGGTGATAACTCAAACCGCGAGCTTGTAAACCTCATCCTGGGCAAAACCGAGGTGGCAAAGGCTGAAATTTTATCCGTTGTATCCGAAGATACGGATTTTGAGAGTAAAAAGCAAAAAATTGAAGTGATAAAAGCCGAAACGCTTGATTATTTCAAAAGCATTTTAGCGCAACTCGGATGAAAATGAGTTTGCTTTGATTTTATAAAGTCATAAAAAGTGAAGGGGAAGACCCTTCGCTTTTTAAGATTGGTTTATTTGGAGGAATAGTATGATAAAAAAACTTGCGGCGAGCGTGAGGGAGTATAAGGCGCCGTCGCTATTAACCTTGATATTTATAGTTGGCGAAGTTATAATCGAGTGCTTTATACCCTTTATAACCGCACAGCTCGTCAATAATATCAAGGGCGGCGTTGAAATAACAGAACTGCTGAAAACAGGGCTTTTGTTGTTTGTTTTGGCGATATTATCGCTTACCTGCGGCGGCGTTGCGGGATATACCTGCTCAAAGGCCTCCGCCGGATTTGCAAAGAATTTAAGGCACGATGTGTTTTCACGCATACAAACCTTTACTTTTTCAAATATTGATAAGTTTTCGTCATCATCTCTTGTGACCCGCCTTACTACCGATATTACGAATATACAGATGTCTTATATGATGCTGATAAGGATAGCAATAAGAAGTCCGCTGATGTTTATATTCGCTATAATTATGGCATACAGAATGGGCGGAAGCCTCGCTTTTACCTTCGTGATTGTTGTGCCGATTTTGATTTTCGGGCTTTTACTGATAGCAAAATTTGCTATGCCGGCATTCAGAAGTGTGTTCAGAAAGTACGATAAATTAAATGAATCAATAGAGGAAAATGTGCGAGGAATGCGTGTTGTCAAGGGCTTTTCGCGCGAGGAATACGAGAAAAAGAAGTTTTTCTCCGCGGCGGAGAACATCCGTAAGGATTTTGTAAAAGCCGAGCGAATAGTCGCCCTTAACAATCCTCTTATGCAGATATGCCTTTACTTTAATATGGTGTTTATTCTCATTGTCGGCGCAAAGCTCACAATAGAGAATAAGGGTACCGTAATAGATGTAGGTCAGATTTCCGCTATGCTCACTTACGGTATGCAGATACTTATGAGCCTTATGATGCTCTCTATGATTTATGTTATGCTTACGATGTCTGCCGAGTCGGCAAAGCGCGTGTGCGAAGTGCTTTCTACTTCTCCTGAGATTGCCAATCCCGAAAACCCCGTAACAGTTGTTAAAAACGGCGATATTGATTTTGAAAATGTGAGCTTTAAGTATTCAAAAGAGGCAAAGCGTTTCGCCGTTAAGAATATAAATATTCATATAAAATCGGGGCAAACGGTGGGAATAATCGGCGGTACCGGAACGGGTAAATCCTCGCTGGTTCAGCTTATCCCACGGCTTTATGATGTAACCGAGGGCGAAATCAAAGTAGGCGGTGTAAATGTTAAGGATTACGATATAAAGTCGCTTCGTGATAGTGTTGCTATGGTTCTTCAAAAGAATGAACTGTTTTCGGGCACTATAAAGGATAACATCCGTTGGGGTGATGAAAACGCTGACGATGAAGAAATCATCGCCGCTTGCAAGCTGGCTCAGGCGGATGATTTTATAACCTCATTCCCCGATGGATATGATACTTATATAGAACAGGGCGGCACGAATGTTTCGGGCGGTCAGAAGCAGAGATTGTGTATCGCTCGCGCGCTTATAAAGAAGCCTAAAATTTTAATTCTTGATGATTCAACCAGTGCGGTCGATACTAAAACAGACGCTAAAATCAGGCAGGGCTTTAAGGATTATATACCGGAAACCACAAAGATTATTATTGCGCAGAGGGTATCCTCAGTGGAGAGCGCCGATATGATAATAGTGCTTGACGGCGGCGAGGTATCCGCCGTGGGTACTCATGATGAGCTTATGAAGTCAAGCAGTATTTACCGCGAGGTATATGAGCAACAAGTTTCCGGAGGTGATAACGATGCCGAGGAATAATCCACGCCCGCCGCGCGGCGGCGCACCCGGTGGTAAGATAGACGCCGGAATGCTTAAAAGAGTTATGAAGCTCCTTTTTTCGAGCTTCCCGGTGCTTTTGCCGATAACAATAGCCTGCATAATTTTTTCATCTGTAACCGCGGCGGCACCTGCCATATTTCAACAGCAGGTAATCGCTGATATACAGAAATTCTATCTTTCGGGTGATTGGTCTGCGGCGGCAAAGGTTATTTTACCAAAGATTGCAATACTGATAACCTTTTATGCTCTTTCAATGATTTCGATAACGCTTTATACTCAGCTTATGGCATATATCACGCAGGGATTTCTTCATAAAATGAGGATTAAAATGTTTGAGGGTATGCAGAATTTGCCTATAAAATATTTTGATACCCATAAGCACGGCGATATTATGAGTTACTATACAAATGATATAGATACTCTCCGTGAGCTTGTATCCCGCGCTTTGCCTACACTTTTGCAGGCGTCAATCGTTGTTGTAAGCGTTTTCTTTATAATGATTTATTATAGTATGCTTATGACCGCGGTTGTACTCTTAGGCGTTGCGGCTATGTTCTTCGTAACTAAGAAGATAGGCGGCGGTTCGGCAAAGTATTTTATACGGCAGCAAAAGTCCGTTGCCAAAACCGAGGGCTTTATTCAGGAAATGATGAACGGTCAGCGGGTTATCAAGGTTTTTAACCACGAAAATAAGTGCAAGGAAAACTTTGATAATGTAAACGAAGAGCTGTTCAGCGATAGTTTCAGGGCAAACGCCTATGCCAACTCGTTAGGCCCGATTATTCAAAACATAGGAAATGTTCTTTATGTTGTTATTGCGACAATAGGCGGAGTTCTGCTTTTGAGTAAGGTCCCGAATTTCGGTATATCCACCCTCATTCGCGGCGGTATAGTGGGCGTGCTCACCATTGATATTATTGTTCCGTTTCTTAATATGTCAAAGCAGTTTACCGGCAATATAAATCAGCTTTCTCAGCAGATAAATGTTATCGCTATGGGACTTGCAGGTGCTAAGCGTATTTTTGATATTATGGATGAAGCGCCGGAGGTTGACGATGGTTATGTAACCCTTGTCAATATGGAAGAGGATGAAAACGGCAATATAATAGAGAGTAAAAACCGCACAGGCAGATGGGCATGGCGCCACCCTCACGGGGACGGCACAGTGACATATACCGAGCTTAAAGGCGATGTCACGCTTGACCATGTTGATTTTTCCTATGTAGATAATAAGCCGGTTCTTTTCGATGTTTCGGTTTATGCACATCCGGGCGAGAAGGTGGCGTTTGTTGGTGCTACGGGTGCCGGTAAAACCACTATTACCAACCTTATAAACCGCTTTTATGATATTGCCGACGGTAAAATAAGGTATGACGGTATAAATATAAACAAAATCAGGAAATCCGATCTTCGCCGTTCACTCGGTATAGTTCTTCAAGAAACCAATCTGTTTACAGGAACCGTTCTTGATAATATCCGTTACGGCAGGCTTGATGCAACCGATGAGGAGTGTATAGCCGCGGCTCGCCTTGTGGGCGCAGATGACTTCATCACCAGGCTTCCCGAAGGCTATGAAACTGCGCTCAGTAATAACGGTGCTAATCTTTCACAGGGGCAAAGGCAGCTTATAGCGATAGCGCGCGCCGCCGTTGCGGACCCTCCGGTTATGATACTTGATGAGGCGACCTCTTCGATAGATACAAGAACCGAGGCTATCGTACAAAGGGGTATGGATAAGCTGATGGAATCGAGAACTGTGTTCGTAATAGCGCATAGGCTTTCCACCGTTAAAAACTCTGATGTTATTATGGTGCTCGACCACGGTAAAATCATCGAGCGCGGCTCTCATGAAAAGCTCATAGCCGATAAGGGCACATATTATCAGCTTTATATGGGTGCTTTTGAATTGGAATAATTAAAGTAAAAAACTTACGGGGCAGACCGTTTGGTCTGCCCCGTAAATATTCTTATATTATGCTATGCGGTGGTTTTTTCTCTGTATGTCAGTTTAAGTAATATAGGTGTTATCAGTGCGGCAAGTATTACACAAAGCACTATCGCCGGCAGGATATCCGGATTTATGTTTCCTGATGTGATACCCTTCTGCGCCACCATAAGCGCAACCTCGCCGCGCGCCACCATACCAACGCCCACTCTGAGCGAATCCTTTTTGCTCATTTTAAATAGCCTTGCGCCGGCTGAGCATCCTATAATCTTTGTTATAACCGCCATAATAAAAAGCACTATTGCAAACAGCAGTATTTTCACCGTTATCCCCGAGAGATTTGTGCGAAGACCTATGCCGGCAAAGAAAATAGGGGAAAAGAAAAGATATGAGGCAACCGTCATTTTTTTTGCAACATACTGCCGCATATTTGTAAGGTTGCAAAGAATAACGCCGGCAAAGTAAGCGCCCGTTATATCCGCCACACCGAAAAATCTTTCGGCGCAGTATGCCATAATAAGGCAAAACGCCAACGCCCAAACGGCAATTCTGCGGTTGTGCGAATGATGAACTGCAATTTTTTTGAAAAGATGATACACGAGAAATCCCACAACTGCGGTAAACACAAAGAACAAAAGAATTTTAAATGTCACAACAAGCGGATTTACGGATTTATCGCTGATACCGGTTAAAACGCTCAAAACAACAACGCCTATAATATCGTCGATAATAGCAGCGGCAAGCAAGGTTGCTCCTACATTTGATTTGATTTTACCCATTTCGGTAAGTGTTTCCACCGTGATACTAACGCTCGTCGCGGCAAATATTACCCCTACAAATGCCGAACTCATAAAGGTTTGGAAATTAAATCCGTTCCCGAAGAATAAATAGTACGCCGCCGAGCAACCGATTATCGGCACAAAAACGCCGAGCGTCGCAATAACGAGCGCCGCACCGCCGGTTTTTTTAAGCTCCGTTATATCGGTATCGATACCTGCCGTAAACATAAGCATAATAACGCCGATTTCCGATACTTTAATTAAAAAATCCGATTCTGTAAGCAATCCTACTCCGCTTGGCCCTAAAAGAACGCCGGCAATAAGCGCGCCTACAACCTGCGGCATATGCACCTTTGCCGATGCAAGACCGAATAGCTTAGTAAACAGGAGTATCAAGGCAATCGCAAGTAAATAGCCGTAATAACCCATTGGTATTTTACCTCTTTCCATAAAGTAGGGGCGGATATTATCCGCCCGCAGTTTTACGCGTGATACAATTTTTTGGTTTGATACTTAGGCTCGCTTGTTATATTAACACCGAGCTTTTTAAATGTAAGCTCATCAACGCGAGAAAGAATAACTGTTGAATGCGCCTCGCAACCTTTAAGCATACCAAGTCCGTCAAGTGCCTTTTTCGCCGTGCCGTTAGTGGCGGCACAAATTGAAAGGGCAATAAGCACTTCGTCTGTATGCAGGCGCGGATTGTGGTTTCCGAGCACTCCGGTTTTCATCCTTTGTATAGGCTCAATAATAGTGGGAGAAAGCAGCTCTATATCATCCGGTATGCCCACAAGCTCTTTAAGAGCATTAAGTAAAACTCCTGAGGATGAGCCGAGCAGTGAGGAGGTTTTTCCGGTTACAATTCTGCCGTCAGGCAGTTCGATTGCTACTGCCGGTGCACCGGTAAGCTCTGATTTTTTAAGAGCCGCTGATACTACCGGTCTGTCATCAACCGTCAAATGCAGCTGATTCATAAGAAGCTCTATTTTTGCAACCTCAGCCTGATCACCAAGACCCTGCCGCACGCTGCACATAGCGTTATAGTATCTGCGTATGATTTCCTGATTTGCGGCGTCGCATACCGCCTTATCATCACAAATAGCAAAACCCGCCATATTAACGCCCATATCGGTAGGACTTTTATACGGAGAAGCTCCCATAATCTTTTCAAGCATAGCGCTGAGTACGGGGAATATTTCAATATCACGGTTGTAATTTACAGTGGTTTTCCCGTAGGCTTCCAGGTGGAAAGGATCTATCATATTAACATCGTTAAGGTCTGCCGTCGCCGCCTCGTATGCAACATTTACCGGATGTTTAAGCGGAATACTCCAAATAGGGAATGTTTCGAATTTGGCATAGCCTGCTTTAACGCCTCTTTTTTGCTCATGGTAAAGCTGAGAAAGACAAGTAGCCATTTTGCCGCTTCCCGGACCCGGTGCGGTTACAACTATTAACTTTCTTTCGGTTTCTATATAGTCGTTTTTCCCGAAACCGTCATCGCTTACGATATAAGGAATATTAGAAGGGTAATCGGCTATCGGATAATGCCGGTATGATTTAATGCCGAGGCTTTTAAGCCGATTTTCAAAAGCAATAGCCAGCGGCTGACCTGTAAATCTGGTGATAACAACGCTTCCAACATACAGCCCTATGCCTCGGAAAGCGTCTATAAGCCTCAGAGTTTCAAGATCGTATGTAATGCCTAAATCCCCTCTGCGCTTGTTTTTCTCGATAGCATCAGCATTTATGACTATTACAATTTCCGCTTCATCTTTAAGCTCCAAAAGCATTCGCACCTTTGAATCCGGCGCAAATCCGGGCAGTACCCTTGATGCGTGATAATCATCAAAGAGCTTGCCACCGAATTCCATATAGAGCTTGTCCCCGAACATAGCAATTCTATCTCTGATGTTCTGAGATTGAAGCTTTATGTATTTATCGTTATCAAAACCTACCTTTACCATAAAATCCCCTCCAATAATAACTTAACCATTATAACAAAATATCCGCCGCCTTTCAAGTAGGAGGTGGATATTTTTTAATTTTTGCCTGAATTTTTGTTGTTTTAGTTTTAAAAAGCAATAAATCCTCTTGACAACTAATATCAATGTGTTATAATAAACATATAATCATTTGAACAATCGTTCAAATGTAATGAGGTGAGTTGTGTTGTCAGTTAAAAATAACAATGCCGAAATAAATGATATAGTGGCGCCGGTATGCGAAACCGGTGAGGTTCATAAGGATTTAATAGCGAGCGTTTGTGCCGATATGCCGGATATTGATATACTTTATGACTTAGCCGAGCTTTATCGCATTTTTGCGGATAGCACCCGTATCAGAATTTTGTATGTGCTTTTTGAAAAAGAGGTCTGCGTTTGCGATATTGCGTCTATACTTGATATGACGGTGTCGGCGGTTTCTCATCAACTCAGGGTACTGAGAAGCGCACACCTTGTCCGTTTCAGGAGAGAGGGCAAAACCTGTTATTACTCCCTTGCCGATGATCATGTAAAAACAATAATTGGTCAGGGAATAGAACATATTACCGAGGGGTGAGAGCGATGCGTGAACACAAGTGGGATTTAGTAAGGATAATTCTTTCTGCCGTTGTGCTGATATTCGGTGTAATATCTTCAAGGGCAGGTTGGTTTAATGATATTATCAATCTTTTGATTTTTGCGGCGGCATACATAATAGCCGGCTTTGAGGTTGTGGAAAAATCCGTAAAGAATATCGCAAAGGGTGAGATATTCGATGAAAACTTTTTGATGAGTATTGCAAGCCTCGGCGCTTTTATAATCGGTCAGCACGCGGAAGCAGTGTTTGTTGTGCTCTTTTACTCGGTAGGCGAGCTATTCGAGCATATAGCGGGGGACAGAAGCCGTAAATCGATAAGTGCTATTGCAAAAATCCGGCCCGATACGGCGCGCCTTATTACAAATCAGGGTGAGGTTACCGTTCCGGCTGAAAGTGTGAATATAGGCGATATTATATCGGTAAACCCCGGTGAGATAATTCCTCTTGATGCGGTGGTGATAGAGGGTGTATCTTCATTAGATACATCTGCTGTAACCGGCGAATCACTGCCTGCTGATATCGGAATAGGCGATAAGGTTTACAGCGGATGTATCAATTTAAGCGGTGCCGTTAAGCTGAGGGTAACTGAGAGATTTTCAAATTCGACCGCATCAAGAATACTTGAAATGGTTGAAAACTCAAATAAGAAGAAAGCGAATGCCGAAAGGTTTATAACGAGATTTGCTCATTACTATACGCCGGTTGTTGTGATTTTGGCGCTGATTGTGGCGGTTATTCCATCAATCATAACAAAGCAGTATTCGGTTTGGATTTACAGAGCGCTTATGTTCTTGGTTGTTTCCTGCCCGTGCGCACTGGTGGTTTCAATACCGCTTACCTATTTTGCCGGCATAGGCGGCGCCGCAAGAAAGGGCATACTTATAAAGGGCGGTGACGCATTAGAGGCTCTGTCGGAAACAAAAACAGTTGTGTTTGATAAGACGGGTACTCTCACAAAGGGTGATTTTGCAGTTGTGGCAGTTCATCCTCAAAAAATAGATGAGCGTACACTGCTCGGCTTGGCTGCCGCGGCGGAGTATCACAGTAATCATCCGATTTCCGTTTCTTTGAAGGCGGCTTACGGCAAGCTCCCCGAAAACATCAAAATCGAGGGAGTACAAGAGATTGCCGGTGAGGGCATAATTGCAAAAATAGGCGATAAGAATGTGCTTGTAGGCAATGATAAGCTGATGAGTAAAAACGGAATTGATTTTCACAACTGTCATAAATCGGGAACTATTGTTCATGTGGCGGTAAACGGCGAATACTTCGGGCATATAGTTATATCCGATACATTAAAGCCGGAGTCGAAACCGGCGATATCACTTCTTAAAAATTCGGGTATTAAAACCACTCTGCTTACAGGTGATAGTGAGCATCGTGCGCTTGAAGTGGCACGCGAGCTTGGTATAGATAAGTATCACGCACATCTCCTGCCCGAAGAAAAGGTTTCTGAGATTGAAAAGCTCTTGGGGAATTCCTCAAAAGTCGCTTTTGTTGGGGACGGTATAAACGATGCGCCGGTGCTCGCCCGCGCTGATGTCGGTATAGCTATGGGAGCGCTCGGCAGTGACGCCGCGATAGAGGCGGCAGATATAGTGCTTATGGATGATAACCCGAAAAGAGTTTTTACCGCTATGAAACTGTCAAAAAAGACTTCCCGAATTGTTTTGGAAAATATCTGCTTTTCGATAGGCGTAAAGGTTTTGATACTCCTGCTTTCCGTTTTGGGAATAAGCAATATGTGGGTTGCTTCCTTCGCCGATGTGGGAGTGCTTGTTTTGGCAGTTCTTAACAGTGTTCGGGCGGTGCGATGATTTATTAAAAATACGAAAAATCAATAAATTGTGCGTTTTTAACAAATTGCTCTCCGTTAATTTTAATTTTAACGGAGAGCTTTGTGCATTATAACAAAAAGTCGCGCAGAGTTGCGCGAATATTATTGTCTTATACTACTTGAATTATTGCCAATAATATAGTATTATATAGTTTATTATATAGTTTGTCAAAATTTTAGTGGAGATGTGATTATGAGCAATTATACTGTTTCAAAGCTGAAAAGTGAGATTGAGCGAAAGCTATCGCACAATTTCGGTGTAACTCCTCAGCAGGCTTCCGATGAAATATTTTATAAGGCTTGCGTACTTGTGATAGTTGATATTATGCGTGAATGCAGGGCGAATTTCAGAAACCGTGTAGATGAAACCGAAGCAAAAACGGTATATTATCTTAGTATGGAATTTTTGATGGGTCGTTCTCTTAAAAACAACCTTTATAATTTGGGACTTACCGAGCCTATGCGTAAGGCCTTAGAAGCATATAAGGTTAGTCTTGACAGCCTTTATGAATATGAGCCTGATGCCGGTCTTGGCAACGGCGGCCTCGGTCGTTTGGCTGCGTGTTTTCTCGATAGTCTTTCTTATGGCGGATATTCCGCTATGGGCTACTGTATAAGATATGAGCTTGGAATTTTCCGTCAAAAGCTCGTAGATGGATGGCAGATGGAAATGCCTGATTTTTGGCTTCCGGGTGGCGAAGTGTGGCTTGAAGAGCGCCCTTCTGCCGCGGTGGATGTAAATTTCGATGGGTATATTGACGATTGGTGGGATAACGGTTATCACCATGTAGAGCATAAGAATTACAACAGTGTACGCGCGGTGCCCTATGACCTTAAAGTTGCCGGTAAGGACGGTAAAACCATAGATGTTTTACGCCTTTGGAGTGCCGAGTGCAGAGATTTTGATATGTCTGCATTTAACCAGGGTGACTATGTGCGCGCACTTGAACAACGCGCTATGGCGGAGTCTATTTCTAAAATTCTTTATCCTGCCGATAATCATATGGAGGGTAAGTCTTTAAGGCTTCGTCAGCAGTATTTCTTGGTTTCGGCATCAATTCAGGATATACTTGCAAGACATATGCGCCGCTATAATACGCTTGATAACCTTCCCGATAAGGTTGCAATTCATATCAACGATACTCATCCTACACTTGCAATACCTGAGCTTATGCGATTGCTTCTTGATGAGTGCGGTTATTCTTGGGAAAAGGCGTGGGATATAATCGGTCGTACATTTGCATATACAAATCATACCATTATGTCAGAAGCGCTTGAATGTTGGCCAATCGACCTATTCAGAGAGCGCATGCCGAGAATTTATCAGATAGTAGAGGAAATTAACCGCCGTTACCGTGAGGAAATAGTAAGCAAAACCGGTGATTTTGCTTTGGCTGACCGTACGGCTATTATCCAAAACGGCGTTGTAAGAATGGCAAATCTTTGTGTTGTGGCTTGCCACAGTGTAAACGGTGTGTCTAAGCTCCATAGCAAAATAATTACCGATGAGTTGTTTAATGATTATTACCGCTTAACACCGGATAAGTTCACCAATGTTACAAACGGTATAGCTCACAGGCGCTGGCTTTGCCAGGCAAACCCCGAGCTTTCATCCCTTATTACCGAGCTTATCGGTAAGGATTTTATAGACGATGCCTCAAAGCTGAGTAATCTCGGCAAATTTGCCGATGATAAATCGGTGCTTAAAAGGCTTGATGAGATTAAGCACAATAACAAGGTCCGCCTTGCAAACTATGTTAAGGCAAACTGCAATATGACCTTTGACCCCGATAGCATTGTTGATATGCAGGTTAAAAGACTTCACGAATACAAGCGCCAGCATATGAACGCGCTTCACATAATAAGCGATTATCTGTATTTGAAGAACAACCCGAATGCACCGTTCACGCCTAAAACCTATATTTTCGGCGCTAAGGCGGCTCCGGGATACGCATTTGCAAAAGAGATTATACAGATGATTTATAAGCTCTCTGAGGTTATAAACGCGGATAGCGCGGTAAGCGATAAGATGAAGGTGCTGTTCCTTGAAGATTACAGAGTAACCCTTGCTGAGCTTATGATACCCGCGGCTGAAATAAGCGAGCAGATTTCACTTGCTTCTACCGAGGCAAGCGGAACGAGCAATATGAAGTTTATGATGAACGGCGCTATCACCCTCGGTACTGAGGACGGCGCGAATGTTGAAATTCATTCTGCGGTAGGCGATGATAATATACTGATTTTCGGTATGCGTACACCTGAGGTGCTTCAAATAAACAAACAGGGATACTCGCCTGCGCAGTATTATAACAACAATTCCGATTTGCGTGCGGCTCTTGATTTTATCGGTTCAGGCTTTGGCGGAATGCGCTTTGATAACATATACAATGTTCTTAAAAATGTTGACCACTATATGGCGCTTGCCGATTTTGCCGATTATTGTGCCGCTCAGAAAAAGGCCAGTGAGCTTTATGCAAACAGGGATAAGTGGAATAAGATGTCACTTATAAACATTGCTTCATCAGGTATTTTTGCGGCTGACCGTTCTATAAAGGATTATGCCGAGAACATCTGGAAAATAAAGCCCGTAAAGTGATGCTTTTAAATTAAAAATGCGACCTTCAATTCGAAGGTCGCATTTACTTTGTGCGTTTTTAATTTGAGGTTTGCGTATAGAGGTTACATACCTCTTCGGTTTCGCCAATCATCTTGATTTTACCCTTTTCTATCCAGGCAACACGGTCGCAAAGCCGCTTGATTTGGTCGATTGAGTGGGATACTATTATTACGGTTGTACCGCCGCTCATAAGGTCGCTTATACGCTTTTCGCATTTTTCCTGAAACAGAAAATCTCCAACCGATAATATTTCATCAACGATAAGAATATCCGGCTTTGTAACAGTGGCAATCGCAAAACCTACCCTCGCCACCATACCTGAGGAAAAGTTTTTCATAGGAACATCGATAAACTGATGAAGCTCGGTAAAATCAACTATTTCATCGAATTTGTTATCTATATACTCCTTTGAATAGCCGAGAACAGAACCGTTTAAATATATATTTTCCCTGGCTGTTAAATCCATATCAAATCCGGCGCCAAGCTCAATTAAAGGAGCGATTGTGCCGGTTACCTTAACACTTCCGGTGCTGGGCTTGTATATGCCGGAAATGATTTTGAGCAGGGTCGATTTTCCGCAACCGTTAAGACCTATAAGCCCGAAAACTTCTCCAGCTTCTATTGTGAGATTTATATCGTTTAACGCCATAAATTCATCAAAAAACAGTTTATGCGTGAAAAACTTGATGAGGTATTCCTTTATACTGTCAACCTTTTCCTTCGCCATATTAAAGCGCATTGAAACGCCCGAAATCTCTACTGCGTTACTCAAAGTATCTCCTCCAATCCTCAAATCACATATACAAAACGAATTTATCCTGCTTGGCTTTAAATACGAGAACACCGATTATGAGCATTGAAAAAGAGAATGCTAAGCAAATTAAATTCCAACGAATACCCGGCACGGTGTTATAAAGCACCACATCCCTGAAATACTGAACATAATAGTACATCGGATTTAATTTCATAACCGTTTGTATTCTTTCGCTCACCGCTTCCATAGGATAAATAATCGGAGTGGCATACATCCAAGCGGTCAAAAATACGCCGTAAATGTGAACGATATCCCTGAAAAATACCGTAAGTGCCGATAAAATCAAACTCATACCTATTGAGAAAATGAGGGCGTAAATTATCGGAACGGGGAACAAAAGCGCCGTGAATGTAAACCTTACGCCCGATATAAGCATAACTATTGCAACCGCAACGAGAGAAAAAAGCAGGTTTACAAAGGCAAATAAACATTTTTCAAGCGGAAAAATGTACTTAGGTATATATACCTTTTTAATAAGCGCCGCAGATGAGAAAACCGACATCATAGATGTAGAAGTGGCTTCGGAAATAAAATTATAAATTACGGCACCTGTAAGGTAGTAAAGGTGGAAATTCTCAATCTGAAATTTAAAAATGTGGGAGAAAACCGTGGCTATTACCGCCATCATAAGAAGGGGATTAAGCACACTCCAAAGAATGCCTAAAACTGACCTGCGGTATTTAACCTTGATATCACGGTTAATAAGGTTTAAAAGAAGATATTTGTATCTTAAAAAGGTTTGAAAATATTTCAAAAGAATACCTCCGAAAGTTTTTCTTATTTTGTGATATTATACCATACGGCATACCTAAATACAAGTGTTTATTATACATCATAAAAACAATATAATTAAAAAACGGTTATTGTTTTTGTTGAAAACGGCGGCGGAGTGTATTATAATACTAAGGTAAAATTATTTAATAGGGGATATTTATATGGTTAAAGCAGTAGTCGGCGCTAACTGGGGCGACGAAGGCAAAGGAAAAATTACAGATATGTTGGCTGGCTCAGCTGATATTGTTGTGAGGTTTCAAGGCGGTGCCAATGCAGGGCATACCATACATAATCAGTATGGCAAATTTGCGCTTCATACAATGCCTTCGGGCGTGTTCAATGACGGCGTTATAAACTGTATCGGCAACGGTGTGGCACTTGATATCGATAAGCTCTTAAAGGAATATGATGAGATTGTTTCCCGCGGAGTACCAAAGCCCAAGCTCGTTATCAGTGAGCGTTGCCAAATGGTTATGCCATATCATGTGCTTTTTGATGTTTATGAGGAAGAGCGCCTCGGTAAAGCGAGCTTCGGCTCTACCAAATCGGGTATAGCGCCTTTCTATTCCGATAAATATGCTAAAATCGGTTTTCAGGTTTGCGAGCTTTTTGATGAAGAAGCTCTCAAAGCAAAAATCAAGCGTGTGCTTGAAGTTAAAAATATTATGATAGAAAATCTGTATCATAAGCCTCCTATTGATGCGGATGATTTGTTTGAAAAGATGATGACCTGGCGCGAAGGTATAAAGGACTTTGTGGGCGATGTCCGCAAGCTCTGCTTTGAGGCTGATAAGTCAGGTAAAACCATACTTTTAGAGGGTCAGCTCGGAACCCTTAAAGATACCGACCACGGCATTTATCCGATGGTAACATCTTCTAATACTATTGCGGCGTACGGCGCAGTCGGCACCGGCCTTCCGCCTTATTCGATAAAGGAAATTTATACCGTTATCAAAGCATATTCCTCGGCGGTGGGCGCAGGTGCGTTTGTCAGCGAAATATTCGGTGATGAGGCGGCGGCTATGCGTGACCACGGCGGCGACGGCGGCGAATACGGCGCCACCACCGGCAGACCGCGCAGAATGGGCTGGTTTGATTGCGTTGCCACAAAATACGGCTGTGATGTTCAGGGAACTACACATCCGATACTCACCGTGGTTGATGCACTCGGTTATCTTGATGAAATAAAGGTCTGCGTAGGATATGAAATTGACGGTGAGGTTACAAAGGATTTCCCCGTCACAAATAAACTCGAAAAGGCAAAGCCTGTTCTTGAAACGCTCAAAGGTTGGAAGTGTGATATTTCCGGTATAAAGAAATATTCCGATTTACCGGAAAACTGCAAGAAGTACATTGAGTTTATCGAAGAACACATAGGTTATAAATTTGCTATGATAAGCAACGGTCCGTCAAGAGAAAATATCATCGTAAAGGAAAACTGAAATGAACTTTAAAACTATTGACGATAATGGCAGAGTAGAGGGCTTTTGCATTGTAAAGAGCGTTGAGAAAAAAACCTCCTCAAAGGGAGATGTTTATCTTGATTTAATGCTCGGGGATTGCACAGGCGAAATAAACGCTAAGCTTTGGCGTTATGTTCCTTCGGAGCACGGTGAATATAACGCGCAGGATATAGTAAAGGTAAGGGGAACCATAAGCGCATATAACGGAGCTGACCAACTGCGTATTGAGAGAATAAGGACCTCGTATGAAGGGGATAATGTAAATATCGCCGATTTGGTAAGAAGCGTAAATTATACGGGCGAGCAGATGTTTGATGAGCTTTTTTCCTTGGCGGAGGGCTTTTCGGATAACGAGCTTAAAACTATTGTCACGGCAATTCTTTCGGATAATAAGGAAAAACTGCTTTATTTCCCTGCCGCCTTCAAGCTGCATCACGCAGTGCGTGGGGGACTTTTGATGCACACCCTTTCGATAGTAAGACTGTGTGAAAGCGTATGCGGCATTTATCCGTTTGTTGACCGCGAGCTTTTGATTTCAGGCGCTATACTTCACGATATCTCAAAGCTCGAAGAATTTGATGTGGGTGAGCTTGGTATTGCTGAGGGATATACGGTTGAGGGCAATCTTCTCGGTCACTTGGCTATGGGGGCCACTAAGGTTGACGAATACGCGAAAAAACTTTTCATAAGCCGGAAAACCTCGGTGTTGTTACAGCATATGATACTTTCTCACCACGGCGAGCCTGAGTTCGGCGCGGCGGTAAGGCCAATGTTTATCGAGGCGGAGATACTTTCAGAGCTTGACCTTTTGGATTCGAGAATTTACGAGATGAGAGAAGCGGTGAGCTCGGTAAGGGGCGGAGAGTTTTCGTCACGGTTGTGGGCGCTTGATAACCGTAAGCTTTACAACCACGAAAGAAAAAATCTTGAAGAGGATACAAAACTTTTTTGAAAGGAAGTAATTTTATGAAAATCACAAAGGATATGATTATAGGCGATATACTTGATATGGATGAAACCGCCGGCAAGTATTTTTTGGAAATAGGTATGCACTGCCTCGGTTGCCCGGTTTCCCGCGGCGAGTCTATCGAGCAGGCTTGTATGGCGCACGGAACTGACTGTGACGCTCTTATAGAAAAGCTCAACGGTCATTTTGAAGGCAAATAAGTATGAGCTTTTCAAAAAGGCTTGAGCTTATAAGCAGTATGGTGCAGTCGGGCAGTAAGGTTTGTGATGTCGGAACAGATCACGGCTATCTGCCCGCCTTTTTATACAAAATGGGCAAATGCGAAAGCATCTGTGCCACAGATATCAGAAAAAAACCGCTGGATAGGGCAAAGAAAAATCTTGAAGCATTCAATGCAAGCGGCGTAGAGCTTTATTTGTGTGACGGGCTTGATGCAATATCAAGAGAAATGGCGGATACAGTTATTATCGCCGGCATAGGCGGAGAAGTTATTTCCGGTATAATAGAAAGAGCCGGTTTTTTAAAGGATTTTACCGTTACGCTGATTTTGCAGCCAACCACCGGTGCCGATAGGCTTCGCCAATACCTTGCGGATAACGGCTTTGTAGTTGTGTGTGAAAAGGCGATTGAAGATAATCGAAAGCTATACAGTGTTATGAAATGCCATTTCGGCGGTGTGGCGTATCCTATTGATGATGTACGAAAAACAGTAGGTCTTATCACGCCTTGCTATGATGACGGCAGAGAGTATATCAAAAAGCAATATAATATTGCAAAAAAAAGAGCTGACGAGCTTAAAGATACGGGTAAGAATACCGAATGCTACATAAAGAGCAGAGCTATCGAATACGGACTTAAAAAATTACTTGATACGGAGGGTAACAATGGCGTTTGACGGAGCTTTTTTACATACTGTAATAACCGAGCTTTCCGCTGCCGTGCTTTCGCGCGTGGAAAAAATTTATCAACCCTCTAAGGATGAATTGGTAATTCATCTCAAAAAGAAGGATTTTTCCCGTAAGCTGCATATTTCCGCACGAAACGGAGCCGCGCGGATAGGTTTTACAAATGCTCAGTTTGAAAATCCGCCGTCACCGCCTATGTTTTGTATGCTCGCCCGTAAGATGTTTTCATCTTCACGGCTTATCTCGGTTGAGCAACGGGAGCTTGAAAGGGTGGCGGAGCTTAAATTCGAGGCGGTAAATGAAATGGGAGATATTGTAAACCCTAAGATAATCTGCGAGTTTATAGGCGGGGCTAACAATATAATTCTCTGTGACGGCGAGGGCAAGATATGTGACGCCGTAAATCGCAGTGATATCACGGCAGGCAGGCTTATAATGCCCGGCGCAAAATACGCCTGCCCCGAAAGCCGCGGCAAGCTAAATATCCTCACCTCAGGCGCACAGGAGGTTATAACTCAATTAAAGGAGAGAGGCGGCGAAGTATCAAAAGCACTGCTTGATACTCTTGAAGGCTTTTCTCCGCTCGTTTGCAGAGAGCTTGTTTTTTCAGCCCTCAAAGAAACTCAGGCGGATATAAACAGTATTGATTTAAACCGTCTTGAAAAACCGCTTTGCGAATGTATAGCCGCCTTAAACGGAAACGCTCGATATACCGCTTTGTATGAAAACTCGGTGCCGAAGGAGTTTTCGTTTATTGATATAAATCAGTATGAGTGCGCTTATGAAAAAAAATATTTTTCTTCCGCCGGTGAAATGCTTGAAGCCTTTTACTCAGAACGCGATAACGCGGCAAGGATAAAAAAACAAAGCGGTGACGTGCTTAAAACCGTGAACAATCTTTTGTCACGCGCAAGGCGGAGAAAGCTTTTAAGGGAAAAGGACCTTAAAGCCACCGAAAACCGTGAGAGCCTGCGAATTTACGGTGAGCTTATAAAGGCAAATATCCATCTTATAAAATCGGGTGATACATCGGTTAAAGCTCAAAACTTTTATGATGAAAATTTGTCGGAAATAAGTATAGAGCTTGACCCTGCTTTAAGTCCTGCGGCTAATGCCGCAAAGTATTTTAAGAACTACAAGAAAAGCTGTGCCGCGCACAGCAGCCTCGGCAGTCTTATTGAGAGTGACGAAAGAGAAATTGATTATCTTGATTCCGTGCTCGAAAGCATTGAGCGAGCAAAAACGGTTTCGGATATATCTGAGATAAGGCAGGAGCTGGTGTCAGCCGGATATTTAAAGGAAAAGCGCTCTGTAAAAAAGATGAATTCCTCCTTGCAGATAGAGCAACATACCTCCTTAGAGGGTTATAGAATCCTTGTAGGTCATAATAATATTCAGAATGATTACATAACAACCAGACTTGCCGAAAAAAACGATATGTGGTTTCATACCAAGAATATACACGGCAGTCATGTTGTTGTTAAAAACGGCGGCGGCGAGCTGAGTGAGGAAACCGTGCTTTTTGCCGCGGGCCTTGCCGCTAAGAATTCACGGGCAAAGGATTCTTCAAATGTTCCGGTTGATTATACTCCGGTAAAATATGTAAAGAAGCCTGCCGGAGCAAAGGCCGGTATGGTTGTTTATACCACCAATAAAACGGTGTTCGTAACACCTTGGGGGGAATAGGGTGAAAATAGGAATTTCCACTTCGTGCCTTTATCCGCTTGAAACCGAAAAGTCACTGCTTTGTGTATCGAAGGCGGGCGTTAAGGCGACCGAAATATTTTTTAATGCAAACTGCGAATTGGAAAAAGACTTTGTGGCTGAGCTTAAAAACATTGCGGACGGTTACGGTATAAGCGTAGTATCCGTTCATCCAACGATGTCGCTTGCCGAGTCGTTTATGTTGTTTTCCGCATATGAGCGAAGATATGAAGAGGGCATATCGCAGTATAAAAGATATGCTGAAATAGCAAATGAGCTTGGCGCAAAGTATGTAATAATGCACGGCGGAAAACCAAACAAGGTGCTTGATAATAATGGGTATTTTTGCCGTTTTGCTCAGATAGCTGAGCTTGTGAAGGAAAACGGAGCTGTTCTTTTGCAGGAAAATGTAGCCAAATTCAGAGCAGGCAATCTTGATGTGCTTCAAGGTATGAAGGAATACTTGGGGAAAGACGCCGCATTCTGCCTTGATATAAAGCAGTGTGTGCGCGGCGGTTATTCGCCTTTTGATGCAATCCGAATTTTAAAAGACAGCGTAAAGCATATACACATAAGCGATAACAGTGTAGAAAACGACTGTATGTTGCCTCTAAACGGCAGATTTGATTTTCAGGCGTTTTTTGAGCTTTGCGAAAAGAGTGGTTTTAAGGGAGATGCAATGGTTGAGGTTTATAGAGATGCCTATGAAAATACAGACGAACTGTTTTCGGCATATGAAAGACTTTTGAAAAAAACAGAAAAATTTTTAAAATAATCCTTGACAAATATGTTTTGTTGTAGTATAATCACATCGTTGTCCGTTGAGGGCAATGTAGTTGGTGTTTATTGCGATGAGGGTCCACCTGTTCCCATTCCGAACACAGAAGTTAAGCTCATTTGCGCTGAAAATACTTGGCGGGCAGCTGCCTGGGAAGATAAGTAGATGCCAACATTCTTAACGCTCGTCTTTTGACGGGCGTTTTTTGTATTTACAAATCGGTATTTTATTGTTATAATATTTAAACCGATATTTTATAAGGGGAGTGAGTTTATGGAATTTTCGCTTAATTTCAAGAGTATGTCGTCGTCTTTTCCTATTCCTTGTGATGTTGCAGATAAATACATAAAGCTCGCCTCATCCGAGCAAATCAAAGCACTGCTTTTGGTTATGCGTGATTTATCGGATAAAATAAATGTCGAAAAAATAGCGGAAAAGTTGGGTATAAGCAAAACCGCGGCAGAGGATGCACTTCTTTTTTGGGTGAATGTGGGAATACTCAAAAGGGAAGAGCAGTTGCCCGAAAACCCAAGCAAGAATGTTATTATAAGCGCTCAACTGCCTACAAGGCAGGATGTTATAGCACGCGGTATGGAGGATAGCAAGGTCCGTTTGCTTCTTCGAGAAGCTCAGCTTAAATTCGGCAGAAATCTTAAAAATAACGAGAGCCGATTGCTTGTATCCCTTTATGATGATTACGGGATGGATGTATCGGTAATTCTGCTTCTTTTGCAACACGCCGTTTCGGAGAATAAAGCCAATCTTTCTTATATACGCTCTACTGCTGTAAAGTGGTTAAAAGCGGATGTCGAAAGTGTGCTTGAC
Organism: Oscillospiraceae bacterium; assembly: GCA_902796165.1. GTDB lineage: Bacteria > Bacillota > Clostridia > Oscillospirales > Acutalibacteraceae > UBA737. The sequence goes on along the minus strand of CADBOD010000092.1, from coordinate 3,411 downwards.
GGCGAAAGAATAATTGCCGAAGAGGCAAAAGGAAAGCTCGCTTTCAGTGTTGTAAGAAACACATTCGGTATTGAACCGCGCCTTCCGAGTGAAAAAGAAACAGAGCTTTCAAATCTTTGGGTGAATGAGTGGAATATGTCGCCTGAAATGCTCAAAGCGGCATACGATGCCTGCATTGACCAAAAGGCAAAGCTATCTTTTGCATACATAGGAAAAATACTTGAAAAATGGCATAAAGCAGGGTATAAGTCGCCGGAGGATGTAAAGACGGATGAGAATAATTATAAGGCAAAACGCGGTGGTAAAAACGATTTTGCCGGCTTTGATTTAGATGCCTTTGAGGCTAAACTCAACAGTGATTAGGGGTGAAACAGGTGACTATTAGGGATTGCTACCATATCTGTCTTGAAAATAAGCGAAACCTGCTCAATTCACGCAACGAGCAAAGGCAGGCTTCTCTTTCAAGACTTGAAAGCGAAAATGATAGATTTAGAGAGATTAAACAGCTGATGTCAGCATTAGGCGCAAAAATTGCAATAACTGCAATTTCCGGCGATAAAGGCAAGCTCAAAAAAATGGAAGAAACCTTGTATGTGCTCGGTAAGGAACGCGAGGATTTAATCAAGGCCGCCGGTATTAAAGATATAAGTTATGATTGCTCAAAATGTAAGGATACCGGATATTTCGAGGGCAAAATTTGCGAATGTATAAAGCGAGAGGCAACCGAGCTTTGTATAAAGGAGCTTTCGAAAGTTGCGCCTATTGATGAGTGCCGGTTTGAAAACTTTGATTTAAGCTATTATCCCGATATGGAAACCGACTCCGGAAATCCTAAAAAGCGTATGACCGAAATATTAAAGCTGTGCTGTGAATATGCAAAAGGATTTGAGCCTGCAAAGGCAGAAAGCCTGTTTTTTACCGGTAATACCGGGCTGGGTAAAACACATCTGTCCCTCGCGGTAGCCTATGAGCTTATTGCTCGCGGTTTTAATGTGGTTTACGGCAGTGCATATAACCTCTTTTCAAAAATGGAAAGCGAGCATTTCGGAGAACATACCGATAGGGCATATACCGAGGCAATAGAGTGTGACCTGCTGATAATTGATGACTTGGGCGGTGAGTTTGTTTCACCTTATACTCAAAGCCTTGTTTATAACATAGTAAACACGCGCCTTTTGGCAAGAAAGCCCACAATTATCAACACCAATCTTTCTATGGCAGATATAAATAGAATATATACTCCGAGGGTTGCGTCGCGCCTGCTCGGTGAATATAACGCTAAAAGGTTTATAGGCAGTGATATCCGGCAGCAACGCAGCTTGAGAAAATAGTAAACAACATAAAGTAAAAGCAGAGAAGATTTCCTTATCTGCATTTTTTGGTGCCTTTAATCTGAAGAGGGTTGAACTCGCCGCGGTTTGGCTCGCCGCCTTCTCCCATCTGCTTTGTGCTCATTTTTGAAAGGCATCAGTCTTTCTGCAAATTTGCACTGCGCTGAATGAAAAATGCGGCGGCACAAACTTTTTTGAACCAAAACGGAGCAAAATTTTTGTGCCGGCGAAGCCGAGAAATGCAGAAAACCTGACGGTTTTCAAGTGACGAGGCGAGAAGAGGCGGAAATTTTGCCCGCTTTGGCGTGACGGGGTTCGACCCTCTTCAGATTAAGGCGTGGAAATAAACCCCGGGTTCTAACGGTGGTTATGATAAACGAAGGCAAAAAAATGAGAAGATTAGTGGGAATATCGAAGTGTTTATCGGCAAAAACTGCCTTAGTGAAAATGCTACGGAAATAAAAATTATTTAATTGAGCGAGGGTGCATTATGATTTCTTTTGAAAAAAATATTTTCCATTTATCCACAAATAACACAAGTTACCTTGTGGGCGTTTTTGAGGGCAGGCTTTTAAACCTGTATTACGGTAAGCGAATAAATCATATACCGGAAATAAAAGATATGCTTAATGTCGGTTGTGTGAGAACCTTTTCGTCTAATGATATAAATGCGGAAAACATCAGAAGTTCAACCGATAATCTCACTATGGAATATCCTACATTCGGCAGTGCGGATTTGCGCTCACCGGCATTTGCAGCCGTTTATTCTGACGGCAGCACGGTTACAAGCCTTACATATAAGGAATATGAGATTTCAAAAGGAAAATACAGTATTCCCGGTATGCCGGCGGCATACGGTGAAAACGGCGATAAAGTATCTTCGCTTAAAATAACACTTAATGATGAGGTTTCCGGCGCCACGGTAGAGCTTAATTATGCCGCTTTTGAGGAATACGATACCATAACAAGAAGTGTTAAAATAATAAACTCTTCAAATGAAGCCTTTGATATAACTAAGGCACTTAGTATGAGTGTTGATTTCCGCCGTGCCGATTTTGATATTATCACATTAAACGGCGCCTGGGCGAGAGAACGCCGGCCTGAGCGGTCGCCGGTTGCTCACGGAACGCAAATGGTAGAAAGTATGCGCGGTATAACCTCACATCACGAAAATCCGTTCTTTGCCCTGCTGGATAAAAATGCAGATGAGTTTTGCGGTGAGGTTTACGGCTTTAATCTTATATATTCGGGCAATTTTGTTGCGGGAGCACAAAGGGATGCTTATAATGTCACCCGTGCTTTTATCGGTATAAATCCGCAAAACTTTACCTGGCGGCTTGAAAGCGGAAATAGCTTTTTAACGCCCGAAGCGGTAATGGTTTATTCAAATAACGGCATAGGTGAAATGTCAAGAAGATTTCATAAGTTTTACCGTGAACGCATATGCAGCGGTAAATATAGGGATATTCGCCGTCCGGTGCTGATAAATAACTGGGAAGCTACCTATTTTAATTTTAACGAAGAAAAGATACTCGCTATCGCCGAAACTGCAAAAAAGGTCGGAGTTGAGCTTATGGTGCTTGATGACGGTTGGTTTGGCACGAGAAATGATGATACAAATTCACTCGGCGATTGGGTTGCAAACACGAATAAGCTCCCAAACGGTATAGAGGGCTTGGCAAAAAAGGTGAAGGCTCTCGGTATGAATTTCGGGCTCTGGATTGAGCCGGAAATGGTATCGCCGGATAGCGAACTTAACAGGGCACATCCCGATTGGTGCTTGCACATAAACGGCAGGAAACCCACTCTCGGCAGAAATCAGTTGGTATTGGATTTGACGAGAAGAGAGGTCGTAGATTATATAAAATCCGTGTTTGACGGTTTGCTTCGCGGCGGTAATATTTCTTATATGAAGTGGGATATGAACCGCAGTATGACCGAGGTAGGCTCGGCAGTAGGCGGAGTATCGGCACAAGGTAAGGTTTACCATTCTTATGTTTTAGGACTCTATGAGATTATGGATTATGTTACAAAAACATATCCCGATGTTTTATTTGAGGGCTGTTCAGGCGGCGGCGCC
>CADBOD010000091.1 GCA_902796165.1 Oscillospiraceae bacterium | reverse complement strand
GCAGATTGTGAACCATGTCAGGCGGGGAACCGAGCAGCATTAAGCGTATCGAGCCGTGCGCGCAGCAAATCGGCTCATTCGTGCGCCTGTGCGTACATTTTAATTTTTTATTAAGGGGGAGGAGCTTTGGCATACCAGGCTTTATACAGAAAATACCGGCCTAAAACATTCAGCGATGTTTGCGGTCAGGAGCATATAACAAGAGTACTTCAAAGTGAGGTTGAATCGGGCAAGATAGGACACGCCTATCTTTTCACCGGCACCAGAGGCACCGGCAAAACGACCTGTGCGAAAATTCTTTCCCGTGCGGTAAACTGTGAAAACCCGAAAGGCGGCAACCCCTGCGGCGAGTGCGATATGTGCCGTATGATTTTATCGGACGAAGCCACCGATATAGTGGAGATTGACGCCGCTTCAAACAACGGTGTTGATAACATCCGTGAGCTTCGCGAGCAGGTGGTATTCTCCCCTGCGGCGGCAAAGTACCGAGTTTATATCATAGATGAGGTTCATATGCTATCTTCCGGCGCTTTTAACGCTCTTCTCAAAACCCTTGAAGAGCCGCCGGAGCATGTTGTGTTTATCCTTGCTACAACCGAGGTGCACAAGCTGCCGGCAACTATTCTTTCGCGCTGTCAACGCTTTGATTTTCGCAGGATTGACAGTGAAGTTATAGCCGAGCGCGTTAAGTATGTAGCCGAAAAAGAGGGACTATCTGTCACCGATGATGCGGCAACCCTTATCGCCGCCGTGGCGGACGGGGGTATGAGGGACGCTCTTTCAATCCTTGACCTGTGCGCAGGCTCGGGCGAAGAAATAACCGAGGCTACCGTTTCATCAGTCTGCTCAATGGCAGGAAACGATTATCTTTTAAACATAGCCGATTATATAAAATCCGGCGATAAAGAGGGCGCCCTGACGCTGCTTGATAAGCTCCATAACTCCTCGGTTGATATGACGAGGCTTTTAAACGAGCTTACCTCACATTTCCGCGATATTATGATAATAAAAACCGTAACCTCGGGCACGAAACCGATTGTCTGCTCAAAAACGCATATGGCGGCGCTTGAAAAGCAGGCGGAAAAATTCAGTCTTTCCGAGGTTTTGGCGATACTTAATATTTTGAGTGACAGTGCGGCTTATATGGCAGGCTCTAACCGCCGCGCACAGATGGAGATGACGCTGTTAAAGCTCTGCTCTCCCCGGTTGAGAAATGACCCTGCGAGCCTTGAAATGCGTATAGCGGCGCTTGAAGCAAAGCTCGACGGCGGCGTAGCGGTTTCCAAAGAAAAAAACCCAGCCTTTGAGCCGGTAGCCCCGGCACAAGCCCAAAATGCTGACAAGCCGCAAAAAACCGAGCCGAATGAGGAGATAACAACGGCGCAAAGCGAGCCTGAAACAAAAGCCGAGAGCACACCTGACGAGAGCACCGATGAGCCTGGCAGGGTTGAAAATTGGCACGATATTTTAGAGGTTTTAAAGGCTAAAAATCCGATTATAGCAGGCGTTCTTGCGGATTCCGCCGCATATATCGAGGGCGGCAGGCTTCTTATTGAAACCGAAAGCTCACAGTTTAAAACACTTGTAAACGGTGCAAATCCGACCTACCGCGAAGCGATAAAGAACGCGGCGCAAGAGGTGCTGGGAAGAAGATATAATTTAGGGCCTTACAATAAAAAGCAAAAAACCGGCGAGGGTGCTGACCCACTTGCCGCTTTTGCCGAGAAGCTCAAAAATTTTGAATAGGAGAACAATTATGAAGGTAAGAATTCCAAATTCCGGTGGCGGAAATATGAATCAAATGCTTAAACAGGCGCAGAAAATGCAGGAGGATATGGCGGTTTTGCAGGAGGACCTCGAAAACCGCGAATATACCGCGACTGCCGGCGGCGGTATGGTAACCGTTACGGTTGACGGCAAGCATTTGATAAAATCAATCAAGATAAACCCGGAAGCCGTGGATACAGAAGATATTGAAATGCTCGAAGATTTTATAACCATTGCCGTAAATGAAGCCGTGAATAACGCTATTAAAACGGCTGAGGAAGAAATGGGCGCTATTACCGGCGGTCTTAACATCCCCGGAATGTGATTGATATGACCAACAACATAGTTTCCTTAAATGAGCTTATAAACCAATTTTCACGCCTGCCGGGTATCGGCAGAAAAACGGCGCAGAGATTGGCTTTCAGTATTCTCGAACAACCGCCCGAGCGAGCAAAGGCTTTTGCCGATGCACTTGTAAACGCAAGGGAAAAGATACATTTCTGCAAGGTTTGCCAAAGCCTTACGGATTTGGAAGTGTGTCCCATTTGCTCAAACGAGCACCGCGATAAAAGCGTTATCTGTGTTGTGGAGGACCCGAAGGATGTTATGGCATTTGAAAAAACGCGTGAGTTTTCAGGCGTTTATCATGTGCTTCACGGAGTTATTTCTCCGCTTGATAATGTATCGCCCGATGACCTTAAAATAAAGGAGCTTATGGCACGGCTGGCAAACGGTGAAGTAAAAGAAATTATAATGGCTACCAATCCCACGGTTGAGGGAGAGGCTACGGCAAGTTATTTATCACGCCTCATAAAGCCTATGGGCATTAAGGTTACACGCCTTGCCTACGGCGTTCCGGTAGGGGCGGATTTACAGTATGCCGATGAATATACCTTAGCCCGTGCCCTTGAAGGCAGAAACGAGATTTAATATGGAACAAAGTAAAATTGACCGAATAAATGAGCTTGCGAGAAAGCAAAAAAGTGAAGGGCTTACCGAAGCGGAAAAAGCCGAGCAATTAAAACTGAGGCGTGAATATATTGAGGCATATAAAAAGAGCCTCATAGCCCAGCTTGAAAATATACGGATAGTCGAGCCGGACGGTACAAAGCACAAAATCACGCCAAAAAACAATATAAAGCAGTAAATCAAATGCGGCAGGGAAAGTTCCCTGCCGCGTTTTTTAAAACTTTATTTCGCCGTGCTCTTTTTCGAATTTTTCTATACTGTCACGGATAAGAATGAGTATCTGACTGTTTGCCGACCTGCCCTCATAATCCGCTATTATGTGAATTTTATTTAACATTTTTTCATCAATTCGTAAAGTT
>CADBOD010000090.1 GCA_902796165.1 Oscillospiraceae bacterium | reverse complement strand
AAAACGCCGACATACCGGCGTATTTCAAGTTTTGAGGCAAAGCCCGACGGAAATTTTGCCCTTCAAAACCATTTTGTCCTTGTCGAGTGTAAGCCTATGTACATAGTTTAAATTGCCACTTGCTTTTATATTGATATATCTGTATAATTATTTATATACGGAGGTGTAAAAATGTTTAATAAAATCCGAAAGTTACTTGATCATCTTAATATCAGACATTGGCATTTTATTACAGCATTTTTGATAATTTATGATATTGTGGCGGTAAATGCTTCATATTTTCTTGCACTTTGGTTCAGATTTGATTGTCGTTTCAGCAATATATCACCGGAGTATTTTTCAGCATATATGAAATTTATTCCCGCATACACCGTTTTCAGTATCGGCATATTCTGGATTATGCGCCTTTATAATAGTATATGGCGCTTTGCAAGTTATAGGGAATTGTTGCATGTTTTCTTTTCAAGTGTCGCAACTTCAATATTTCACATTGTGTTTATGTCGCTTATTTTTGTCCGTATGCCTATTTCTTATTATGCTTTCGGCGCTTTTTTCCAATTTGCCTTTATCTTGATTATCAGGTTTTCTTATCGTTTGATTTTGCTTCTTCGTGATTTGCGAACATCAAGGAGTGATGTGAAAAACCGCGTTATGATTATAGGCGCAGGCGTTGCCGGAACTATGATTTTGCGTGACCTTAACAGTAGCGATAAAATAAACGGCGATAAGGTTGCCTGCATTATTGATGATAATCAGAACAAATGGGGCAGGTTTATTGATAATGTGCCCATTGCAGGCGGCAGAGATTCAATCTTCTACAATGTAAAAAAATACAATATAAATAAGATATATATTTCCATCCCGAGCGCTTCGCCAAGCGATAAGCGCGATATTTTGAATATTTGTAACGAAACCGGTTGCGAAATTATGAGCTTGCCCGGTATATATCAGATAATTAACGGTGATGTAACTGCAAGCAGTCTTAAAGCAGTAACTATTGAGGACCTTTTGGGTAGAGACCCGATAAATATTCAAACTGAGGATACATTCGGTTACATAAACGGGCGTACTGTGCTTGTAACAGGCGGCGGCGGTTCAATCGGCAGTGAGATTTGTCGGCAGATTGCGGCGCACAATCCGAAAAAACTTATAATATTTGATATATATGAAAACAATGCTTATGATATTCAGCAAGAGCTTCAAAGGAGCTTTCCTGAGCTTGATTTGGAAACTCTTATCGGTTCAGTCCGGGATAGTAGAAGGCTTGATAATATTTTCTCGCATTTTCGTCCGGATATTGTTTATCATGCGGCGGCTCATAAGCATGTGCCGCTTATGGAGGATAGCCCCTGCGAATCTATAAAGAATAATGTTGTGGGCACATATAAAACCGCTTATGCCGCCGTTAAATACGGATGTAAGAGATTTATTCTTATCAGTACGGACAAGGCTGTTAACCCTACAAATATTATGGGCGCAAGCAAGCGTCTTTGTGAAATGGTGGTTCAGTCTTTCTCAAAACTGCTGAATGAGGATAAGGCAAGCTCAATTTATCCGCTTTATGAGCACTATGATGAGAGCTTCGATGAAAACCAGGTAGGTTTGGAGGCTCCGGTTAAGACAGAGTTTGTTGCCGTTCGCTTCGGTAATGTTTTGGGTAGTAATGGCTCTGTTGTGCCTAAGTTTAAAAAGCAAATAGCCGAGGGCGGTCCCGTTACGGTAACACATCCTGATATCATCAGATATTTTATGACAATTCCGGAAGCGGTAAGTCTTGTTTTAGAAGCGGGTGCCTACGCTAAGGGCGGCGAGATTTTTGTGCTTGATATGGGCGAACCTGTGAAGATTGTAGATCTTGCACGCAACCTTATAAGGCTTTCCGGCTATGTTCCGGATGTCGATATCAAGATTGAGTATTCGGGATTAAGACCCGGGGAAAAATTGTATGAGGAAAAGCTAATGGCGGCTGAGGGCCTTGAACGCACCGAGAATAAGCTCATACATATTTGTAAGCCTATTGACTTCGACCCCGTATCTTTGATTAAATCAGTTTCCGAATTAATGGATGTATGTTATAGCGAAGATGATGAAATAAGGGATTATGTTCAAAAAATAGTGCCTACATACCATCCTGCAAATTAAAATGTAAAAGCAACGGTTTTACCGTTGCTTTCGTTTTACTAAAACTTTTCAGAACAAAATATTATAAAATACTTGACTAAAATAACTAATTGTGTTATTATAATATTCGCGCTTGCGGGTGTAGTTCAATGGCTAGAATCCCAGCCTTCCAAGCTGGTCGTGTGGGTTCGATTCCCATCACCCGCTCCAAAAATCGACAAGGTTCGACAGAGCCTTGTCGATTTTTACTTATTACCTGTTACATCTTCACTCTTCACTAAAAAAAATTTGCCGATTTTAGGTAATAAGTAAGAGATAATAGTGGAAAAGCTAAGATTATATTAAGTTTTGCCCTTTGGTTATTAAAAGGGTTTGCCATCAATCAGGCTCTTTAAAACTAACTTGTTCTTAATTGCTGCCTGTACAGATATTTACAAATCGCAGGAATCAAAAACTTGATTTATTGCCGAGAAAATGTTATAATTAAACTATAAATTATAGATGTTTGGAGATGCAATACGGTGCTTGAAAACAAACTCGGAATATTAAATTCCGCCGACCTTGCACGAGAGGAAGAGCGCATCAGCAAGAAAAAAGCAATAGAACTTTTTGAAAGCGGTATGCTTAATAATTTAGATGCAGGTAAGTTTTCTTCGCTACAAGCAATTCACAAGTATTTGTTTGAGGATATCTATGACTTCGCCGGAGAAATTAGGACAGTTAATATTTCGAAAGGTAACTTTCGTTTCGCACCCGTAATGTATTTAGAAGCAGCGCTCGGCAATATCGATAAAATGCCACAATCAACATTTGACGAAATCGTTGAAAAGTATGTTGAAATGAATATTGCCCATCCGTTCAGAGAGGGCAATGGGCGCAGCACTCGCATTTGGCTTGATTTGATTTTCAAAAAAGAACTGCGCAAGGTGGTTGATTGGAGTAAGGTTGACAAAGAAGATTATTTGCTCGCTATGGAACGCAGTCCGATTAGAGATACGGAAATTAAGCATATCATTAAAAAAGCCCTTACCGAAGACATAAACAGTCGAGAAGTTTATATGAAAGGCATAGACCACAGTTATTATTATGAGGGTTATACGACATTTAAAGCGGAAGACTTATAATACATTTTTCATAAAAATCGTGTATTCATTTGAATATGCGATTTTTTGTTGCAATTTTATTTTAAGTATGATAATATGATAGTGCCAAACCAATTGAATATTAATGTAGGGGCAATTTTTCTTTTTATAGGGATATTTTGTTCGTATTTGCACATATCTACATTATTGAATTTGATAAAAATGCAAATTCTTTCAGTGTAGATGTGTGCTTATTGCCCTTTATATTGAATTGGTTTGGCGACTATCGGAGTTTGCGTTTTTTGTGCGACTGCTTCGGTGGTCGCACTTTTT
>CADBOD010000089.1 GCA_902796165.1 Oscillospiraceae bacterium | reverse complement strand
CCGTCGGCATCTCCGAGCGCAGATATTTGATTGATTTCCCGAAAAAGTCACTCAAATATCAAAGCGAAATTTCCGGTAGCCTTTAAGTTATGACGGTAAATAAGGCGATTTACCGTTCACATTTACCGCTGTTTAACACCCGTACAGGACCGCGGTACTTCCTATACAGACGGCGGCTTAATTAAGCCGCAAGAGCAACTTTATTGTTGTCAGTTAATTTTAAATTGCAGATTTTAAGCGGTTCTGCACCTCTGCTCGCTTCCGGCGGTTCAAAGTCCCTGTCGAAACCTTTACGCCCCCATTTATCTCTGTTGCTCTTTTATAGCTCTCATAATTGCGCGGTCTGCATCTTTTTTAGCTGCCACCGCACGCTTGTCGTGAAGCTGTTTACCTTTGCAAAGACCTACTTGAACTTTTACAAGAGAGCCTTTGAAATATATTGAAAGCGGAACAAGGGTAAGACCTTGTTGCTTTACTGTGCCGAACAGACGCATTATCTCACGCTTGTGCATTAAAAGCTTTCGGTCGCGAGTAGGTAATTTGTTGAATATATTACCGTGGTCGTACGGGCTTATGTGCATTTGTTTGATTATCAGCTCACCGTTTTCGATATTGCACCAAGCATCCTTTAAATTAACCCCTCCCGCACGAAGCGATTTAACCTCAGTACCTGAAAGGGAAATGCCTGCTTCATAGCTTTCAAGGACAAAATATTCGTGGAATGCTTTTTTGTTGTTTGCAATAGTTTTAGTGTTTTCCAAAAACATTTTCTCCTTTCAACTCTGCAAATTAAAGAAAAAAATCCTCGTTGCTGAAATTGCTTTCAATAGTTTGTTTTTCTGGTGTGCGTTTGAGTGGATCGTATTTATACTTTCTGCAATAATCATTTGCGGTAGTAACGCCGTGCTTCTTGCAGAAGACATCATCGGTATATTCCGATTTTTTGCCGTGGATACACCAAAGGCACGATTTTTTAATATCCTTATTAAAAAATTCAGATGACATATTATCACCTCGCAAAATGATTATAACACATCTTCAAGAATATTTCCACTATGTTTTTTAGCGGTTATGCTTATTAAAAGCATAATGGACATTATTAGTAGTGAAATGCTTAAAGCAGTACTCGAATAAACTGCTTTTTTATAAGTTTTTACGCTGTTGCTGATTGTAGATACGGATACTGAGAAAAGCCTTACAATAAATGTGGTTACAAGCGCACTTAGTGTTCCGTGTAAAATCCTTACTGCAATAAATTTAAAAATGGACGGCTTTATGTTTTGAGCAACTGATATTATCTGCATCCATATTGACACTCCTGCAAACCCAAGCAGGAAAGAGATTAAGTATAAATTATCGGTCTTAGTTACAGCAGAAGTCACTTCGGTAACAAGCGCCAAGTAATATAACGCTTTAAAGCCGTGTGAGTAATAGATTATATATTCGTTTATAACAGAAAAAATAATAACGAAAGCGCATATTGAAATGGTTGCGCTCGATGCGGAATGTACGCTTAAAACAAAATTATCGGATATGCTGATTTCCTTTTTTATAACAATACTTTTTTTATTGCTGAACATAATCTTAGGTACAAATATAGAAGAAAGAATTATTGATGACAGTATGTGTGATGCGAGAAGTATGTAGCCGTATAAGGTATTATCTAATATCCCTTTACCAACGGCTATTACAACAAATGCGGGACCTGCGTTTACGCAAAACGGAAGCATTTTTTCAGCTTCGTATATTTCCAAATCGTTATTTTTATACAGCTCGTGAATGAGCCTGCCGCCGATGGGATATCCGCCTATAAGCGACAGAGCAAATATCGCTAAACGCTTGCGCTTTATTTTTGAAAACATTGTAGTATTGGTTAAGAATAAAACCGGCACTGCAAAGGGGAAAAGCGAGGGTATTATGGCTTTTGCACATATTGCCAAGCCTTTTTTGGCACCTAATGCGCAAACCTCAGGTTTTATCACAGTGACTGTGATAAAAAGTATCGCCAAAAAAGATATTAAATATTCAAAGTACCGTTTTTTAAAAGTCATAAAAACACCTCGTAGAATAATATGAAATCAGCATTATTATAATGTTTATTTCATAATCTTAATTATATAGTTTTTATATTGGCGGTGTGAGTGTGGCAAAATTCAAGTTCAAGACAAACAGTGAAAAGAAGAAATTGAAAATTTTCAGCTATAATAAGGCTTTCGAGGATGAAAAGCGGTTAAAAGGTACACGGATAGAAATGCTATCAAACAAAGAACTGTCGCTTGACGGTTGCAAGGGAATTATTGAGTATAATGATGTGTATGTAAGAATAAAAATATCAGACGGCGAAATAACCGTTATGGGTACTTCGCTCGACATCCCGGTCTTTGACGGGCCTGTAATCACAGTTACAGGTAAAATCAGTTCGGTTGAGTTCGGCGTCAGGTGATATTATGATACTTTTTATTTTGCGTTATTTTAAGGGATATTTAAAGGTGAGTTTCGAGGGCGTTTATTCCGAAAGGATTTTGAGTGTTTTAGCAGACGAAAATATCAAAGTTTGGCATTTAAAATACAAAAGCGGCATAATCCTTTGCAGAATGTTTGCAAAGGATTTTAAGAGAATAAGGGGAATTAGAAAAAAGACGGGAGTTAAAATAAAAATAGTGGGGAAATGCGGTTTTCCTTTTATTTGGAAAGGATATAATCACAGATTTGGTTTTTTAATAGGCGCGGTATTGTTTTTTGTGCTTTTGAAATTTTTTTCAACATTCGTTTGGGTGATAAATGTTGATGGGAACAACACCGTAAAATCGGCGGATATTATAAACACTCTGAGTAGTATCGGAATAACCGAAAGAATGAAAAAATCGGATATAAACGCCAAAATCAGTGCGCAAAATTTACTTATGCAGAGAAATGATTTGGCTTGGGCCTCCTTAAACATTGAAGGTTGTGTTTTGAATGTGAATGTCAGCGAAATAGAGAAAAAACCGAACAGTGATGAAGCCGTGCCCTCAAATCTGATAGCAAAAGAGGACGGTATTATAAAGAAAATCGATGCTGTTTCAGGTGATGTGAGAGTTAAAGTGGGCGAAAATGTTCATAAAGGAGATATATTGGTTTCGGGAATAATTGAAAGTATGTCAAGCACAGCTTTTGTAAACAGTAACGCGGTTGTTTTGGCGCAGGTTGAAAGAAACTATATTGAAAAGGAATTGTTTGTAAAATCCATAAAGAAAAATACCGGAAAAGTTTCAAATAACCGAGTTTTAGAGGTTTTAGGTGTAAAAATACCTCTGTATTTACCGAAGCCCGAAAATGATGTAAATTTAAAATATACAGCAAATCAAGCAGTGTTGTTCGGCAAAAAAATTCCGGTTAAAATATATAATAAGAGCCTCTCTTATTATCAAAAAAATCAGATTGTTTCAAACGAGGAACAACTGAAAAATCGGCTCTCGGCAGGGTTAAAAGAGTTTTTGGACAGTAAAGAAATAGAAGAGTATATTCCCGTCGGTACCGAATACTTTACCGATGATGACGGTGTTTCGGTTTCTCACAGATATCTATGCGATATAAATATAGCAGCCGAAAGTAAAATATTATTGGGGCAATAAATTGACAAAAATGCCGTAATAAAGTATAATTATTTAAAAACTGAGGAGTTGTTTTATTGGAACGATTGATAGATGTTAAAAGGGTTGAACAGCTTGTAAATCTTTTTGGTAATTTCGATGAAAATATAAAGGTTATCGAAAAGAAGTACGGTGTTAATATTACATCTCACGCTGATAAAATAAGAATCAGCGGAGAAGATACCGCTGTTAAGAAATCCGAGAGGGTTATTTCGTGCCTTATCAGTATGGCCCAAAAGAGTGAGAGTATAACTCCTATAAGGGTTGATTTTGTAATAAATGCCGTTGAGGACGGGGATGACGATAAAATATCTTCGGTCCTTGATTCTGACAGTATTTGTATTACCGCCAAAGGTAAACCGATTAAACCGAAAACTCTCGGGCAGAAAAAATATGTAGATGCAATACAAAAAAACACGATTACTCTCGGTATAGGTCCGGCAGGCACGGGTAAAACATATCTTGCGGTTGCCCAAGCGGTAAGAGCTTTCAAAGCAAAGCAGGTGAATAGGATTATACTCACTCGCCCGGCGGTTGAAGCCGGTGAGAGATTGGGCTTTTTGCCGGGTGACCTTCAACAAAAAATCGACCCGTATCTTCGCCCGCTTTACGATGCGTTATTTGATATGTTGGGAGCCGAGAGCTTTCAAAAGTGCCAGGAGCGCGGAGATATAGAGGTGGCGCCGCTTGCTTATATGCGCGGCAGAACTCTTGACGATAGCTTTATTATTCTTGATGAGGCTCAGAATACTACAAATGAGCAGATGAAAATGTTCTTAACGCGCTTAGGCTTTAATTCAAAAGCGGTGGTAACAGGCGATATAACACAGATAGATTTAATTGACGGCAAGCGTTCAGGTCTTAAAACCGCTATGAAAATTTTAAAGGGAATTGACGATATAGCTGTAATAACCCTTAATGAAAAAGATGTTGTACGCCACAGGCTTGTACAGGAAATTATTAAGGCATACGAAAAATTCGGAGGAGAAAATGGCCGCAAAGGTAACAATATACGATAAACAAAAAGTTGTTAAAATAACCCCTGATATAAGAAAACTTATAAGGCGTGCTTGCAGTGCCACATTAAAGTGTGAAGAGTTTTCGGGTGACGCTCAAATTGATGTATCAATAGTTGACGATGAGCAGATTAGAAATATCAATTTTCAGTGCCGCGGCATTGATAAATCCACCGATGTATTATCCTTTCCTTTGGGCGAAAACGGAATTTATGATAAGGATTTAAGCACAGGTGCTTTTATGCTTGGCGATGTTGTTCTGTCTGCGGAGCACGCTATATCTCAGGCTCGGGAATACGGACATTCCGATGAGCGTGAAATCGCCTATCTTACCGTACATTCAATGCTTCATCTTTTGGGATATGACCATATTCACTCGAAGGATGAAAAATCGGTAATGCGTGAACACGAAGAAAAGGTAATGAGTAAACTTAATTTGGAAAGGTAGAGAAAATGTCGAGTAAATCAGCGTTTATTGCACTGCTTGGCAGGGCAAATGTAGGCAAATCTTCACTTTTAAACAGTATTATAGGCACAAAAGTTTCAATAGTATCGGACAAGCCCCAGACCACCCGCACACGCATAATGGGCGTTTTAACAGAAGGGGAAAACCAATTTGTATTTATTGATACTCCCGGCTTTCATAAGCCGAGAAATCTGCTTGATGATAAGATGAACAAGGCAATATCATCAGGGCTTGGTGATATAAACGCGGCGGTTTTGGTGGTTGACGCAGCACCTGCGTTTAAAATTGACGCGGAAAATCTGCCCAAAGCCGAAACGGTACTGCTTGAAAGTATTAAATCTAAAAATATACCCTGCGTGCTTGCGGTAAATAAAATTGATTTGTTGGATAAAAAAGAAGAACTGTTTGATATAATAACCGCATATACTGCCAATTTTGAATTCGAAGCGGTTGTTCCGCTTTCTGCAAAAACGGGTGACGGTGTAGATATTTTTAAAACCGAAATATCAAAATTTTTAAAGCCCTCGCCTCATTATTTTTCGGAAGATGATTTTACTGACCAGCCTGAAAAGACATTTGTTTGTGAAATAATAAGAGAAAAGCTCTTAATGCTTTTGAGCAAGGAAGTGCCGCACGGTATAGCGGTGGATATAGAAAGATTTTTTGAAACTGATAACAAATCCGGTGAGCCTATCGTAAATGTTGAAGCAGTTATATATTGCGAAAGGGATTCTCATAAGGTAATTGTTATCGGTAAGGGCGGAAATATGTTAAAGCGTGTTGGAACTCTTGCGAGAGGGGATATAGAAAAGTTCTTCGGCACTAAGGTATCTTTGAAGCTCTGGGTGAAAGTAAAAGAGAATTGGCGAAACAGAGAGGGTTTAATTCGCTCATTCGGATTGGATTCTTTGTCTTAAATTTCCTTATATAACGCACCTCGTTTTGCAAATAATTATTTTGTAAAGGGAAGGTGCATTATGGATAAGGAAAAGTATTGGTTGAAGTTTATTATATCGGGTAAGCCGGAGGATTATATTAAGTTTTCGGCTGCAAAAAAAGCGCAGGCAGAAAGCAAGGTGAGTTGCAATTCGCTTTACGACGGACGCCCTGGTAATAGGGCAGAGCAATATAGGGGATAATGACCTGTTGCTAACGCTGTTTTCTAAGGATTACGGAATAATGAGGGCGTTTGCAACGGGTGCTAAGAGTGTTAAAAGTAAGCGCGGTAGCGCTACCGCGTTACTATCATATTCAAATTTCAATATAGATAAAAAAGGCGATACATATAAGATTGTTGAAGCCACATCCAACAGAGTGTTTTTCGGTGCCGGAAGTGATGTGACTGTGCTGTCTGTCGCTCAATACTTCTGTGAGCTTTGCGCCTTTTTCGGTCCACAGGATGAAACTGCACACGAGTTTTTAAGGGTTGTGCTTAATTCGCTATATCTTATGACGGAAAAGAAACGGAACCCTGCGCTTATAAAAGCTATAACCGAGCTCAGAATTTGTGCCATTTCAGGCTATGCGCCTGACCTTGTGGCTTGTTCGGTTTGCGGTGATTATAGGGAAAACGCGATGTATTTTATGATTGATAACGGCGCGCTGATATGTGAGAATTGCAAGAAGGAAAATGCAATTCGTTTGAGCAGTACCGTGCTTGACGCTATGCGCCATATTGTATATTCAGATATCGAAAACCTGTATTCGTTCAATATTCCCGAAAAGGATATTTCAGCACTTGAAAAAATAACCGAAAAGTACATAGTTTTTCAGTCGGAGCATAGGTTTTCAACCCTCGATTTTTATCATTCGGTAAGGTAGGAAAATATGGATTATTCATTTGAACATGCCGCAAAAACGGTTGAACTTGATAAGGTGTTGGCGGTTGTCGCCGAGGAGGCTGTATCGGATGACGGTAAGGCGGCTATTCTCTCTTTGTTCCCTGAGAATAATAAGCAGAGCGTGCAAGCGCTTTTAGATGAAACCGATACCGCTTATAAGCTCTTGGCAAGATTCAGCGCGCCGTCTTTTTCGGGGGTTAAGAATATAATCGACCCATTAAACCGTGCTAAAAGAGGGGCATCGCTATCCTGTGCTGAGCTTTTGGATATAGCTGATGTTTTAAAAAATATAAGAACTTTAAAATCGTGGAAAAGCAATAGTGATAGTGATGCCGACGATACGCTTAATCACTATTTTAATGCGTTAAATCCGAATAAATTTATTGAAGATAAAATATTTTCTGCGATAAGCGGACCGAACGAAATAGCCGATAATGCATCGGATACTCTGTATGATATAAGGCGCAAGATATCATCTAAATCTTCCAAAATAAGAGAATCGCTTGAAAAAATAGTGAGGTCGGCGAGTGCAAAGTATTTGCAGGAGGCCGTCATCACTCAGCGGGACGGTAGATTTGTTGTTCCCGTAAAGCAGGAATATAAAAATGAAATAAAAGGAATTGTTCACGGCACATCATCCTCCGGCTCTACACTTTTTATTGAGCCTATGAGCGTACTTGAAACAAACAATGAAATCAGGGTGCTTGAATCTAAGGAAGCCGATGAAATAGCGAGAATTATATATGAGCTTTCGGTTTCGTGCGGTGAATTTGCGGATAGTATCGAGTATTCATACCGGGTTCTTATAAAGCTCGATGTAATATTTGCTAAGGCAAAATATGCGTATAAAGTAGGCGGTATATGTCCTGTGCTTAACGATACAGGCTATATCTATTTAAAGCGTGCACGGCATCCTTTGATATCCAAAAGCGCCGTTGTGCCGGTTACAGTTTCACTCGGTAAGGATTATCAGTCACTTATTATTACCGGGCCTAATACCGGAGGTAAAACAGTTACACTTAAAACAATGGGTCTTTTTACCCTTATGTCTATGTGCGGACTTATGATACCTGCGGATGATAATAGCAGTATTTCCGTATTTTCAAAGGTGTTTGCTGATATCGGTGATGAACAAAGCATAGCGCAGTCGCTATCAACATTTTCGTCGCATATGGTAAACATTGTATCAATTTTAGAACTCGCGGATAATAACACACTGGTCCTGCTTGATGAGCTTTGCGCCGGTACCGACCCTATCGAGGGCGCGGCGCTTGCAAAGGCAATAATTATGAGGCTTTTGAGTATAGGTGCGAAAACCGCCGTTACAACTCATTTTCCGGAGCTTAAAGCATACGCCATTGATACTGAAAATGTTGAAAACGCCTCGTGTGAATTTGATGTAAACACACTTAAACCGACATATCGCCTGATAGTAGGCGTTCCGGGAAAATCAAATGCCTTTGCTATATCTTCAAGGCTCGGTATTTCCGATGAAATAATTGAAACCGCTAAGGCACAACTTAGCGAAGATGATATTCGGTTTGAAAGCGTTGTAAGCAGCTTGCAAAAGGCACGGTTTGAAGCTGAAAGAGATGCTGAAGAAATAGCCGCCGTTAAGGCACGCATTTCGGGTGAGAAAAAACGCCTTGAAGAAAAAGAAAAAGAATTTGAAATAAAGAAACAAAAAATTATTGATAAAGCTCGTGAACAGGCAACAAATATCCTCGAAAGCACGAGAGTAAAATCCAGTGAGCTCTTAGGTGAGCTTGAAGATTTACGAAAAAAAATCAATGCTCAAAATGCCGCGGCAAGTATTGATAAAGCGAGAACGGCGTTTAAGGGTGCGCTTAAAGAAATGGAAGAAAAAGCAGACCCTGTGGTTACTGCCGATTTCAGCGAAAAGCTCGATAAGGTGCCTGAGGTATCCGATGAGGTTTTCGTGCGTTCGCTTAATAAAAACACAAAGGTTTTAAAGGTTGATTCAGGCTCTGAACGCGTTTTTGTATCAGCCGGTGCTTTAAGGCTTTGGGTAGGCTTTGACGACCTCGGAAAAATTAAATCCGAAAATAAAAGGAACATACCGAAAACGCGCAATATCACAGGACTTACTTCAAGGGCAGAGCGCAGTGTTCCGGGTGAAATCGATATTCGCGGTATGGCTTCGGATGAAGCAATTATTGAGCTTGATAAATATATAGACAATGCGGTATTATCAGGCATTACCGATATAAGAATAATTCACGGTAAAGGAACAGGAGTTCTTCGTAAGGCTGTACAGGCGCATCTTAAACATCACAGAAGTATAAAAAGTTACCGCTTGGGCGTTTTCGGTGAAGGGGAAAGCGGCGTTACCATTGCCGAGGTAAAAGAATAAAAAAGTGTTTACATTTACTCCGAGTCGTGAGATAATCCGCTATTTTGAAGTGGGCGGATTTTTTGAGCGTGACGAAAGCGATACCGAATATTACTGCTATAATGTTGTACAACGCAGCGAAGGCGATATATTTACGGTGAATTACAGCTTGGGATGTAGAAATATTCTAAACAAATGAACACGGACAGCTTTTTTTAGCTGTCCGTGTTGCTTATATGTTCTCAATTATTTTTTGCAAATCGGGGAAAGGGGAAAGCGAGCGGTGTAAAATACCGTGCATAAACGCAATGGCAATGCCGTAATTTACAACGGGTATATGTGCGCCGTCAGCCTTATTTATCCTGCTTTGCATTTCTTTTTCATTTAGCATACATCCGCCGCAGTGCAGTATCAAAGTGTAGTCTTTGAAATCATCGGGAAATTCACCGCCGGATGTGTATTTGAATTTGGGGTTACTTCCTGAAAAGCCTTTAATCCAGGCTGGCAGCTTAACAGAACCGATATCGTTACACTGTCTATGGTGCGTGCAACCTTCGGATATTAAAACTGTATCACTGTCTTTGAGATGTTTGAGCAAAGTAGCGCCTTTTAATAACGACGGCAGCACACCTCTGTACCTTGCAAGCAGAATAGAAAAAGAGGTGAGCTTTATGCTTTTAGGTACCGTTTTTGAAACAATACCGAATACCTGAGAATCTGTAATCACAAGTTGCGGCGGCTCTGCAAGCATTTTTAAGGTGCTTTCCAACTCTTCGGGCTTTGTGCAGATAACCTTGCAGTTAGAATCAAGCAAATCGCGAAGCACCATCTGTTGAGGCAGAATAATTCTGCCTTTTGGCGCGGATTCGTCAATCGGTATTACGAGAATGACGGTGTCACCACTATCCACAAGGTCGCCGGCAATCCTTTTTT
This sequence comes from Oscillospiraceae bacterium, assembly GCA_902796165.1. GTDB lineage: Bacteria > Bacillota > Clostridia > Oscillospirales > Acutalibacteraceae > UBA737. The sequence continues at coordinate 3,998 of CADBOD010000089.1, read as the reverse complement.
CCTTATGACTGCCTGTTATTTTGGCAATTTTTTCTTTAAGAGCATATATGTTTTCGCCTGTTTTTGCGCTGACATAGATTGTGTTCTCACCTTCGCCCTCACGCTTTTTGACTAAATCGGCTTTATTGTAAGCGATAATATGCGGAGTATTTGAAAGCATGGAAATCAGCTTTCGGTCGGTATCGGTAATGCCCACGGTTGAATCAACAACAATCACCGCAATATCGGTTTTTCTTAAAGCCTGCTTTGTTTTCTCTATGCGAAGTTCACCGAGAGCGCCTATATCATCAAAACCCGGAGTGTCAATTATTACGACCGGACCGATAGGTAAAATTTCCATTGTTTTCTGAACCGCATCGGTGGTAGTGCCTTTAATATCGGATACAACGCTCATTGATTGACCGGTAACCGCATTAACAAGGCTTGATTTTCCGGCGTTTCTTGCGCCGAAAAAACCTATATGCACACGCTCTGCGGCGGGGGTTTCGTTAAGCGGCATTATATCACCTCAAAATCTGAAATCACGGCGATTTGAATTTTTAATTGCTTCAATATTATCTCTTGCGATTTCGCGCACCTTATCTTTTGGTATCTTTTCCAACTCTTTTTCTATAACCTTCCAACCAAGCTCTTGTGTTTTAGGCTTTGCATAGTCAACAAGGTATTCGGCAAGCGTCATCAGAGCGTTGGGGTGGCAACAGTTGAGAATTTGACCGCTTTTGCAAAGGCTCATAAATCTATCGCCCGTGCGGCCTTCACGGTAGCAAGCGGTGCAAAAAGAGGGAATATGTCCGTTTTGCATCAGCCAATGAACTACTTCATCAAGTGTGCGTTGATCCGAAACATCAAACTGTTCGGTATCGTGCGGGCGCTCTTCTTCGGCATAACCGCCAACTGATGTGCGCGAACCGCCGCTTACCTGAGATATACCTATTTTAAGCATCTTAGAGCGCACTTCTTCGTTTTCACGGGTCGATACAATCATACCGGTATAAGGTACCGCGAGGCGAATGCAAGCGGTGATTTTTTCAAATGTTTCATCTGAAATTGAATTATCAAACTGCTCGGGGTCGATATCATCAGCCCTCTTTACTCTGGGAACGCTGATTGTGTGCGGCCCCACACCGTGAACTGCTTCAAGGTGCTCTGCGTGCATAAGAAGACCGGCAAATTCATATTTATAAAGCTCTAAGCCGAATAATACACCAAGACCTACATCGTCAATCCCGCCTTCCATAGCACGGTCCATAGCTTCGGTATGATAATCGTAATCGTGTTTAGGTCCGGTTGGATGAAGCCTTAAATAGCTTTCTTTATGATATGTTTCCTGGAAGAGAATATATGTGCCGATTCCGGCATCTTTGAGTTTTTTATAGTTTTCAACGGTGGTTGCCGCTATATTTACATTTACTCGCCTGATAGCGCCGTTTTTATGCTTAATACTGTAAATGGTTTTAATACATTCGAGTATATACTCAATCGGATTGTTTACGGGGTCTTCTCCGGCTTCAATAGCTAAACGCTTATGTCCCATATCCTGAAGCGCAATAACTTCCTTTTTAACCTCTTCCTGAGTGAGCTTGCGGCGTGGAATATGCTTGTTTTTATAATGATACGGGCAGTAAAGACATCCGTTTACACAGTAATTTGAAAGATAAAGCGGAGCAAAAAGAACAATTCTGTTGCCGTAATATGCCAGCTTGATTTCTTCCGCTATTTCAAAAATTTTCTCTGTTTTTTCGGGAATATCACAAGCAAGAAGAACGGAAGCCTCACGGTGCGTAAGTCCTGTACAGACATAGCCGTTATCCTTTTTCTTCGGCCTTGCTTTTTCAAGTATCCGGTCAATGAGTTCTTCGTTGTGCTTGTTTTCCTCAGCATATTTTAGAGTTGCTCTGATTTCTTCATCGTTTATAAACTCTTCAGCTTTTAATGACTTTGGATTGTAAATTGCCATAAATTTTTCTCCTCATATTAACTTGATATCGCCGCGGCTTTCCACAATATGAAAGCCTGCGTTTTTGACGCGACCTTTAAGGCATACTAAACATTCAGCCGCCTCTTCGCCGGTGCAAATTTTATTGTTATATAGTGAATATTTTTTTCTCACAGCCACAGGTGACAGATTGGGCATCAAAACATTTGCTCCGGAAAGCAACCCTTTTTCACGACCAAACGCATCAACTGTGCCAAGCGCCGTAGTGGCGGGTAATAGAATATTGGGCTTTAAAATCCTTATAAGCGATAAAAGATAGCATGTAAGCTCACCGCTTCCGGCTGATTTATCCTTAAAGGGTGTATCGGCGTGGGGGATAAAAGGACCAATTCCGCACATATCGGGTGAAAACTCCTCAATGAATTTCATATCATTTGCCAAATTCTCATCCGTTTGATAAGGGGAGCCTATCATCATACCACAGCCAACTTGAAAACCGATTTTTCTAAGAGATTTCAAACAATTCATCCTCAAATTATAAGACATATTATCGGGATGCAGTTTTTTATAGTGCAATTCATTCGCCGTTTCGTGTCGAAGCAAATATCTGTCAGCTCCGGCGTCAAACAGGCGTTTATAGCTTTCTTCGCTTCGCTCTCCAAGACTGAGCGTAACAGCACAGTCTTTATAATCGGTTTTTATTGCTTTAATTATATCCACAAGAATATCATCGGTGTAATACGGGTCCTCACCGCCTTGCAGAACAAAAGTGCGAAAACCGAGTCGGTATCCTTCTTTACAACATTCAAGGATATCGTTAATATCAAGCCGATATCTATCACAGTTTTTATTGCTGTGCCTTATGCCGCAATAAAGGCAATCGTTCTTGCAGATATTACTTATTTCAATAAGACCTCTGATGTAAACATCATCGCCGTAAATTTCCCTGCGAATTCTTATGGCTTTTTCGGCGGCATAAGCGGCGGTTTCTTTATTGAACGCCTTTATAAGCCTGAGCCATTTGTTAACCGATAACCGTTTATTATTTTCAAGCTCATCAATAAGCCTGTATGCTTCAACCAACATTGGAATAAGCGGTTTTTGCGGTGATACCGTCAATAGCACCGATTTTGCCTGACAGCGCAGATATTGTATCCTGCGGCGCGTCTAATGCAACCGAGATAATGTTTATTTTTCTCTCACGATAGGGAATACCCATTCTGCCGATTATAAAGTCACCGTATTCGTGAAGAATGTGATTGAGCTTTTCAGTAGCCTCTCTGTCCTCAACTATTATGCTGATAACCGCAACTCTTGATTCCATATTTTTTCCTCCTAAAAATCAAAGCCGCACCATTTTGGGTGCGGCTGTATTTACTGCCGTCACCTTTCACTCAGAAAACCTTTATGTCAGGAAACTATAATTATATTACCACATAACTCAATTAAAATCAAGCTAAAAAAAGAACCGCTGAATTGTTTTTCACATAGACTGTAATAAAAGATTTCTTCCGGTGTTTATAAAACAAAAAATCGGGCAAAAATATGGTTAGAACAGTTCGGAGTGTGAAAGTAAATGAATGTTAAACGCGGAGAAATATATTATGCTGATTTAAGTCCTGTGGTGGGGTCTGAGCAGGGGGGTATAAGACCTGTGCTGATAGTGCAAAACGATGTTGGAAATAAATACAGTCCCACAGTGATTGCAGCGGCGATTACCAGCCAACAGGATAAAAGCAGTCTGCCTACTCACATAAATTTAAGCGCAAACGGCAGCGGACTTGCAAAGGATTCTATCGTTTTACTTGAACAGGTTCGCACAATAGACAAAACGCGACTTAAAGAAAAAATGGGAACTCTTGATAATAAATCGATGAATATGGTGGATAAAGCGATATCGGTGAGCTTCGGCCTTAATTAAAATCTTGACATTTGCGAGAAATTAAAGTAAAATAAACGGGTCGTACTTATCGATAAGCGGGTGTGGCGGAACTGGCAGACGCGCTAGACTTAGGATCTAGTGTCAATGACATGCAGGTTCGATTCCTGTCACCCGCACCAT
>CADBOD010000088.1 GCA_902796165.1 Oscillospiraceae bacterium | reverse complement strand
TCCATAGCCGGATACAAAATTTCCTCAATACTACGGGATAGCCTGTGAATTTCATCAATAAACAGAACATCACCGTCATTCAAAGCGGTCAGTATGGCAACCAAATCGCCCTGCTTTTCAATCGCCGGTCCGGATGTAACTCTTAAATTCACGCCCATTTCGTGAGCTATTATGCCGGCAAGTGTAGTTTTACCAAGTCCCGGAGGGCCGTAAAGCAAAACATGGTCAAGACTTTCTTTTCTCTTTTTTGCCGCTTCGATATAAATGCTCAGATTATCCTTAACCTTATCCTGCCCGATATAATCCGAAAGGGTTTTCGGTCTGAGAGTGATTTCTGCATCATCCTCGATACCGGTAAACTCCGGCGATACTATCCGATTTTCAAAATCCATATCTTCTATCATCCGTTATATCCCCCTCGCCAATGTCTTTAATGCGCCGCGTATTAAATCATCCACGGGCAGTGAACTATCGAGCTTTCCTACCGCCAAAGAAGCCTCGCTTTGCGAGTATCCGAGTGATACAAGCGCCTCTATTGCCTCCTTTGAGGATGTATTGGAATTGGCGTTTCCAACTGTGCTTACAACATCAAGCACATCATCCGTGGCAATAGAGCCTACTTTATCTTTAAGTTCAAGTACCATTCTTTGAGCGAGCTTAATACCAACGCCCGGCGCCGCTGTAAGCGATTTTGCATCTGCGCTTGCAATAAGCAAAAGCACCTTTTCATAATCAATCTCCGAAAGAATTGCCAAGCCTATCTTGGCACCCACGCCGCTTACAGAGGTTAAGAGCTTAAAAACATCAAGCTCACCGCGCGATAAAAAGCCGTAAATATCAAGTGCGTCTTCCTTGACAATAAGGCAGGTATGTAAAAAAGCGTTACTGCCGATATTGCCCAATGCACCGAGAGTTTTTTTGGTTACAAAACACTTTATTCCAACTCCGCCGCATTCGATAACCGCCGAGCTTTCATCCTTATAAATAACTTTTCCGTTTAACGAAGCAATCATCCTGTTATCCCTCTTCCTATGGCGTTTAATCCGCCGCTGCTATGACCGTGGCAAACCGTAAGCGCAAGCGCATCCGCGGTATCATCAGGCTTAGGTACCTGCGAAAGCGACAAGAGCTTTTTTACCATTTCCATAACCTGATGCTTTTCCGCCCTGCCGTAGCCCGTTATAGCTTGCTTTACTTGAAGCGGAGTATATTCGTATATGCTAAGTGCTTTACTCTCGGCCGCGAGCATTATAACGCCGCGTGCCTGGGCAACATCAATAGCGGTTGTTGTGTTGGTATTAAAATACAACCTTTCTATTGACATACACTCCGGATTATACTTTTCTATGACCGTAATAATATCATCATATATAGCTTTAAGGCGTTTTGGAAACGGTGTGTTTGCTTCTGTTGTAATTGAGCCATAGCCTACCGTGCTGAATCGCAAGCCGTCAAAATCCACAACACCATAGCCTACAATCGCATATCCCGGGTCAATTCCGAGTATTCGCAAACCACTCCACCTCCAAAAAGATATAAAATCCCAATATTACAAATTATTGTAACATATCCGGCTATCCAAAGCAATATTTTTTTAATAATATTTAATTATATAATAAATAAGAGCATACCGGAAATCCGATATGCTCTGCAAAAAATGTTATTAACCTACAAGCTCTTTATAAAGCCCTATATACGCTCTTGCTGATGCACCCCAACTGTTATCACATTTCATACAACGGGTACGAAGCAAATCCCAACCTTTTTTATCCTTATAGCCGCCTACCGCGCGCCACACCGCATTAAGCATTTCGTGAGCGTTGAAATCAGCAAATGTAAAGCCGTTGCCCAAACCGTCGCCGCTATCGGAAATGGTATCATTAAGACCGCCGGTTTTTCTCACTATCGGCACAGTTCCGTAACGCAATGCCACCATTTGAGCAAGTCCGCAAGGTTCGCTTAAACTCGGCATTAAGAATATATCCGCTCCGGCATATATTCTATGTGCAAGTGTTGCATCAAACCCGAGCTTTAACGCCACCTTATCAGGATACTTTTTAGCCATATCATAGAAAAATGTTTCAAATTCCCACTCACCCGAGCCTAAAATCACAACCTGCAAATCCGCCTTTAAAATTTCCTCAAAAACGCATTTTACAAGGTCTAAGCCCTTATGCTTTACAAGGCGAGTTACCATACCGATAACCGGCACCGATTTAACGGGTAAATTCATCTGCTTTTGAAGCTCTTCTTTGTTTACCGATTTATTCTTTATGGTATCGACTGTATAGTTTTTGAATATTGCCGGGTCCGTTTCGGGATTATAAACATCTGTATCTATACCGTTCACAATACCCGTGAGCTTATATGTGAACTTCTTTAAAATCGCATCAAGTCCGTGGGAATAAAACGGGTCTAAAATTTCGTGAGAGTATGTCGGAGATACGGTAGTTACCTTATCGGAACACTGAATTGCGCCCTTCATAAGATTTACACACGAATCATATTCAACAATGCTTTCTCTACCCTCAGGCAGACCTAAAACATCACCGTACAACTCCATACCGTATTTCCCCTGATACTGAATATTATGTATCGTGAATACGGTTTTAATATTTTTATAG
>CADBOD010000087.1 GCA_902796165.1 Oscillospiraceae bacterium | reverse complement strand
GCAAGCAGACATCTTTTAACAAAGTCATAGGCGGGGTTTATACCACCCATAACCTCAGCTACAATTTTAACTTCCTTATCGCTTAATATTTTCTCAAAATCCTTTGTGAATTTATCACCGTAAGAAAGACTACTGAAATCGCGAAGTTCAAGTATATACTTAACTTCAATGTCATCACGCACACGCTCGCAAACTCGCTTGTTATGCTTTATCATAATTTCAGCCACACCGGAGCCAACTGTTCCGTGGCCCAAAATTGCCGTATAAATCATTTTTTACGCCTCTCTGATTGAAATAATGCCATCCACCGACTTTAAATGAGTTAAAAGCTCGGTAGTGTGGATTTTAGTGTTATCTGTCCTGACTGTAAGCGTTACCGAAGCGGTACCGTCAATGGGTTTACTCTGATTAACGGTTATTATATTTGCCCCGTAGCTCGAAAGAACAGATGTCATTTCAGAAAACACACCGGATTTATCACATAACAACGCTCTGAGCCTTAGTTCGTGATTTTCCGTGGTTTCGTATCTGAAAACACTGTCCTTATATTTGTAATAAGCACTTCGGGATATACCTGCCATTTTAACTGCTTTTGATGTGTTGGAAGCCTTACCTGAGGACAAAAGCTCCTTAGCAAGTATAACACCCTTAAACACCTCGGGCAGAACCTTGGAGTTTACAAGCATATAATAATCTTTGTCCATATATGTCCTCCTGTGAAAAACGCTGTCCACAATTATATTACACTTTTTTGAAAAAATCAACCCATTTTTTCACTTTTTCGGAAATATTATTTAATGGGTGATAAAATGAATACGGAATATAAGAAAGAATTTTTAATAAATGCACTGTATTTTATTACAATAATCGGAGCGGTTGTTTTTGCTTTGAGATATATGCCGCCGTATATATTTCCTTTTATTATCGGTGTTATAATCGCCTTTGCAGTTCAAAAACCGGCAAAAATCATATCGGAGAGATTTTCGGTAAAAAAACAGTACAGTGCGGTTTTTCTTACTGTAATAATATGTATATTGTTTTTTGCCGGAATTTCACTGATGCTTTGGGCGTTAGGAAACAGGCTCATAGGCCTGATGGGGTATATGCCGAAGTTGTTTTCCGAAATTGAAAATTCACTGCTTGGTTTGAGGGATATTGCTTTTAAAAAAATGCACACTTTAACAGAGGCACAAAAAAGCAATATAGAAAATGTTATAACAAAGGCAGCAAGCAGCGTTTTACTATCAGCTACTGATTTTATATCGTCGGTGGCGACTGCAATGATTAAAGGACTGCCGACTTTTCTTGTCACCGGAGTTGTAACGGTTGTGGCAAGTTGTTATATAGCAAAGGATTTTGACAGGCTTAAAAAATTTGTCCTCGGTGTTTTTCCAACAGGCAAATCCGAAAAAATTGTAAAGCTCAAAAATATACTTCATAAGAACACATACAAGCTCATAAAAGGATATACGATTTTATCGCTTATAACATTTGTACAGCTTATAATCGCTTTTATAATTCTCGGTGTTAAAAACCCTGTTTTGATTGCATTTGTTGTGGCTTTGGTAGATGCACTTCCAATTCTCGGTGTGGGTACAGTGCTGATACCCTGATCAATAATTGAGTTTTTAGGTCAGAAATATTTTCTTGGGCTCGGACTTTTAATTTCCTATTGTATTATTCTCATAGTTCGTAATTTTACCGAGCCGAAAATAATCGGAGCGCAAATGGGCATAAATCCGATATTTACACTTGTTGCTATGTTCTTGGGATTAAAGATAGCAGGAATTATGGGTATGCTCGCGCTGCCGCTTTCTTTAACCGTAATCGTAGAATATTACAGAAACGCGGCACAGTGACAGAGGTCTATATAATTGCTTTCGTGTTGATTTTTTATTGAGAATGTGGTAGTATCAATATAGGTGATAATATGAAAATTGTAATGATACGGCATGGCGACCCCGATTATGTTAATGATAGCTTGACACCAAAGGGCAGGGATGAAGCTATGGCGCTTGCTAAGTATTTAAAGAATAAGATGGTAACAAAGTTTTATTGTTCGCCACTCGGACGCGCTAAGGACACTGCGGCTCCGACGCTCAGTATTACCGGCAGAAAAGCGCAAATTCTTGATTGGTTGCGTGAATTCCCCGGGTATATTATTGATGAGGAAACGGGTAAAAAACGCATACCGTGGGATTTAGTGCCCAGCCGGTGGACAAAAACCGCAGAGCTTTATGATAAGGATAAATGGCTCGAATCGGATATTATGAGGACAGGTACCGTGCGCGAGGTCTATGAAAGTGTATGCCGTGAGCTTGATGATTTTCTGGCGGAATACGGTTATGTGCGTGAGGGTGCCTGCTATAAGGTTTTAAGACCTAATCACGATACCGTTGTTTTCTTTTGCCACTTTGGTATTCAGTGTGTTTTACTCTCGCATCTTTTGGGAGTTTCGCCTGTTGTTTTATGGCAGGGTACGGTATGCTCTCCAACGGGAATTACTGTTATTGCCACCGAAGAGCGTGAGGAGGGCACCGCATATTTCAGATGTAACCGGTTTGGTGAGCTTGCGCATTTGTATATGGACGGGCAGGTTCCCTCGTTTGCGGCAAGGTTCAGAGAAACTCGTGATGATGATGAGCGTTTTTAAATATGAGTAAGATATTTGATGTTTGTATTATAGGCGGAGGAGCCTCGGGTCTTGCGGCGGCGGTTTACATAAAGCAGAGAAATAAAAACATTTCTGTTGCGATTTTAGAAAGACTTTCGCGCGTAGGTAAAAAGCTGATAACTACCGGCAACGGTAGGTGCAATATAACAAACAGCGATGAAGCCCTCAGCCATTTTCACGGTAATAATGCGGCGTTTGCCGAGTATGCTTTAAGCAAATATGATAACGAGAAAATATCTGAGTTTTTCCTATCACTCGGCGTACCTTTTTATTATGATGAAACCGGAAGAGCTTATCCCAAATCACTTCAAGCGTCGTCAGTAGTTGACGCGCTGAGGTTTTCCTCTGATGCACTCGGCGTTGATACTTATGTTGATTGCCAAGTGACTGATTTTGTAAGGACAAACGGCTTTTATAGGATTTTTACAAAAGGCGGCGAATTTTCGGCAAGAAGGATTGTTTTTGCGGCAGGGCTTTATTCGGGTGGTGTTAAGCTCGGATGTGACGGCGGTTTTTTGCGCCTTTTAAAATCCAAAGGAATAAAAACCGTTTTTACAACTCCTGCTATTGTTCAGGTAAAAACCGAAACGGATGTTGTAAAGTCACTGAAAGGCATAAAGGTAAATGCCTCGGCTACTCTTATAATAAATGATAGTGTAATAAGGCAGGAAACCGGAGAAGTGCTTTTTTGTGATTACGGGCTTTCGGGACCGCCGATATTACAAATTGCAAGAGAAGTCGAGCGACAAAAAGGTGATAAAAAAATCCGTCTTGACCTTATGCCCGAATGTGAGCTTGAAGATGTTATTTCAATGCTCAAACTGCTTAAAAACAATTTGGCTTACAGAGAACTCAGTGAGTTTTTATCAGGGGCTTTGAATAAGAGGCTCGGTCAGTCAATAATAAAAGCCGCAGGATTTAAGTTGTCGGAAAAGGTATCGCAGTTGGAAGATAAAGACATTGAAAAAATCGCAAAGATTATTAAAAAATTCAGTTTTTGCGTTATTTCAAATACCGGCTTTGATAATTCTCAGGTTACCGCCGGAGGACTTGATACCAATAGCTTCGATGATAAAAGTATGAGATATAAACTCGATAATGGTGTTTTTGCTATTGGTGAAATACTTGATATTGACGGAGATTGCGGCGGTTATAATCTTCATTTCGCCTTTTCAAGCGCATTTTGTGCGGCGGACAGTATATTAAAGGAATATTCAGATGATAAGAATTGATAATCTTATTCTACCGATTGAAACGGATTTTAAAAATCTAAAAGAAGAAATAAACAAAACGGTAGAGCCTGAGGGCTCTATCGTTTCTGCGAGTTTATATAAAAAGGCTATTGATGCTCGCGGAAGAAAACCTCGCTTTTGTTGTTCGGTAATTGTTAAAGTTAAGAATGAGGAAGAGTTTTTAAATAAAAACAAAAACGCAAAAAAGTATATTGAGGAAAAATACATCTTTAAAAAGGCGGTAAACATTCCTGAAAACCGACCGGTTATAGTTGGATTTGGTCCCTCGGGTATGTTTGCCGCGTTGACGCTCGCTCGCGCAGGTGTTTCACCGCTGATTTTAGAACGCGGCAGTGATGTTGATAAAAGAACTGAGGATATAAAAAAATTTTTCAGCGGCAAAAGCCTTGATGAGAGTTCAAATATTCAATTTGGTGAAGGCGGCGCCGGCACTTTTTCAGACGGTAAGCTGAACACCGGTATTAAAGACTACCGTGTCAGAGCAGTGCTTAAAGCCTTTGCCGAATTTGGAGCAAACGAGAATATTCTATACGATGCAAAGCCTCATATCGGCACCGATGTACTGCGCAATGTAGTTAAAAACATCAGGAAAGAAATAATAAGGCTTGGCGGCGAAATAAGATTTAATGCCTGTGTTGACGAAGTAATTGTTAAAAACGGAAAAGCGGTTGGGGTTAAAGCAAACGGGGATATTATAAATACCGAAAATGTTTTTTTATGTATCGGTCATTCCGCAAGAGATACATTCAAAAGCCTTAAAGACAGTGGATTTGATATGTGCAGAAAGCCGTTTGCCGTAGGCGTCAGAATTGAGCATCTGCAAAGCAAAATCAATAGTGCCCTTTACGGCAAATTTGCTTCTCACAAAAATTTAAGTCCAGCTGATTATAAGCTCGCGGTTCATTTGCCGTCAGGCAGGGGCGTTTTTACTTTTTGTATGTGCCCGGGCGGTTTTGTTGTGAACGCTTCAAGCGAGCAAGGCGGACTTGTCACCAACGGTATGAGCTATAATGCGCGCGCGGGCGCTAATGCAAACAGTGCGCTTCTTGTGGGCGTTGCGCCTGATGATATAGACGGCAATGATGTGTTAGGCGGGATAGATTTTCAAAGAGAAATCGAACGCCGCGCATATAACGCCTGCGGCGGCAGTATGCCGGTATGTAGTGTGGGTTATTTCTTAGGTAAATCCGAAAACAAAATCGGAAGTATAAAGCCTACTGTAAAACCTGAATATGAACTATACGATATTGGGAAAATACTGCCTGAGTTTATTACTTATTCTCTTAAATCGGGTATAATTTTTATGGATAAAAAAATTAAGGGCTTTGCGGATTATGATGCTATACTTACCGCTCCCGAAACGCGTTCGTCATCGCCTGTAAGAATAATAAGAGGCGAGAATTTACAGAGTATAAGCGCAATCGGCGTATATCCCTGCGGAGAGGGCGCAGGGTATGCCGGAGGTATAGTTTCAGCGGCGGTTGACGGTATCAAAGCCGCAGAAATGCTCGTAAACTCTAAAAATTACTAAATATTTATTAAAATAGCTTGAAAAATCAATAAAAATAGGTTAAAATAGGAAAAGTAAAAATTTTAGGAGGTTTTCTAATTATGGTAAAAGTTGCAATCAATGGTTTTGGTCGTATCGGCCGTTTGGCATTCCGCCAGATGTTCGGTGCTGAGGGTTACGAGATAGTTGCTATCAACGATCTTACAAGCCCCGCAATGCTCGCTCATCTTTTAAAGTATGATTCTGCTCAGGGCAGATATGCTTTGGCTGATAAGGTTGAAGCAGGCGAGGATAGCATCACGGTTGACGGTAAAACCATCAAAATCTATGCTGAGAAAAACGCCGCTGATCTTCCTTGGGGTGAAATCGGTGTTGATGTTGTTCTTGAGTGCACAGGTTTCTATTGCTCAAAGGAGAAGAGCCAGGCTCATATCGACGCAGGTGCTAAGAAGGTTGTTATTTCTGCTCCGGCAGGCAAGGATCTTCCTACAATCGTTTTCAGCGTTAACGAGAATACTCTCACTAAAGAGGATAAGATTATTTCCGCTGCTTCTTGTACTACTAACTGCTTAGCTCCTATGGCTAACGCTCTTAATAAGTATGCTCCTATCCAAAGCGGTATTATGACCACTGTTCACGCTTTCACAGGCGATCAGATGGTTCTTGACGGTCCGCACAGAAAGGGCGACCTTCGCCGTGCTCGTGCAGCGGCAGTTAATATAGTTCCTAACTCAACCGGCGCTGCTAAGGCTATTGGTCTTGTTATCCCTGAGCTTAACGGCAAGCTCATCGGTTCTGCTCAGCGTGTTCCGGTACCGACAGGTTCTACTACCATCCTTGTAGCAGTTGTTAAGGGCAAGGATATAACAGTTGAAGGCATCAATGCCGCTATGAAGGCAGCTTCAAGTGCATCCTTCGGTTACACAGAGGAGCCGCTTGTATCTTCCGATATTATAGGCATTACCTACGGCTCACTCTTCGATGCTACTCAGACAATGGTAACTAAGATTGATGATGATACCTATCAGGTACAGGTTGTTTCTTGGTATGATAACGAGAACAGCTACACAAGCCAGATGGTTCGTACAATCAAGTACTTTGCAGAAATTTAATTAAGTCTTAAATAGGGGACGGCGCCCACGAAAGTGGGCGCCGTCTTCCTTTATGGATTATTTAAACTTAGTTACCGCAACCGCAGCCACAGCCACAACCGTTATCATTGTTGCCGCCACAGCAGGTGAGTAAGAGAATAAGAATTATAATCCAGCTGCAATTTCCACCCATACAATTATTACACATAATATAAAGACCTCCTTTTTCGTCTTTCAACACATACTATGTAAAAGCGAGTTTTAGTGTTACAGAATTTTTTTAAAATTTACTATTGACTTTTACTGACTTTGGTGTATAATAAAGGTCAGGAAAGGTCAAAAGGTGATGAATATGAGGCTCAGCGATTTAATAACAGAGAGAATACTTGAATTACTCAACGAGTCCGAAGAGAGTACCGCGGAAATTCAAAGAAATGAGTTTGCAAATTTAATAGGATGTGCGCCAAGCCAAATCAACTATGTGTTGTCTTCAAGATTTACTCCGGAGCACGGATTTATTATCGAAAGCAGGCGCGGTGGCGGCGGTTATATCAAAATTAAAAGAGTTGTTTTGGATAGCTCGTCCGCAATAATGCATATAATTAACTCGATAGGCAAGGAAATTGATGCTATGAGCGCTCGAATTCTTATTGAGAACTGCTTTGAATCAGGTCTTATAGATAAGCAAAGCGCAAGACTTATGTATTCCGCAATTTCAAAAAATGTTATGCACTCACTTCCTACGGAAATCAGAAACAGTGTCAGAGCTTCGATTTTAAAAGAAATGCTTTTGATACAGCTTTAATTATCTGTGGATGTTAGTCTTTATATGATTTGAAAGGATTGTGTTTTTATGTTGTGTGAAAAATGTAATAAGAATATAGCGACAACACATATTCATACAGTTGTAAACGGCGTTTCAAAGGAAATGCACCTGTGTTCTGAGTGTGCCGCTAACGAGGGATTCCACTCTGCTATTGACGGTGGATTTAACAGTATGCTTGCTACTATGTTTGGCGAAACATCAGCTTTAAATTCTAAGGGGAAAGAGAAAAGATGTGAGTGTTGCGGCAGTACATTTAATGATATAGCGCTTACCGGCAAAGCCGGCTGTCCTGATTGTTATAAAACATTTTATAATGAATTTTTACCTTATGTTAAGAGAGTTCACGGCTCGGTTAAGCATATCGGCAAGACACCGGAAACATCAGGCAAAAATGAGAATAAGGAAAATAGTAGTATTGTTGCGCTTAAAACTGAGCTTTCAAGGCTTATTGCTGAGGAAAAGTTCGAACAGGCGGCGGTAATACGAGATAGAATTAAAGAGTTGGAGGCTAAACAATGAGCTATTGGTATAATAACACCGCGCCGGACGGTGATATTGCGGTAAGCACAAGAATTCGCCTTGCTCGTAATATAAACGGTTATCCGTTTCCTGCAAAAATGAGTGCCGCTCAGCGTAAAGAGGTAAACGAAATAATCAAAAATGCAATATCGGATATAAAATTGCCCGGCATTAATGCGCTTAATTTTATCGATATGAGCGATGTGCCGGATAATGAGCGTTATTCTATGCTCGAAAGGCATATAGCAAGCAGAGAGTTTGTATTGAATTCAGATAATAAGGCAATAATTTTATCGGATGATGAAACCGTCAGCATTATGATAGGCGAGGAAGACCACATAAGAATTCAGGTGATTTTACCGGGATTACAGCTCGAAAAAGCGTATGAGATTGCTAACAGTATTGATGATGCGTTTTGCAAAAAACTTAACCTCGCTTTTGATAATACCTTGGGGTTTATCACGGAATGTCCTACAAATCTCGGCACAGGACTTCGTGCTTCGGTAATGTTACATCTGCCTGTCAGTGAAGGCAATGGCGATATTTTATCTATTACAAAGTCGGTTAATAAAATTGGTTTTACTGTACGGGGTATGTACGGCGAAGGCTCAGGCGCATCCGGCTCGCTTTATCAAATTTCAAATCAAATAACCTTAGGTATTAGCGAGAAAAATGCTATTGACAATTTAAAGGTTATTTCACAACAGTTAATTGATAAAGAGCGCAAGCTGCAAGAGGGGCTTAATTCCGTGCAAACCGAGGACTTATGTATGCGGGCGTTGGGAACACTCAAATATGCGAGAGTACTTTCAAGCAACGAACTTATAACGCTGATAAGCAGGGTAAAGCTCGGTATTAACCGCGGATTTATCAGTGATGATATTAACCCCATTAAAATACTTATTGAAGGTCAGCCGTATATGCTTATGAAGAAATACGGCAGTATGACCGAAAGTGAACGCGATGCGTTTCGCGCTGAAATGGTAAGAAATTCACTCTGATAGGAGGTATTTATATGAAATATAATTTTTCTGGATTTACGGAGAAGGCAAATGAGGCTTTAAATCAGGCGATTAACTCTGCTCAGATATTGGGGCATACCTATGTGGGCAGTGAACACCTGCTTTTAGGTCTATTGCGCGTAGGCAGCGGCGTTGCCGCCGCAGTTCTCAATGAAAGCGGTGTGACCGCTGAAAATTTTGAAAATGAAATGCGAAAGAGTATAGGTGTCGGAACTCCTACAAGGTTATCGCCGGATTACTTCACACCGAGAGCAAAGCGCGTTATTGAATCAGCAATAGCCGGTTGTACTTCGCTTGGTAAAAAGTTTGTTGGAACCGAGCATATACTTATTGCTATTTTAAGCGAGGGCGAGAGCTTTGCAATAAGGTTTTTAAGTGAGTTGGGTGTTGATATATCAGCACTTACATCTAAGGCGTTAAGTGAAGCAGGTATAAGCGCTGAGGATATGTCCGGTGAGATAGGTGACGGCGATTTCGACACTTCTGATAACAAAAAAAATAACGGTAAAAAATCGGGACTTAATAAATACGGCATTGATCTTACTGAACAGGCAAAGAAAGGTAAACTCGATCCTGTAATAGGCAGATCGGAGGAAATTGAAAGGGTTATACAAATTCTCTGCCGCAGAACAAAAAACAACCCCTGCTTAATTGGAGAGCCGGGAGTTGGTAAAACGGCGGTAGTCGAAGGTTTAGCACAAAAGATTTCATCCGGTGATGTACCTGAAATACTTGTCGGCAAGAGATTGTTTTCGCTTGACCTTACAGGTATGATAGCCGGTACTAAGTACCGTGGTGACTTTGAAGAGAGAATAAAATCCGTTATAAACGAAGTGAAAAAATCTTCTGATATAATTCTTTTTATTGATGAGGTGCACACAATTATAGGCGCCGGTTCTGCGGAGGGTTCAACAGATGCGGCAAATATTTTAAAGCCATCTCTTGCAAGGGGCGATTTCCAGGTTATCGGCGCTACTACAATCAGCGAATACCGAAAGAATATAGAAAAGGATTCGGCACTTGAAAGAAGATTTCAACCTGTAACCGTATCAGAGCCGAGCGAAGATGATGCAGTAAAGATTTTAAGAGGTCTTAAAGATAAATATGAGGCGCATCACAAGGTTAAAATAACCGACGATGCCGTGATATCGGCTGTGAAACTGTCTGCAAGATATATTAACGACAGATTTTTACCCGATAAGGCAATAGACCTTATAGATGAGGCGGCCTCTAAGGTACGGCTCTCGGCTTGCGCCGCTCCGGATGATTTAAAAACGCTCGAAAATAAGATTGCCGCGCTTCAAGCTGAAAAAGAGGATGCAATTAAATCTCAGGAATTTGAGCGTGCGGCAGGTATTCGTGACGATATAAATGAGAAAACAAATCAGCTCAACGATATGAGGGAAAAATGGCACGCTCAAAACGCTCATACTTCGGGTGAAGTAACCGGTGAAACGATTGCCGAAATAGTTTCTTCCTGGACAGGTGTTCCGGTATCTCAGCTTACAGAGGAGGAGAGCGAGAGGCTTTTAAGGCTTGAAGATGAACTTCATAACCGGCTAATCGGTCAAAATGAGGCGGTAAGCGCAGTAGCAAAAGCAATCCGCCGAGGCAGGGTAGGGCTTAAAGACCCCAAGAGGCCCATCGGCTCGTTTATATTCTTAGGACCTACCGGTGTGGGTAAAACCGAGCTTTGTAAGGCACTTGCCGAAGCTATGTTCGGCAGTGAGAGTATGATGATAAGGCTTGATATGTCCGAATATATGGAAAAGCATACAGTATCACGCCTTATTGGCTCGCCTCCCGGTTATGTGGGATTTGAGGAGGGTGGTCAGCTTACCGAAAAGGTGCGCCGCCATCCTTACTCTGTGGTCTTATTCGATGAAATCGAAAAGGCTCACCCTGATGTGTTTAATATTCTCCTTCAAATTCTCGAAGATGGTATTCTTACCGACTCTCAGGGCAGAAAGGTTGATTTTAAAAACACGGTTATTATTATGACCTCCAATATAGGCGCGCGCCTTATAACTGAGAAAAAAGTCAGCTTTGGTTTTGGTGACAGTTCATCGGATAATGCCGATAATACCGATATTAAGGAAAAAGTATTAGGCGAGCTTAAAAGTGCTTTCAGGCCCGAGTTTTTAAACCGTGTTGATGATATTATCGTATTTTCAAGGTTGAATAAAGAGGAAATAAAGGTAATTGCATCAAAAATGCTTGAAAATCTTAATAAGCGTCTTGCTAACCTTAATATTACGGCAAGGTTTACAGATGAGCTTATTGATAAGCTCTCAGAAAAAGGGTTTGATGATACCTATGGTGCTCGTCCGCTTCGCCGTGAGATACAAAATGATATTGAAGATAAATTGAGCGAAAAAATACTTGACGGCAGTATTAAAAACGGCGATACTGTTATATGTGACTTTAAAGACGGTGAATTCACATTCACCAAAGAAAATTAAAACAGGTGGTAAACTAATTATGCGAACGAAACAGTTTAAATCAGAATCAAAAAAACTTATGGATATGATGATTAACTCTATCTATACCCATAAAGAAATCTTTTTGCGTGAGCTTATATCAAATGCTTCTGATGCGCTCGATAAGTTGTACTTTAAATCCCTTACCGATAATTCAGTTGGTATTGCTCCGGATGACTTTGTAATACGGTTGGAGCTTGATAAGGATAACAGAACGCTTAAAGTTATTGACAACGGTTGCGGTATGACCGAGGAAGAGCTTGATTCAAACCTCGGGACCATAGCAAAGAGTGGCTCTTATAGCTTTAAAAACGATAATGAAAAAGCCGAGAATGTTGATATAATCGGTCAGTTCGGCGTTGGCTTTTATTCGGCGTTTATGGTAAGTGATGAGGTAGAGGTGAAATCAAAAGCATTTGGTTCTGATTCTGCTTTCTGTTGGAAATCAAAGGGTGCTGACGGTTATACAGTAGAGCCTTGCGAAAAGGATACAGTAGGCACAGAGGTCACTCTAAAAATAAGAGAGTCAACAGATGACGAAAATTACGATGAGTTTTTAGATCAATACCGTATCAGTTCAATTGTCAAAAAGTATTCCGATTATATTCGACACCCTATAAAAATGAAGTTTACCACCAAAAAGCCGATAGAAGGTAAGGAAGGCGAGTATGAGGATGTTGTTGAAGACAGAACACTCAACAGTATGGTGCCTATTTGGAAAAAAGATAAGAAGGATATAAAGGTTGAAGATTATAACAATTTCTATAAAGAAAAGTTTTTTGACTTCACCGATCCTTTAAGGGTTATACATACAAAAACAGAAGGTCAGGCAACTTTCACCGCGCTTCTTTTTATACCCGAAAAACCACCGTTCGATTACTACACCAAAGAGTTTGAAAAGGGACTTCAACTTTATTCAAGCGGTGTGCTTATTATGGATAAATGCGCTGATTTATTGCCCGATTATTTCAGCTTTGTAAAGGGTATTATTGATAGTGAGGATTTATCGCTTAATATTTCCCGTGAGGTTTTACAGCACGATGCACAGTTAAAGCTCATAGCTAAAACAGTTGAGAAAAAGATTAAAAGCGAGCTTGAAAAAATGCTTAAAACTGACCGCGAGAATTACGAGAAATTTTTCGGCAGCTTCGGTGTTCAATTAAAATTCGGTGCTTATGACGGCTACGGCGCAAACAAGGAAAATCTTAAAGATTTGCTTTTGTTTGTATCAAGCAGGGAAAATAAATATGTAACCCTTAAAGAATATACAGAGCGTATGCCCGAAAGCCAGACCGCAATTTTTTACGCCTGCGGTGAAACGAAAGAAAAAATTGATGTTCTGCCGCAAACGGATACTGTAAAGGCAAAAGGATATGAGCTTTTATATCTTACGGATAATGTAGATGAATTTGCCCTTAAAATGCTCGGCGAGTATGACGGTAAAAAGTTTATAAACATCTGTGATAATGATTTTGAACTCGGCTCAGAAGAGGAGAAAAAAGAGCTTAATGAGCAAAATGAGGCGGCAAAGGATATGCTTTCTTCAATGAAAGAAATACTTGAAGGCAAGATTAATGATGTTCGCTTTACAGCGAAGCTGCAAAATCATCCGGTTTGCCTTACGAGCGAGGGCGGTATTTCGCTTGAAATGGAAAAGGTTTTAAATTCAATGCCCGGCGCTAAGAATAACGCAGTTAAGGCAACATTGGTTCTGGAAATTAACGCTACCCATCCTATTGTTGAAAAGTTAAAAACTCTTTACAGTGACGATAAAGATACCTTTGGTAAATATACTAAGCTCTTGTATGATGAAGCGTGCCTTATTTCCGGCAAAGGTCTTGATAATGCGCTTGAACATTCAAATCTTGTTTGTGAGCTAATGCTTTGATAATCACTCTTATAACAGAGCCACTTATTTTAGTGGCTCTGTTCGTGTGTTTATGTTGGTTTTTTTACTTGTGAAAAACTATATTTGTGAATACACATTTTTAAGTGTTTTTGTCTATATAGGAGAAAAAATAATATTGTCTTGATTTTTATACCGATTAGTAATATTATTATAATATATAAAAATGTTAAAAATTTGTCAATTCTTTAAGGAGGTACAGTTATGGATAGGCAAATAATTGATAGCCCTGAAAAACTCGAAGCTGAAATAGCAAGGGTTCGCGCGGCACAAAAGATTTTTTCCACCTACACACAAGAGCAGGTTGATAAAATATTTTTTGCGGCGGCAATGGCGGCAAATAAAGCGAGAATACCGCTTGCAAAGCAGGCATTTGAAGAAACGGGAATGGGCGTAATTGAGGATAAGATTATAAAAAATCATTACGCGGCTGAATATGTATATAATGCGTATAAGGATACAAAAACGGTAGGCGTTATTGAAGAGAATAAGGCGTTCGGCACACAAAAAATTGCCGAGCCAATCGGTGTTATAGCAGCGGTAATACCTACTACCAATCCTACTTCAACCGCTATTTTTAAAACATTGATTTCACTTAAAACCAGGAACGGAATTATTATTTCTCCGCATCCGAGAGCTAAAAAAAGTACAATTGCCGCGGCAAAAACAGTGCTTGATGCGGCAGTAGCTGCGGGTGCTCCCGAAAATATAATTTCGTGGATTGATGCACCCTCTCTTGATATGACAAACCTTGTTATGAAAGAGGCGGATATTATACTCGCTACCGGCGGTCCGGGGATGGTGAAAGCGGCTTATTCGAGCGGCAAACCGGCTCTCGGAGTGGGCGCGGGAAATGTGCCGGCTATCATCGACGAAAGTGCGGATATAAAGGTTGCGGTAAATTCAATTATCCACTCAAAGACATTTGATAACGGTATGATATGCGCAAGTGAGCAAAGTGTTATTGCTCATAAATCAGTTTATAATGCTGTTAAACGTGAATTTGAGCAAAGAGGCTGTTATTTCCTGAAATCCAACGAGCTTGATAAACTCAGAAACACTATAATAATCAACGGCGCACTTAATGCAAAAATAGTAGGTCAAAAACCCGTAACCATTGCGGCAATAGCCGGTGTTAAGGTTCCTGAGGACACAAAAATACTGATCGGCGAAGTTGAAAGTGTAGATATCAGTGAGGCTTTTGCACACGAAAAGTTATCTCCGGTACTTGCAATGTATAAAAGCGATAGCTTTGAGGATGCTCTTAAAAAGGCAGAGCGCTTGATTGAGGACGGCGGATACGGTCACACTTCATCAATTTATATTGATGAGATAAAGGAAAAGGATAAACTCAATATCTTTACTTCAAGAATGAAAACAGGCAGAATACTTGTAAATACTCCGTCATCATTTGGTGGAATAGGCGATTTGTATAACTTCAATATTGCGCCTTCGCTTACACTTGGTTGCGGTTCGTGGGGCGGTAATTCGGTGTCAGAGAATGTTGGGGTTAAGCATTTGCTTAATGTAAAAACAGTAGCTGAAAGGCGTGAAAATATGCTTTGGTTCAGAGCACCTGAGAAGGTTTACATTAAAAAAGGTTGTTTGCCGGTGGCACTTGATGAAGTCGGCACTGTTCTAAATAAGAAAAAGGTATTTATAGTAACCGATAGCTTCCTATATGAAAACGGATATACAAAACCAATAACCGATAAGCTCGACAGTATGGGTATTACACATTCAACATTCTTTAATGTGGCTCCTGACCCGACGCTTGCTTGTGCTAAGGAAGGAACGGCTCAGATGAACGCCTTTAAGCCTGACTGCATAATTGCAATAGGCGGCGGCTCAGCTATGGATGCGGCAAAGATTATGTGGGTGCTTTACGAACATCCTGATGTTGATTTCTTTGACCTTGCAATGCGTTTTATGGATATAAGAAAGCGCATATATAAATTCCCGAAAATGGGTGAAAAAGCATATTTTATTGCAATTCCCACATCCGCCGGTACAGGTTCTGAGGTGACACCCTTTGCTGTAATTACCGATGAAGTAAGCGGAACCAAATATCCGCTTGCCGATTATGAGCTTATGCCGAATATGGCGATTGTTGATGCTGATATGCAGATGACGGCTCCCAAAGGTCTTACATCAGCATCAGGTATTGACGCGGTAACTCACGCACTTGAAGCCTATGCTTCTATGATGGCAACTTCTTATACAGACGGACTTGCTATTCAAGCTCTCAAAGATATCTTCGAGTATCTGCCGAGTGCTTACGATAACGGAGCAAATGACCCGGTAGCGAGAGAAAAAATGGCAAATGCCGCAACTATGGCAGGTATGGCTTTTGCAAATGCTTTTCTTGGCATTTGTCATTCTATGGCACATAAGCTCGGTGCTTATCATCATATACCTCACGGTGTTGCTAATGCACTTTTAATAAATTATGTGTTGGAGTTTAATGCGGCAGAGGTACCAACTAAAATGGGAACATTCCCACAGTATGATTATCCAAAAACACTTCGCCGTTACGCGGAGATTGCGGAAGCACTCGGCGTTAAGGGTAAGGATGATAACGCAAAGCTCAATGGACTTATAGAAAAAATAGATGAACTAAAAGAGCATATCGGTATTAAGAAAAGTATTAAGGAATACGGCATCAGTGAAAAGGACTTTCTTGCCACGCTTGACGAGATGGTTGAAAATGCGTACGATGATCAGTGCACAGGTGCAAATCCGCGACATCCGCTGATGAGCGAGATTAAAGATATGTATCTTCGCGCATATTACGGCAAATAAGGAGGAATCAGTATGACTACACTTGCTAAAAGAGATAACAAGCAAATATATCGCAAGGGCGATACACTGATAAAATTGTTTGATGAGAGCTTTTCAAAGGCAGATGTATTCAATGAGGCGCTTAACCTTGCCAGAATTGAAGAAACCGAAATCAATACACCTGAGCTTTTGGATGTAAAAAAGACTGATGAAGGTTGGGAGATTATCACAACCTTTATTGAGGGAAAAACACTTGAAGAGCTTATGAAAGAAAATCCTGAAAAAGAGGATGAATATCTCGAAAAATTTGTTGACCTTCAATTGAGTATTTTCGAGCAGCGCGCACCGCACCTCAATAAGCTCAAGGATAAAATGCACGCGAAAATCAGCGCTTCAAAATATGAAGCAACAATTCGTTATGACCTTCATAACCGCCTTGAAGGTATGAAAAATCACAATAAGGTGCTTCACGGAGATTTTAACCCGTCTAATGTTGTAGTAACGCCGCAAGGTGAATATTATGTATTGGATTGGGCACACGCAACTCAGGGTAACGCATCTGCCGATGCCGCAAGAACATATTTGGTTTTAACGCTTGACGGAAAAAAAGAACTCGCAGATAAGTATTTAAGACTGTTTTGTAAAAAGGCTGATATACCTATGCAGCTGGTTCAACAGTGGATGCCGATTGTTGCTTGCTCGCAAAGCACCAAAAATATTGAAAGCGAGCAGGAACTCCTTGATTCTTGGGTAAATGTATTTGACTTTCAGTAATAAAGCCGAAAAAAGACCGTCAGGATTTCCTGACGGTCTTTTGCTGTGTTTAGTTTATATAAATAAAAGGCAAAACAGTTTTGAAAATAGCTTTATCGGAAATTCATCGGCGATTGCCGCACGCTTAATAACGCTGAATATGCCAATCTGCCCGCCGTTTCCGAATAGTTTTCTTAATAGTTTATCGGATGCGGCATCAACATTTATAGTACCGTTACTGCCGAATACGGATTTTGAACCTTCGTCACTGCCTGACTTATAATTAGCGATAAACTTTTCAACATCTTTAATCTCATAATAAACATCGGGGTAGGTAACACTTCCGTTTAAGAAGTATATAAGATTTTTTAGGCTTTCATTATCAACCGTATCAAGCATATCGTTAAGCAAAAGAGCAGTGGCGTTTTTTTCTGTATAAGTAACAATATTGGTTTTTGCATTGCACTTCATACAATGCCTTGAAATAATTCCCGGTTTACCGTTCTTCGCAACGATATCGACCGTAAACTTATCTTCTACTTCGTGGCCGGTTGCGCTAACGATATCGTTTTGAGTGCCTCCGCATTTTTTGCAACGCCTTGCTCTGATACCCGATTTTGTGCAGTTGTTCTGAACAACGGGTTGCCAATCAAGATAATCGTGCTCGCCGCTGCAAGCCTCTTGTACATCTATTGAGCCGTTTTTGGATGAATGACTTACAGATTTACCGGCAATGTTTTTAATATATATCTTACTAAGGGTAATGCTCGATTTTTTGATTTTTGCATTCTTTTTAATCTTAAACTGAACTGTAAATAAGATACCGTTATCCTCGATATCATAATCCCCGGTATAAGCTATCGCAATCCTGCCGTCTTTCAAGTGATTGAAAACGCTGTGATTATTCAACAGGCCGTCAATCGTTTTTTCATAATCAAGGGCGGATTTATCAAAATTAACACTGAGAGCAATATCGGAAAATCCGGTATTATTATCAATAATCACGGGAACATAAACAGTATCCTTAGGATTGCCGGAAAAATCCGATACTATAATCTCGGAGTTTTCCTTTTCCGCAAAGGTAATAGTAGCATTAAAGGCAAATAGGGAAAAGACCAAAACCGTACATATTATCACTGAAATAATCTTTTTCAAAGATATCACCCATATCTAATATTTATATTACAACTATATCATTTATAAAACGATTTGTCAATCGAATTATAGGACAAACATCCTGTAAAAAAAATAATAATTCGTTGTGTGTTATATTTGTTAAAAGTGCCTATAACATTAAATCCCACAAAATGTTATAATATTTTCAAGGGGTGATAAGGTATGTTTTCTGTGGGTGATGTTGTTTTTTACTCTACTCAGGGAGTTTGTTTCATTAAATCAGTAGAATTGAGAAAGAATATCTCAGGCCAGAAAAAATATTATATTTTATCTCCTGTGTTTAACGAACATTCTACCGTTATGGTTCCGGTCGATAACGATATGTTGACTTCCCGTATGCATCCGGTAATTGAAAAAAAAGAGGTAAACAAGCTTATTTCTTTGTTAAAATCGGAGTCTGATTTGTGGATACAGGATGATACCTGCCGCAGAGAAGAATATAAAAAGATTATCCTATCAGGCAATCGGGAAAAAATCGCAGGAGTTATCTCCGCGTTATCAAAGGAGTCGGAAAACCGTCGTATGTGCGGTAAGAGGCTTACACAATCTGATGAGTATATTTTTGAGCAGGCAAAAAATCTCTTGTATGATGAAATTGCTTATGTTTTAGAAATCGACCGTAGGGAAATAGGTAATTACATAAATAACTTTTTTCTTGACAAATCGGGTGTATAAGTGTAATATATACCTATCAAATTAAGGAGGTTGCAGTTATGTTTTCGTACAATAACGGTTTTGTCTTTTATTACTTTAGTACGGACTGCCTGCCTTCTTTCAAGAATTCAGCAGAATAATTTGCTGTGCATTGAATAAAGTCAGTCAGTCCGCATTTGGCGTTTTAGCCGATGGCGGACTTTTTTATTTTTATAAAATCGGAGTGAATTTTATGAACGAGAAAATGAAAGCACTTGGAAACAGCCCATCAAAGATAAGGGAAATATTTGAGTATTCGCGAGGCAGAAAATCGGAAATCGGTGAGGAAAATGTATTCGATTTCAGCTTGGGTAACCCGAGTATTCCGGCACCGGATAGTGTTAATAATTCAATTAAATCACTGATAGATAATGGGGATAGCGTAGCTTTGCACGGCTATACTTCGGCTCAGGGTGATTTTTCGGTTCGTAAGGCGCTCGCCGATTCTATAAAAGACCGTTTTTCAGTTGATGCTTCACCCGATGATATTTATATGACCTGCGGAGCTGCCGCCTCGCTTACTATCACACTTAAAGCTATTTGCCAACCTGACGATGAGGTTATAGTGTTATCGCCGTTTTTCCCGGAATACCGTGTTTTTATAGAAAATGCCGGTGCAAAAATCAATATTGTAAACACACTGCCGCCGGATTTTACTGTTGATTTTTCAGCGTTTCAAAATGCAATCAGCGAAAAAACCGTAGCAGTTCTTATAAACTTTCCTAACAATCCTACGGGAGCAGTGCTTTCCGCAGAAGATGCGCAAAACTTTGGCGATGTGCTGAGAAAAAAATCGGCCGAGTATTCACATCCGATATATTTGATTTCCGATGAGCCGTACCGCGAGCTTTGCTACGAAGGAAAAGCCCCGTTTATGCCGAAGTATTATGAAAATACAATAGTTGACTATTCTTTCAGTAAATCACTCTCTTTGCCGGGAGAGCGAATAGGTTATATATTTGTTCCGTCATTTGTAAAGGATGCGAGAGATATTTATGCCGCTGTTTGCGGAGCCGGCAGGAGTATGGGATATGTGTGTGCGCCAAGTCTTATGCAGCACGCGCTTAAAAACTGTTTTTATGATACCGCTGATATATCATCCTATAATCAAAACAGAGTATTGTTTTTCAATGCTCTGAGCAAAATGGGATATACAGTAACCAAACCGGGCGGAGCATTTTATCTGTTTGTGAAGTCACCGTCAGGAGATTCAAATGAATTCTGCGAGCGCGCTAAGCGATATGAAATTCTTATGGTTCCAAGTGATAGTTTTGGGATCAAAGGATACGCAAGAATTGCTTATTGTGTAAAGAAAGAAACTATTGAAAAATCACTACCCGCTTTTAAAGCTCTTATGGAGGAATATAAAAAATAAAATGTCTAAACTTGATGAAGCCAGAAAAAAGATAAATGAAATCGATAAAAGCATAGCATCGCTTTTTGAGGAGCGAATGGATGCGGCAGGCAAAATAGCCGAGTATAAAAAAGCACACGGAATGTGTGTTGAGGATGCGGCAAGGGAACAAATTCTCATACAGAATAACTCGGGATTTATAAAAAATGATGAGTATAAATCATATTATATTAACTTTCAGCACTCTGTAATGGATATATCAAAGGCATATCAGCACCGCTTGCTCGACGGTATGCGTGTAGCATTCAGCGGTACAAAGGGCGCTTTTGCCGATATTGCCGCAAGTAAAATATTTCCGGATAGCAAAACCGTAGGTTATAAGGATTTTAAAGCGGCATATAATTCCGTGGTTTACGGTGAGTGTGACTGCGTTGTTTTGCCGCTTGAAAATAGTTTTAACGGTGATGTTGGCTCTGTTATGGACCTCTGTTTCTTCGGTTCTTTGTTTGTGAGTGGTGTGTATGAAGCTGAAATCATCCAAAATCTTCTTGCTGCAAAGGAAGCATCAATTAGCGATATTAAGGCGGTAATGAGCCATCCGCAAGCGTTAGGCCAGTGTGCCGAGTATATAAATAAACATAATTTTGAATGTATCGAAGCTGTAAATACCGCCGTTGCCGCAAAATATGTAAGCGATTCGGCGAGAAAAGATTTGGCGGCTATCGGCAGTGAAAGTGCCGCGGAGGAATTCGGGCTTCAAATTCTCGAAAAACACATAAATCAAAGCGGTACAAATACCACGAGATTTGCAGTGTTGACCCGTGCGGCAAAGGCTCCGAGTGATAATGACGATAGATTTATTCTTTTGTTTACCGTTAAAAATACCGCCGGCTCTCTCGGTGAGGCAATTTCCATAATAGGAAAATACGGTTTTAACCTCAGAGCGCTTAAAAGCAGACCTACAAAAGAACTTATCTGGAACTATTATTTTTACGCCGAGGGCGAGGGTAATATCAATAGTGAGGGCGGAAAAGCAATGCTTAAAGCACTCGAAAGCTATTGCTCAGATATTAAGGTGCTCGGCAGTTTTGAAAAGGAAATACGCATATAAGGGGTTTAATTATGAAAATACCTGTAAAAACCGCTTTGGGCTCTTATGATATTATAATTGAGCGCGGCACACTCAATGAGGTTAAGAGCATATTAAATCTTAACCGCAAGGTGTTGATTGTAACTGACGACGGCGTCCCCGATAAATATTTTAAAGCTGTTGCCGATGCGGCATATGAATCGCTTATTATTGTTATACCACAGGGCGAAAAATCAAAAAATATTGATAATTATAAAAGAATAATTGATGCCTTGTTAGGTGCCGATTTTACAAGGAGCGATTGCGTTGTAGCGGTAGGCGGAGGCGTAGTCGGAGATATGGCAGGCTTTGCCGCCGCAACATATATGAGGGGAATTGATTTTTATAATATACCTACCACTGTATTATCTCAGGTTGATTCTTCGGTAGGCGGAAAAACCGCTATTGACTTTGGCGGATACAAGAATGTTGTAGGAGCGTTTTATCCACCAAAAGCCGTGATTATCGACCCTGAAACACTTTATACCCTTGATGAAAGACAGTTTTCTAACGGACTTTCCGAGGCTCTTAAAATGGCGGCAACATCAGATGTTGAGTTGTTTAATCTCTTTGAGAAAGGCGTTTCAAGAGAAAATATTGATGAGGTAATTATTCGTTCAATAAAAATCAAAAGTGCCGTTGTTGAAAATGATGAGCGCGAAAACGGGCTTCGCCGAGTGTTAAATTTCGGGCATACAATAGGTCACGCGATTGAAAGCTCCGATAGCGGGCTTTTACACGGCGAGTGCGTGGGTATAGGTATGCTATATATGTGTTCACCGGATGTGCAAAAAAGAATTGAAAAAATACTCAATAATCTTGGTTTGCCAACAAAAACCGATGTTAAGTTTGATAGCATAAGAGATGCGGTAATACACGATAAAAAAGCAGCAGGTGATATGATTATTACCGTTTTTGTGTCCGAGGTTGGCAGCTTTGAATTTAAAAGCGAAAAGACTGATGACTTTTTAAGTCAAATAGAAGGGAAGTGGCAAAAGTGAAAAATACATTCGGGGATAATCTCAGTATAACGCTTTTCGGAGAAAGTCACGGTGCGGCAATAGGTGCCGTGCTTGACGGTGTGGCTCCCGGCATCCCGGTCGATAAGGCATTTATTGAAAGTCAACTTTCACTTCGCCGCCCGCAAGGTAAGATATCAACTCCAAGGCGTGAAACGGATAGCTTTAAAATTTTAAGCGGGGTTTTGAACGGTTTTACTTGCGGAACTCCGATTTGCATTGTTATTGAAAATTCCGATTTTAAATCCGAAGATTATAATGCGTTAAAGGATTTGCCGAGACCTTCGCATGCTGATTTTACCGCAAGGCAGAAATATCACGGCTTTGAAAATTCCGCAGGAGGCGGTCATTTCAGCGGCAGGATTACCGCCGCTTTGGTTGCCGCCTCCGCTATAATAATACCGGCACTTAACAAAAAAGGCATTTATATCGGCACACATATTAAAAAGGCTCTCAATATAAAAGATAGGGATTTTTCCGATTACTATACCGATATTTCCTTCCTTTCAGATAAGTATTTTGCGGTTCTCGATACATCTTCTGAGGAAAAAATGGAAAGCTGTATTATTGATGCGGCAAAGGCGGGCGATAGTATTGGAGGAACACTTGAAACCGCAGTTATAGGTATGCCTGAGGGTGTGGGGGAGCCGTGGTTTGATACGGTTGAAGGCAAGCTCTCACACGCATTGTTTTCAATTCCGGCTATAAAGGCAGTTGAATTTGGCGCTGGATTTTTGTTTTCCGATATGCACGGCAGCACAGCAAATGATGAATTTATAGTGGCTGACGGTAAAATCCAAACAAAAACAAATAATAACGGAGGTATTCTCGGCGGTATTACAAGCGGTATGCCGATTATTTTCCGTTGCGCAGTTAAGCCTACGCCAACTATTACAAAACCGCAAAACACCGTTAATATGAAAACGCTTGATGAAACTCAAATGATTGCGGCAGGTCGCCACGACCCGTTTATAGCCCACAGAGCGAGAATAGTTATAGATAGCATCACCGCTTTAACTGTTGCGGATTTACTAATCTCTCGTTTTGGTACAGATTGGTTGGCATAATATGCAGTATGGACTTATCGGGAAAAGGCTTATTCATAGTTTTTCTGCGGAAATACATAAAAAGCTTTGCGGTTATGATTATGAGCTAAAAGAGTTAGGCGAAGACGATTTAGAGCTTTTTTTGAAAGAAAAGCAGTTTAAGGGAATAAATGTCACCATACCGTACAAGACGAGCGTTATTGAATATCTCGATTGTATAGATGATGCGGTGAGGGCAATAGGTGCTGTTAATACTATTGTAAACCGTGGCGGTAATCTTTACGGTTATAACACTGATGCTTACGGTCTTACCGCCTTAATTAACCGCAATAAAATTGAAATCAAGGATAAAAAGGTTTTGATTTTAGGCAGCGGCGGAACATCAAAAACTGCCGAGTATGTGGCAAATTTGCTCGGCGCTAAGAGCGTTTTAAAGGTTTCAAGAACTAAAAGTGAAAAATGTATTTCTTATATTGATGCGGTGCAAAGTCATACTGATACAAACATTATTATAAATACAACTCCTTGCGGAATGTACCCGAAAGCAGGCTCATCACCGATTGATATTTCTTTTTTCGGCAATCTCGAAGCAGTTGTAGATGTGATTTATAATCCCTTAAAAACAAAGCTGATTTCGGATGCGGAAAGCAGAAATATTACCGCCGCAGGCGGATTATATATGCTCGTATATCAAGCGGCAAAATCAGCTGAGCTTTTTACTGATAGCACTATTGATATCAAAAAAATAGACGGTGTTTATAGTAACATTTTAAAAAGTAAGCAAAGTATTGTGCTTGTAGGGATGCCTTCTTGCGGTAAATCAACCGTGGGAAAAGCTCTTTCAGATGAGCTTAATATGCCATTTTTTGATAGTGACAGTGTGATTTATGAAAAAACCGGAAAAACTCCGGCTTATATAATTAAAAGCAATGGCGAAGCTGAATTCAGAAAAATTGAAAGCGAAGTTATATCCGAGCTTTCGGCTTACAATCATATTGTTTTGGCTACCGGCGGGGGTGCGGTAACGGTAAACGGAAATATTTCAGCATTAAAATCAAACGGTAGAATTTATTTTATTGATAGACCCTGTGAGCTATTAGAAGTCACTGCTGACCGTCCGCTTTCTTCATCCGCAAGTGATATTTCTGCTCTTTATAAAAAAAGAATTGAGTTATACAAAGGCTGCGCGGATGCAATAATAAAGAACAATTCGGATATTGGCTCTGTTATCAACTGTATAAAGGAAGATTTTTGCTATGAAAATATTGATAATTAACGGACCTAACCTTAATATGCTCGGCATTCGTGAGCCGGATATATACGGTAAAAACACCTATAACGATTTATGTGATTTGATAAGCTTATACTGCATAAATGCTGGTATAGAAGTTGATATTTATCAATCAAATCACGAGGGTGAGCTTGTCGATAAGATACAGTCCGCTTATAATTGTTTTGACGGTATAGTCATAAATCCCGCCGCTTATACTCACACAAGCGTTGCTCTGCTTGATGCGGTTAAAGCAGTAGGTGTACCTACGGTAGAAGTGCATATTTCCGATGTTTCCACCCGGGAAGATTTCAGACAAATAAGTTATATAAGAAAAGGTTGCGTTAAAACAATATCCGGCAAGGGATTTGACGGTTATATTGATGCAATAAAGTTTTTAAAAGAACAATACGGTGATAAATGATGAATGCGATAATAAAGCCATCAAAGGCTTGCGGTGTAATTGCCGCACCGCCTTCAAAATCCATTGCTCACCGCGCGCTTATTTGTGCGGCGCTATCCGATAAATCCACAGTATATGATGTTGATTATAGTGATGATATAAATGCCACATTAAACGCATTAAAGCATTTGGGTGCGCAGGTTGATATTTGCGGTACCACTGTAAATATCGGAGGTTTAAATCCGCGAAGAATAAAAGGTACAACTATTGATTGCAAAGAAAGCGGAAGCACTCTCAGGTTTTTAATACCGCTTTGTATGCTTTCGGGTGAAGAAATAGTGTTCACAGGCGCCGAGCGGCTGTTTCAGCGCGACTTATCTGTGTATAAGGAAATAGCCGTTAAACAAAATATCGGTTTTTCGCTTACGGGTAACAAGCTCATTGTAAAGGGTAAGTTAAAGAATGATGATTTTTTAATAAACGGCGATATTTCAAGTCAGTTTATATCCGGTCTTATGTTTGCACTGCCGTTTTTAGAAGGGGAAAGCACTATTGGATTTAAGACCGGGCTATGCAGTAAGCCTTATGTTGATATGACGGTTGATGTCTTGTCCGATTTTGGCATTAAAATCGGCAAAGCGGATAATGGGTACAAATTAAGCGGTAATCAAAAGTTTTCTGATTTAGAGTACCGCGTTGAAGGCGATTATTCAAACGCCGCTTTTTTGGATGCTTTTAATCTTTTAGGCGGCAATGTTGAAGTAAAAGGACTTAAAGAAAAAACACTTCAAGGCGACAGTATTTATAAAGAGTTTTTCAAAAAAATAAAGTCAGGCGGCATATATGATTTATCTGATTGCCCTGACTTAGCACCTGTTCTTTTTGCACTCTCGGCGCACTTTTCCGGCGGCGATTTTTCAGGAACAAAGCGGCTTAAAATCAAAGAAAGCGACCGCGCCGCCGCTATGAAAACGGAACTCGAAAAATTCGGCGCTAAGGTTTTTGTTTTTGATAATGAGGTTTTAATTAAAAACACCAAATTAAAGTCGCCTGAAATTTTGCTTAATTCTCACAATGACCATAGAATTGCTATGGCGCTTAGTTTGCTTTGCTCAATTTACGGCGGCGAAATTCAAGACGCACAATCAGTAAACAAAAGCTATCCGAAATTTTTTGATGATTTAAAGACACTTGGTATAAAGGTTGATTTAAAATGAAGCTAAATAAAAACAGTAGAATTTTAATAGTCGGTTTAGGTCTTATAGGCGGTAGCTATGCAATGGCACTTGCAAAAAAAGGTTTCAATGTAACCGCTATCAGCAAGGAACAGTCTTCGATTGATTATGCCACTGAAAAAGGTATTATTTCCGAGGGATTTACCGATGTAAACAGAGATGTTGTTGCAAGCGCAGAGATGATAATTTTTGCCTTGTACCCTCATATCTTTTTGCAGTGGATAAAAGAATACGGCAATTATATATCCTCAGGCACGGTTATAACCGATGTAACGGGTGTAAAATGTGCGGTAATTGATGAAATAAATTCAATGCTTCCTAAGGGTGTAGAATTCATTTCGGCTCACCCAATGGCAGGCAGAGAGGTTTACGGTGTTGAAAACGCAGACGACCGTATATTTCACGATGCAAACTTTATTATTGTGCCAACAAGGGATAACACTCCGGGAGCCATAGAAAAGTGCAAGGAATTAGGTGAAATATTAGGGTTTAAGAAAATTTCCTATCTAAATCCGGTTCAACACGATGAAATGATTGCATTTTTATCTCAGCTTACGCACTGTATAGCGGTTTCGCTTATGTGCGCTAACGGCGACCCAAATCTTGTTAATTACACCGGTGATTCATTCCGTGATTTAACACGAATTGCAAACATAAACGAAGAAATGTGGAGTGAGCTTTTTTTGATGAACAAAAAGGCTTTGCTTTACGAAATGGATTGCTATCGAGCTTGCTTCGATAAGCTATATAATGCAATTTCTGTTGATGACGAAGATACAATTAAAGATATGATGCGATTATCTACCGCAAGGAGAAAGATGTTTAATAAGGACGGTAAACCAAAATGAATATGAATTTTTTAAGAAAATTGCCATTTCCGATTGATGTAAAAAAAGAATATCCTATCACCGATGAGCTTATAAAAATAAAGGAAAAAAGAGATAAAGAAATATCAGATGTGTTTTTCGGCAAAAGCGAAAAATTTATATTGGTGATTGGTCCGTGTTCTGCCGATAACAGCGAAGCCGTTCTTGATTACATCAGCAGGCTTAAAGCGGTATCGGATGAGGTTAAGGATAAAATAATAGTTATACCGAGAATATACACAAATAAACCTCGTACAACCGGTGCCGGGTATAAGGGTATGCTACATCAGCCCGACCCCGAACAAAATCCCGATATGCTTAAAGGAATTGTAGCAATAAGACAGTTGCATATGAACGCACTGAAATTATATGGATTTACCTGCGCCGATGAGATGCTGTATCCGGAAAATCACCGTTATTTATCCGATTTATTAGCTTATGTTGCAATAGGTGCAAGGTCAGTTGAAAATCAACAGCATAGACTTACCGCAAGCGGATTGAATATTCCGGCAGGTATGAAAAACCCCACCGGTGGAGATATGCATGTTATGCTCAATTCAATTATGGCGGCAAGAAACGGACATACTTTTATTTACCGAGGTTGGGAAGTGCAAAGTCAGGGCAATCCTATGGCGCACGCAATACTAAGAGGATATGTTGATTTTGCCGGCAAATGCGTTTCAAATTATCACTATGAGGATTTGCTCAACCTAAATCAGTTGTATTACGAGTATGAGATTGATAATCCTGCGGCGATTGTAGATGTAAATCACGCAAATTCCGGGAAACAATATCTTGAACAAATAAGAATTGCCGAGGACGTAATCCATAGCCGCAACAGTAATAATGATATTAAAAAACTCGTTAAAGGTATAATGATTGAAAGCTATATTGAAGACGGTAATCAGCCGATAGGCGGCCACATATACGGTAAGTCGATAACCGATCCGTGTCTTGGCTGGGAAAAAACTGAGAAGTTGATTTACAAATTAGCGGATACAATTAAATAGTAACAAAAAAGAACGGATTTGTATTTTAACAAATCCGTTCTTTTTTACTCAACAATTTTATAATGACTTGTAAGAAGAGTTGTAACATTGGATGATACAGTAAGTATTCCGCCGCCGATCTTGATTTTTTTCTCGGTATTATCGGCAAAAATTATACTGCCTTCACATTCCTTGACAGATGTTATAAAGGGAATATGACCCGCGAGAATTGCGAGGTCACCCTCACTGCCTCTGACTGTAAGCATTGCGGCGTCACCGTCAAAAACATTTCCTTCAGGAGTGGAAATAATCAAATGATAATTTTTCATTTTTCCGTTCTCCGTGCTTTTTCTACCGCCTCATCAATCGTACCAACATATAAGAATGCGGATTCCGGCAAATCATCGTGCTTTCCTTCAATGATTTCCTTAAAACCGCGTATTGTTTCGGCAAGCGGAACATAAGTGCCTGTAATACCGGTAAATTTCTCGGATACATGGAAAGGCTGGGATAAAAATCTTTGGATTTTTCTCGCGCGGCCTACAAGCAGTTTATCTTCGTCAGACAACTCATCCATACCCATAATTGCGATAATATCCATAAGCTCTTGATAGCGTTGAAGTATTCTTTGAACCTCACGAGCCACAAAGTAATGATCATCGCCGAGTATTTCAGCTGATAGTATCCGACTTGTAGATTCAAGCGGATCTACTGCGGGATAAATACCCTGAGATGCAATACTTCTTGAAAGCACTGTTGTTGCATCGAGATGTGCAAAGGTTGTGGCAGGGGCGGGGTCAGTAAGGTCATCAGCCGGTACATATACCGCCTGAACTGAGGTTATAGAGCCTTTTTTTGTTGAAGTAATTCTTTCCTGCAAAGCGCCCATCTCGGTAGCAAGCGTAGGTTGATATCCAACCGCCGAAGGCATACGCCCGAGCAGCGCCGAAACTTCACTTCCTGCCTGAGTAAACCTGAAAATATTATCAATAAACAATAAAACATCCTGGTTTTTTTCGTCACGGAAATATTCAGCCATCGTAAGACCTGAAAGAGCCACTCTCATACGAGCTCCGGGCGGTTCATTCATCTGACCGTAAACAAGTGCGGTATTAGAAAGAACACCTGATTGTTTCATCTCATTGTATAAGTCGTTGCCCTCTCTTGTACGCTCGCCAACGCCCGTAAACACAGAAAGACCGCCATGCTCTTTGGCAATGTTGTTAATAAGCTCCATAATCAGCACGGTTTTGCCTACGCCGGCACCGCCGAAAAGGCCTATTTTACCACCCTTTGAATAGGGACAAATAAGGTCAATAACCTTAATACCGGTTTCAAGTATTTCGGTTGAGGTTGAAAGCTCATCGTATTCAGGGGCAGGGCGGTGAATATTGTGACGCTCTACACCTTCGGGATCGGGTAGGTTATCAACCGCATCACCGAGCACATTAAAAATTCTGCCAAGTGTTTTTTCACCCACGGGTACGCTTATTGCAGCGCCTGTATCAGTAACGGTGGCACCGCGCTTTAAACCGTCAGTAGATGACATAGCGATACACCTCGCGGTGTTATCGCCTATGTGTTGAGCAACCTCAACTGTCAGTGTACGCTCACCGATTTTAACGGTAAGAGCATTATATATCTCCGGAAGATGTCCTTCTTCAAACTTAACATCAACCACAGGTCCCATAACCTGCGATACAAATCCGGTGTTTTTCTTTTCCAAAAAAATCACTCCCATTTTGTGAATACGGTTATTCGCCGCTGCCGGCAACTATTTCGGTAATTTCCTGAGTAATCGCACCTTGCCGTGCACGGTTATACTTAATTTGTAAGTCGGAAATAATTTGCCGTGCGTTTTTACCGGCGCTATCCATTGCCATACGCCTTGCGGCAACCTCGCTTGCAAAGCTCTCTTTTACACAATCCATAATCACGCCTGAAACATACTCCGGAACTGCAAAGCGGAGAACAGTTTCCTCATCCGGTTCGAATATTGTGCCGACGCCGCTATCTTTGCTTTTTGATATTGGAAGAACCCATTTAATATCAGGTGTTTGCGTCATAATTGAAAAGTAGCGTGTATAGATTATTCCGAGCTTATCGAATTCATCCTTCAAAAAACGCTCACACAAATCATTGGCAAGAAAAGAAGCATCAGATGAAGAAAACTTTTCGCTTGAAGCATAGCCATTGCCGAAACGGTCGCAAGCTCTTTTTCCGATAGGTAAAAACTCGGCGTTTTCAAACTGCCGCGAAAACCTGAAAATATTTGCGTTATATCCACCGGCAAGACCTCTGTCACCGGCGATAACAAGAATGAGCATACGATCGCCGGAAGGCTCTTTCAAAAACGGATTTTTGGCACATTCTCTCGAACCTGAAAGTAGATTTATAACATTTTCTATCGAGCCGCGATATTCACCGGCGGCCGCCATATTTTTATTTGCCTTTTTAATTTTTGATGAAGCAACAAGCCCCATAGCATCTGTAAGATGAAGGGTTGAGTTTACGCTCTTAATTCTGCCTTTTAATGCTTTCGTATCAAATGACATAACTTTTATTCACCCATCTCATCTAAAACTGCTTTAAGAGCCGATATTTCTTTTTCCTCAAAATTGCCGCTTTCAAGGCTAATAAGTAAATCTTCGGCTTTGTTTTCGAGTTTTTCATAAAGGCGAGCTTCATAGTCCTTAACCTTATGAACAGGCGTGGAATCAAGATATCCGTTTGTTACGGCATAAATAATTGCAACCTGGCAACCCACTCTTACAGGACTGTTACGCTTTTGCTTTAACACTTCAACAATACGCTCACCAAGTGCCAATCGCGCCTTGGTATCTGCATCAAGGTCACTGCCGAACTGAGCGAAGGATTGAAGCTCACGGTACTGTGAATATATCAGCTTTAATTCACCGGACACCTTTTTCATCGGTTTAAGCTGAGCAGAACCACCAACACGGGATACGGAAATACCCGGATTTATAGCCGGCATAATACCTGCGTGGAAAAGCTCTGTTTCGAGAAAAATCTGACCGTCAGTAATCGAAATAACATTTGTGGGTATATAAGCGGAAACATCGCCCGCTTGGGTTTCGATAATCGGAAGCGCGGTGATAGAGCCGCCGCCATATTCTTTTGCAACACAAGCCGCGCGTTCAAGAAGGCGGGAGTGTAAATAGAAAACATCACCGGGATATGCTTCACGGCCGGGCGGTCTGCGAATTAAAAGGGAGAGAGCTCTGTATGCTACCGCATGTTTTGAAAGGTCATCATAAATAATCAAAACATCTTTGCCTTGTTTTCTGAAATACTCAGCCATCGCACAACCTGAATACGGGGCGATATATTGAAGTGGAGCAGTTTCAGAAGCCGATGCCGATACAACTATGGTATAATCCATAGCGCCTGCCTTTGTCAGCTCATTTACAAGGCTTACTACCGATGTGCTTTTTTGACCGATAGCAACATAAATACAAAGCACTCCGGTATTTTTTTGATTTATTATGGTATCAATAGCTATTTCGGTTTTACCGGTTTGACGGTCACCTATTAGCAATTCGCGCTGACCGCGACCGATAGGAATCATACTGTCAATCGCTTTTATACCTGTTTGCAGTGGTACAGATACGCCCTCACGCTCGATTATTCCCGGCGCTTGCGCTTCAATCGGCATATACTCCGCCGCTTCGATAGGACCTCTGCCGTCAATAGGGGAGCCGAGCGCATTTACAACTCTGCCTAAAAACTTTTCGCCTGCCGGAACGGATAAAACCTTACCGGTGCGCTTAACCATTGTACCTTCTTTAATATTGTTTTCATCAGAGAGAATAGCAACGGATACAGTATCCTCTTCGAGATTTTGAGCAAGACCCGCACTGCCGTCATCAAACTCAAGAAGCTCATTTGACATACAATCTCTGATACCATATACGCGCGCGATACCGTCACCCACAAGAATTACTCTGCCGGTTTCGTTCATTTCAATATGTGAGCGGTAATTTTTTATCTGCTCTTTAATGATATAACTGATCTTTTCGGATGTCTTGCTCATCCGGTAATCACTTCCTTAATATCTTTAAGTTGTTTTTTAATACTTCCGTCGATAATCTTATCTTCAAATTGAATTTTTATACCACCGATAATATCAGGGTCAATAGCGGTTTTTATCTTTACTTTACTGCCGAGCTTTGCCGTCAATTTGTCTTTCAGCTTTTCAATCTGTTCATCACTTAAAGGTACGGCACTATATACTTTTGCGGAAACCCTGTTTTCCGCCTGCTTTTTAAGCTCTGAAAAGATTTTAACCGTTTCTTCAAGAAGACCGATTTTATTGTATTTACACAAAACCTTTAAAAAGTTGATAATATACTCATCGATTTCCGAGGAAAATGCAGCGTCAATAAGCTCTGCACGCTTTTCATTTGAAATATCCGGCGAGCTTAAAAGCAACGAATAATCAGGATTTTCAGAAAAGACCGCTTTTACCTTGTCTAAATCACTTTTGAATTCTTTTAAGCAATCTTTTTCCACCGCCAACATAAATAGCGCTTCGGCAAAATCATTACTAGTCGATATCATCTGATTCACCTATTTTATCTATAAAAGAGTCAATCAAATCTTTGTGATCATCAGCATTTATTTCGCGGGAAAGCAGTTTTTCCGCAAGATGTGATGAAACATCGATTATCTGTTCCTTTATATCCTCTTCGGCGCGTGCTTTTTCAAGCTCTGCCTGTGTTTTTGCACGGTTGATTATTGCATCGGCCTGAGCGTGAGCATCATCAACAATTTTATCCGAGCGCGTTTGAGCGGCGGCAGCAGCATCATTTATTATGTTTTCGGCTTTGATTTTCGCACCGTTTAATCTCGTTTCATATTCAGCTTTAAGATTTTCGGCATCTTTGTTGGTTATATCGGCTTTACTGTATTGCTCGTCAATCTCTTGTTGGCGCTTTTTTAAAGTTTTCTCTACCGGTTTGTATAAAAACTTTTTAAGCAACAAAAACAGTATAGTAAGATTTAAAAGAGCGATAAGTATTTGCCAGATATTAACCGAAATAATATCAAGATTTTGCATATTATTTTCCTACTGCGTTAAGCAAAACATCAACAAATCTTCCGGGAGCTACAAAGATAAGCAGTATGGCAATAACAAGTGCGTAAAGACCTGTGGTTTCAGCAACGGCGCAACCCATAAGCATAGTGGTTGTAACATCGCCTTTACATTCAGGCTGACGGCCTATCGCTTCACAAGCCTTAGCAACGGCATTTCCTTCACCGATACCGGGACCAATACCTGCAATCATTGCGGCACCTGCACCCAAAGCACAACCGCCTAAAATAATACCAATAGCAAGTTCTAACATTTTAAAATTCCTCCGTTTATATGAATTTAATTTTAAACATTTTTATTATTCTTCATTGCTCTTTTTGCCTTACGGATAGCATAATCTTCGGCAGGGAAACCGCCCGAGATATAAAGCATTGTCAGCATAGCAAAAATAAAAGCCTGTAAAAGACCGCTGAAAATATCAAAATATACTGAAAGCACAGCCGGAATACCTATTTGCAAAAACGGGAAACTACCTAAAAAACCTGGCAATTTTCCGAAAATCAAACCTGAAAGGCCCTTTAAGGCAACCGCTACAAGCACTGAAATAACCGAACCTGATAGAACATTACCGTAGTGACGGAATGCCATA
Source organism: Oscillospiraceae bacterium (assembly GCA_902796165.1). Classification (GTDB taxonomy): domain Bacteria; phylum Bacillota; class Clostridia; order Oscillospirales; family Acutalibacteraceae; genus UBA737. The sequence continues at coordinate 2,659 of CADBOD010000087.1, read as the reverse complement.
GAAACAGGTGTGGCAAATTCACTGATTATGTTAAGCGGTGCTAAGAATGGTACCGGCTCACCGAATGATTTTAGATAATGAATAGGTCCGCATTTGAATTTATAGTAGGTTATGAGAAAAAATACAAGTATCGCCCAGCCGGCAGTTGTGTTTATATCGGATGTTGGAGGGAAAAGACCTATCAGCGTTAAAAGGCTTGAAAACGCCGACAGTGCCATTATAGCGGCAACAAACGGGGCAAAATCAGAAAAGTACGAGCCCATATTACTGTTTACCAAAGATTTTGTTTTTTCAACAATCCATTCGGCAATAACCTGTCTTTTAAGACCGCCTCTTACCGAAATACCATGAGTAATATATTTGCAAAGCCAAAAAATTGACCAAATAACCACAACGGAATTAACCTGAGTTTCGCTTACCGGTAAATCCGAGATAGGAAGTTTAATTGTGAAAAACACAAGTGCGCCCGAAATATTGATATCATCCGACTGCGGCGTAAACAACACTTTAAGCATAATTGCGAGCAGCGGGCCTAAACTCATTAGCAATAAATATAAAATATCGACCGCTAAAAACACCTTACACTTTTTCACATAATCACCTCCTGAAAAAAGTTGTAAAATACTATTTTTTCATCTGCTTTGCAGCGATAGCAATGCGAGGGAAGAAAATGGGTACAAGAACGGATATTGAATTGAAGCAATCAAGCAGAATTCCCAACATTGCGAAAACAAAAATACCGAAAAAGCGCAAGGTCTGTGAAATGCGTAAAACATTTTTTGCACCTTTTTCATCCTTCTCAACGGCGTTTTGAATACCTATACCCATAAAAAAGAAGTTGCCTACGCCTATAATCAAGCCTAAGATATTGCCGAGTACCACGGTGTAATCAAATCGCCTTAGCACAATCAGGAAAACAGCCTGCATAATTAAACTCAATATAAAAGAGAATACAGCTATATATTTGGTTTCATTCAAAACTGTACTGTTGATTTTCATAATAGCTATAACTCCCTTTACACATTTCTATAATTATATCATAACAGTTTATTGTAGTCAACGGTTGTGAGCTGTTAAAAAAATAACGTTATATTATTCTTTAAAAATTAAAATCACGCCAAAATCAACCAATGGTTGACAAATGTGGTAAAATATAATTATGAATACTATTTATGGTTATAAAAAAACCGATTATAATACAATAGGGTGATATAATGAAGAGAAATTTGGGGAATATTATTTCCAACGCGCGAAAAAGCAAAAATATATCTCAAAAAACGCTTGCGGAAAAGCTTGGAATAAGCACACAAGCGGTTTCTAAATGGGAAAGTGGCATTTCACGGCCGAATGCGGAAAATTTAATGAAAATATTTGATATACTCGATATAGACACATCCAATTGGTTTTCTAAAAGGTCTTCGCCGAGTTTTCATAAGAATACCGGTATGGGCTCAATCCGCAGTATATATAAAATTGGCTCCGGTCCTTCCTCGTCACATGCAATCGGCCCAGAAAGGGCGTGTATGAGGTTTTTAAAAGAACACAACGGAATGGATAGCGTAAAGGTCGTTCTTTACGGCTCTTTGGCAAAAACAGGGTTGGGGCATGGAACTGATAAGGTAATTAAGAAAACGCTGGCTCCGATTAAAACAGCCGTTGTTTTCGATAAAAACACAAAAGTAGAGCACCCTAACACTATGGATATGACAGCATATAGAAACGGCGCTTTGATTGATACTGTCAGAGTTATAAGCATAGGCGGGGGAGATATTTTATATAACGGTGAGCCAAGCTCAACAGAAAAAACTGTTTACGACTTTACGAGCTTTTCACAAATATCGGATTATTGTGCATCAAAGGGAATTGAGCTTTGGCAGTTCGTAGAAGAAAAAGAAGGAACAGAAATTTGGGAATACCTGAAAACTGTATGGAAATCAATGAAAATATCTATACAAAACGGCATAAAGGATGAAGGTATTTTACCGGGTGGACTTGATGTTCAGAAAAAGGCAAAACAGTTGTTTTTAGCTCAGCATATTGACGAAACATCGGAAACCAAAGAAAACCGACTTATTTGTGCGTATGCCTTTGCGGTGAGCGAGCAGAATGCCTGCGGCGGAACAATAGTTACTGCGCCTACCTGCGGCTCAGCAGGTGTGTTACCGTCACTCCTTTATTACGAGCAACAAAAACGCGATATACCTGATATTAAGATACTTCACGCCCTTGCTACTGCCGGAATTATCGGAAATCTTATTAAAACCAATGCATCAATTTCCGGTGCTGAGTGCGGATGTCAGGCTGAGATAGGCAGTGCTTGCGCCATGGCAGCCGCTGCAATAGGACAACTTTTTGATTTAGCAATTGAAAAAATAGAATACGCGGCTGAAATTGCGCTTGAACATCATTTAGGACTCACCTGCGACCCCGTTTGCGGTTTAGTACAAATACCCTGTATTGAGCGTAATGCAGTAGCGGCAATGCGCGCACTGAATGCGGTAAATCTCGCAAGTCTATTATGGAACACGCGTAAAATATCCTTTGACAGTATTGTAAAAACCATGGGTGAAACCGGAAGAGACCTTTTATCGTATTACCGTGAAACATCCGACGGGGGTATGGCTAAAAACTATAACGGTAAGTAGCCGGACTTTAAGTT
>CADBOD010000086.1 GCA_902796165.1 Oscillospiraceae bacterium | reverse complement strand
GGAACTTTTGTTTTTAATGGCGCGCCGGAGAAGATTCGAACTCCCGACCTTCTGGTCCGTAGCCAGACGCTCTATCCAGCTGAGCTACCGGCGCATAAATATTAACTTAATTTTTTCGTGCCATAGTATAATATCACAGTTTTAAAATAAAATCAATAGTTAATTTTAAAAAAAGGGTGGATATTTTGAGTTTTCTTTCATACATTCATTCTGCGGTTTACGGCGTGCCTACTTTAGTTTTGATTTTTTCTGTTTTTTTAATCCTTAATTTCAGAACACGGTTTATAGGCGTTCGCAGAATAATAAGTGCGATAAGGGCTGTATTTGAAGTCAAAAAAGAGGAAAACGGGAAATCGCCGCTTTCATCGGCTTTTGTATCACTGAGCGCCACCGTTGGCACGGGTAACATTGTGGGCGTTGCAGGGGCAGTCACGCTCGGCGGCCCCGGCGCGGTTTTTTGGATGTGGATATCAGCACTTTTGGCGATGACCGTAAAGTTTTGCGAAATCTATCTTTCGTCCTGCTATAAAAAAAGCGGCTCAGTGTTCGGTTACATAGCCGCCGCAATGAAAAGCAGAAATATAATCACTCTTTTTTCGGCTTTCGGGATTATTGCCGCGTTTGGCATAGGGAACCTCACCCAAACAAACGCCGCGGCAAATGCCGTATCGCAATTTGCGGTGCCGCTTGGTATAAAGCCGTTATATATACATATTGTAATCGGGCTGATTTTTTCGGCGCTCAGCTTTATGATACTTAAAAAAGAATCATCATCCGTAAAATTCTGCGAGCGGATTTTGCCCTTAATGGCGGCGCTTTATATCATATACTGTATATCGGCAATATTTATAAGGCGTACACAAATACCCGCGGTATTCGCACAGATTTTTAAGGGTGCCGTTTGTCCTCGTGCGGTGACAGGCGGCGTTATAGGTTCATTTTTTTCGGCGGTTAAATACGGTGTTTCAAGGGGGATATTTTCAAACGAGGCAGGTATTGCCACCGCCGCGCTTGCGTACGAAAAAAACAGCGCCGAGCCTAAAACGGCGGCACTGTTCGGTGTATTTGAGGTTTTTGTTGATACGATTATTATTTGCACATTGACGGCACTTGTAATTTTATCATCAGGCTCGGCGGTATATGGCAAAGATTTTGGCTCATATACAACCCTTAACGCCTTTGCCGGCATATTCGGGGGAAAATCTGTGTTTCCTTTTTGCTTAATTATATGCTTTTTTGCGTTTTCCTCGGTTATAGGGTGGGGTTTCTATGCCGCACGGTTCAGCCGCGGTTTAAAAATAAGCCCGCAAATAACACTTGTTATTTACTGCCTCGGTTGTGTGGCGGGTGCGATTTTTGAAGCGCAGTCGGTTTGGCAGATAGCGGAAATCAGCAGTATATTTATGATGACGGTGAATTGCTCATCGCTTTTAGCTCACCGAAAAATGTTATCTTATAAAAAGCTCGGTTAGGAAAACAGAGGCAACTGAAATCAGCGATACTATCGGAAGACTGCCTTTAAGCAGGCTCGCAACCACAGCCGCGGCGAAGCCTATAAGTGCCGAAATAAAACTGCCTGTGCTTGATAAAACCGAGGGGAAAACCATAACCGAAAGGGTAACAAACGGCACATAGTATAAAAAAGATTTGAAGAAGCGGTTTTTGATTTTGCTTTTTAAAAGCAGCAACGGCAAGGCTCGGATAAGATATGTAACCGCCGCCATAACCGCAACGCATATATACGGGTTAATTTGCATTTTTTTTCTCCGTTTCTACGGGGAAAAGCGCCGCCGCCACCGCGGAGATTATAACCGTGAGTATTATTATTTTAAAGCCGGATGATATGCTTTTCAATACCGGAAGTTTCGAAAACAGATAGCTTGCAACCATTGAAATCGCAACAATCAAAGCCACGATTTTGCTTTTCTTAGCCGGCGGAATAATTATGGCGATGAACATAGCGTAAAGGGCGATGCCCAAAGCGCTGAGTACTCTTTCGGGCAAAACCTCTCCCGAAATCACACCGAGCGCCGTGCCGAGCACCCAACCCGGTAAAGCGGAGGTCATAATGCCGTAGAAATAAGAGGGCAGGAGCTCGCCTTCGTATGATACGGCGATAGCAAAAACTTCATCCGTATTGCCGAAAGCCATAAAAAAGCGGTGAAAAAACGGTGCCTTGTCACTGATTTTTTGTGAAAGTGCGGACGACATAAGGCAATATCTCAGATTTATTATAAGCTGAGTAAGGGCAAGCTCAAAATAGCCTACACCTGCGGCTATACCGCCTACCGCGGCAAACTGTCCGGCGGAGGTGAAATTCGCGGCGGACATAATAATTGCCGCAACTGATGGTATGTTAAGGCTTCTTGCAAGTATGCCAAACGAAAAAGAAACGGCAAGATAGCCGAAGAAAACCGGTATTCCGTCACGCACGCCGCGCTTATATGAATTTGCTGTGCTCAACATATCACCTCGTATCTGTTGACTTTACACCTCAAAAAATATATAATTTAGTAAAGATATTTTTAAGAGGGTAGCTATGAAAAGTTTTACGGTTTTAAAGGATGATAACGGTAAAAGACTTGATAGGTATATGTCAAAAGTCTGCCCGAAGCTGCCGGGAACTCTTTTATATAAATACATAAGACTGAAACGGATAAAGGTAAACGGCGGCAGAGCCAAAGGGGATACAAGGCTTAAAACCGGCGATACCGTGGAAGCGTATATAAACGATGAGTTTTTCGTTTCAAATTATCCGAAGTATGATTTTTTATCTGCATCCGATAAGCTCACGGTGGTTTATGAGGATGAAAACATACTTATTGCCGATAAACCGCAGGGGCTTTTATCTCATCCTGACGATAAGGAGTTTTGCGATACTCTTATCGGCAGAATTAAGCGTTATCTTTACGAAAAGGGTGAGTATTCGCCTGAAAACAGCGGTAGCTTTACCCCTTCACTCGCGAACAGAATTGATAGGAACACCGGAGGCTTGGTGCTTGCGGCAAAAAACGCCGAGGCGCTGAGAATTCTTTGCGAAAAAATAAAAGACCGCCAGATTGACAAGCGGTATCTTGCCGTAGTACACGGCACACCCAAGGAGAAAAGCGCGGTGCTTGAAGGTTACCTCGAAAAAAACGAGGCGAAAAACCGAGTTTATATGTCTGATAAAAAAAGGGACAATAACCGCACGGTGAGAACAAAATATACTGTTCTCAAAAGCAAAAACGGACTTTCGCTTTTAGAGGTGGAGTTGCTTACCGGCCGCACGCATCAGATAAGGGCGCATATGGCTTCAATAGGTCATCCGCTTTTAGGTGACGGGAAGTACGGCAAGCTCGCCGCCGATAAAAAAATGGGATTTACCAAGCAGGCGCTTTATTCGTATAAGCTCACATTTACATTTACAACCGATGCCGGCGCACTTAATTATCTGAACGGTAAAACCTTTGCCGTGGGCGATGTATATTTCGCAAGGCAGTTATTCGATATAACTGTCAATAGCATTTAATATTTCCTCTTTCCCGGTGCCTTTAAGCGCAGAGAAGGGAAAAACAGGTGTGTTTTCAAACAGGGCTTGCCAGTAGTTCATTTTTTCGGCAAGCTCTGTTTTATTTAATTTATCGCACTTAGTCAGCACTACGGCAAAGGGTATATTTCTTGAAATCAGGAAATTTACCATTCGTTCATCGTCACCTGAGAGTGTGCGGCGCGCATCGAGAAGCTGAAAGCATAGTTTTATATTGCGCCTGCCTGAAAAATAGGCGTTCATAAGGCTATCCCACCGCATACGCTCTTTTGGCGTTACCTTGGCGTATCCGTAGCCCGGCAGGTCAACTAAGTAAATATCCGCCGCTTTAAAAAAGTTTATAGTGGTGGTTTTGCCGGGCGTAGAGCTTACTCTCGCTATTGCCTTTCTGCCGAGCAGTTTGTTTATAAGTGAAGACTTGCCCACATTTGACCTACCTGAAAAACATATTTCGGGCAGGTCGTTTTCAGGCAACTGTTCGGGAGTGCCGAAGCAGGCAAAAAATTCGGCGTTATTCAAGTTCATAAAAAACCTCTAATTTCTTATTGCCGCGGCGCCGGCGGAAACACGCTTTGTATGCGCCGGCTTTTCACATAATGCCAAGTCGATTATTTCTTCAACACGGCTTACCGGTATAAATTTCACATTTTTAAGTACGGCTTCATCCACTTCGTCAAGGTCGCTCAGATTATCACGCGGTATAAATACGGTTTTTACACCGCCGCGGTATGCCGCCATACTTTTTTCTTTGAGCCCGCCTATTGCGAGCACTCTTCCTAAAATGGTAACCTCGCCCGTCATAGCGATATCACGCTTTACGGCTCTTTTTGTAAGCGCGGATATAAGAGCTGTTGTAATTGTAACGCCGGCACTCGGCCCATCCTTCGGTGTTGCGGCTTCTGTCGCGTGAATATGAATATCCTTCGACTTGTAAAAATCGGGGCTTATGCCGTATTTTTCGGCGTTTGCTCTCACATAGGATATCGCAGCCGCCGCTGATTCCTTCATAACATCTCCGAGGTTTCCGGTAAGCTCTGTTTTGCCGGTCCCTTCCATTACGGAAATTTCCATCTGCATAATTTCGCCGCCCACCATTGTCCAGGCAAGTCCGTTTATAATTCCGATTTCATCGTGTTCGAGGATTGCTTCGGGGCGGTATTTTTTATGCCCTAAAAGATTTACTAAATCCTGCGGTTTTATCGTAACCTCTGTGGCGCTGCCTTCGGCTATTCTTTTAGCCGCCTTAGCGCAAAGCGAGCCTATGGTGCGTTCAAGTGAACGGACACCCGCCTCTCTCGTATAAAAATCTATAAGCGAATATATAACTCCGCTTGAAATTTTGCAGTTTTTCGAATTTACTCCGTGGCTTTTAAGCTGGCGCGTAAGCAAATGGCGCTTTGCAATATTGAACTTTTCTTCTCTTGTGTATGCGTCAAGCTCTATAACTTCCATACGGTCAAGAAGCGGCAGAGGAATTGTTGAAAGCGAGTTTGCGGTGGTTATAAACACCGCACGGCTCAAATCATACGGCATATCGAGGAAATTATCCGTAAATGTGCAGTTCTGCTCGGGGTCTAAAACCTCTAACATAGCACTTGCGGGGTCGCCTTTATAATCGCTTCCTATTTTATCAATTTCGTCAAGAAGTATTACAGCGTTTGCGCTGCCGGCGTTTTTGATTGCGGTTATAATCTTGCCCGGCATAGCGCCGACATAGGTTTTTCTGTGACCGCGAATTTCTGCTTCATCGTGCAGACCGCCTAGAGATACTCTCGCATAATCTCTACCCATACATTCGGCAATAGTTTTACCGATTGAGGTTTTACCCACTCCGGGAGGACCGGCAAGGCAGATTATCTGGCCCTTAACATCAGGCGCCAGGGCATAAACCGATATGGCTTCAAGAATTCTCTCCTTAACCTTTTTAAGTCCGTAAAAATCACGGTCAAGTATCTTTGCTGCACGGTTTATATCTACCGATGCGTTGCGTTCTTTATTCCATGGCAGGTCGATGCAAAGCTCGATAAACGCACGCTGTGATGTAGCCTCGTGCGCACCGGGCGGCATTTTAGACAGCTTGTTTATTTCGGTATGTATTTTTGCTTTTACCTTATCGGGCGCGGTGAGTTTATCCACAGCCGCGTGGTACTCGTCTATCTCATCGGCGCCCTCATCGCCGTAAAGCTCATCGGAGATAACCTTAATCTGCTCTTTTAGATAAAAGTCCTTTTGTGTTTCATCAAGACGGTAACGGGTTTTTTCACCAATTCGGTTATCAATTTCGGTAATTTCTCTTTCCTTTGAAAGCAGTTCAAGCAAAACCTTTGCTCGCGTTACAACATTAAGTTGTTCTAAAACATACTGCTTATCGTCAAACGGCGCCGGAACATTCGAGGCAATATAATCGCAAAGATAGGATATATTCTCGTTTGTCGCCACGGTCATAACGATATCTCCCGGCACCTTCGGGCTTACCTGTAAATAAAGCTCAAACTCCGAGCGTATCCTTCTTATGAGGCTCTCTATGTAAACCGGACGGTTTTTAATAGGCTTATCGTCAAGCCTTATAACATCCGCACAGTGATAGTTGCCGTTGTCCTGAATTTCCAAATGGCGAGCACGGTAAAGCCCTTGTACCAATGCTTTAACGCTTCCGTCGGGAAGAGTAAGCACCTGACGAACACGGCAAACGCAACCGATTTTATAAAGGTCGTCGCTTTCCGGTTTTTCTATGGCAATATTCTTTTGAGTGACCAAATAAATCGGTGTGTTATTATCCATAGCACTGTTAAGTGCCGCTATGGATTTTTTTCGCGCTACATCGAGCGTGAGCATCATATCGGGGAAGGCTACCAGGCCTCTTAGCGCCAACAGCGGAAAGGAAGCCTCGGCAGTTATTGTCTGTTGCATAAAAATTCTCCTGAAAGTAGATTTGTAATCAGCCTATAAGCACGGCGCACAGTGCATTATCCTCAAAAACAAATATAAGCGGATTTTTAAGGCCTTTGCACTCTATAACGGTGCGCTCGCCGCCTGACGGAAGAAAGAATAATTCATTCTTTTTCGGCTCACGCTCGGTGTATTTAATGTCCTGCTCGTCCAAAGCATCGGTAATCTCAATAATGATACTGCCGGTTTCAAAGCCTAAGCAGGCACCGAAGCTGGCAATTTTGGTAATTTGCTGATTTTTAGCCGAAGCATCATAGTAAAAGCTGTAAGAGCCGTCTGTAACATAAGGAGGCTGCTTATCAGTAACCGCCATAAATGGCGAATCCTCTGCGTTTACATCTGGTATGCTGTCCTTTATCCTGTAATCGCATTCCGGGAATGTTCCCATTTCGGCAAAATAGGCTATATCAACGCCGTGGGTTTGCTTTTCATCGCCGCTGTTGCAGGCGGCAAGGAAAAGGCAGATAAAAAGGCAAAGGGAAAAAGCTATAATTCTTTTCATTTTTTACTCCTTTTTTGTCCGGAAGATTACATTTTTTCCGGTGCGGTGATTTTAAGCAGTGTTAAAACATTCTTTATGGTAATTCCGCAAGCCTTTGTGAGCGAAAGGCGGGCAAGTGTCAGCGCCTTATCGTCATTTTTAACCCTGCACTCAGCATAAAACTTATGAAAACGCGTTGCAAGCTCGGTAACATAATGGGTAATTCTTGCCGGGTCATAGGTCTTTGCGGCGGCGATTATTTCATCTGTAAGGGAAGAAATAAACAGTATCAGCTCACGCTCCAACGGATTTGTAAGAAGATTTAAATATTCGTCTTTGAATTCTTCGAGCGATATGCCCTCGCTTTCGAGATTTCGGATTATACTGCAAATTCTTGCATATGCGTACTGAACATAAAAAACAGGGTTGTTGTTTGATTCGCTCACCGCTAAATCGAGGTCAAAATCAAAGTGAGAGTTAGGCTCCCTGAGGTTGAAGAAAAATCTTGCCGCGTCTATCGGTACTTCGTCAAGAAGCGTTACAAGCGTAATAGCCTTTCCCGAGCGTTTTGAAGCCTTGATTACCTCGCCTGCGCGCACAAGCCGTACCATTTGCATTATTACAACATCAAGCCTGTCTGCCGGGGCTCCGAGAGCCGTCAGCGCCGCTTTAAGACGCGGTACATAACCGTGATGGTCGGCACCGAGCACATCAATAGCACGGTCAAATTTTCTTATACATAGCTTGTTATAGTGATATGCGATATCCGGCACAATATAGGTCGGCACACCGTTTGCACGAACTAAAACAAAATCTTTATCACATCCGAAATCCGTGGCTTTAAACCAGAGCGCGTCTTCGAGCATATAGGTATGTCCGCTTTGCTTTAATTTCTCTATTACCTCGCTTGTAGCGCCGCTTTCGTGGAGGGTGCTTTCCTTAAACCAGGTATCATATTCTATGCGGTATGTTTTAAGGTCACGCTTTAAGCCCTCGATGTTTTTGGGCAGTGCAAAGCTCACTAATGCCTGCCTGCGCTCCTGCTCGCTTTTTTCAACAAAGCTGTCACCGTGAAGCGCGGCAAACGCCTTTGCGTGTTCAATAATATCTTCACCGTGGTATGAATCCTCCGGCATCTCGATACCGTCACGGTAAAGCTGTAAATACCTCAAATCAAGGCTAAGCGCAAATTTGTTGATTTGATTGCCGGCGTCGTTTATATAAAACTCACGCTCTGCCGAGTATCCTGCGGCGCTCAGCACTGAGGCGAGGCAATCGCCGAGCGCTCCGCCGCGGGCGTTTCCTATGTGCATAGGACCTGTGGGATTTGCTGAAACAAACTCAACTAAAACCCTTTTACCCTCGCCAAAATCGCTTTTGCCGAAATCGTCTTTTTTATCCAATACATCAAGCACCACATCCGAATAAAAATTGCCTGATAAAAAGAAATTCATAAATCCCGGACCAGCTATTTCGCATTTTTCGATATATGTATCGGCAAAATCCGCACTTTCAAGCAGTTTTTCCGCAATGGCGCGCGGCGCAGAGTGCAGTTCTCTTGCCCAGATAAGCGCTGCGTTTACGGCAAAATCACCGTGCTCACGGTTTGCCGGAGTTTCTATCGTAAATGCCGGCAAATCATCCCTGCCAAATGCCTTTTTTGCGGCGAGTATCGTTATATTTTCAATCTGCTTTTTTGCTTTTTTTACAAGTAGTGACATTTTATTTCATCTTCCTTCAACTGTAACTTCAACCGAGTTTTCGCTTATGAGCTTTAAATCGGTATCAAGTGTATATACCATTTTGATTTTTCCGCCGTTTTCACTGAGTGTGTTTTCTATTTCTTTGCCGTAAATGCCTAAGGTCAGGCTCCCCTCCGGCACAGAATAGAAACAACTGTTTCTAACACCCTTTTCAATATACAGCTTAGATTTTACGGCTCCCGTGCGTTCAAGAGTAACGCTCTTATCACCCGAGGCGATAAGGCGGGTACGCACATTTTGTGTTTCAAGAATAGCGCCGTCAAAATAACTCAGTATAAAATCTCCGTCAGCCTTTCTTAGCGTTCCCTCTGTTGTAAATTCAATTACATCATTTTGCTCGCCGAGGCCCTGGGTGCCCTTAATTTTTATTATTACCTTCCTCATATTTTTCTACATCCACCAACTCTGTTTTGATATCTTCGGCATTTGCGCCCAAGAATATTTTAACCGTTTTTTCAAAGGTTACCGGCTTATCGCTCACAAAAAAACTGTATTCCGGCGATTTGCCGGTTTCGTTGCTTATGCCGCCTTCTTCAAGGGTATTTTTAATATACTTCGCGGCTGAAACGCCCATATCAATCAGCGTAATGCCCGGCAGATATTCCTTTATAAGCTCTGAAAAAACCGGGAAGTGCGTGCAGCCGAGAATTAAGGTATCAATATTCTCGCGCTTCATATCGGAAAGATATTTTTGCACCGAAAGCCGCGCTACTTCGTTATCTGAACTAAACCAGCCCTCCTCCGCAAGGGAAACAAGCAACGGTGCCGCCTGCTCAAATACTGCGGCTCCTGGCAAAAGTCTTTCAATCAAATCCTTGTGCTTGTGGCTTTTGATTGTCGCAGATGTGCCTAAAACGCCGATTCTGCCCGTTTTTGTGGCATCCACCGCATCCTTTACCGAATGTGATATAACCTCTACAAACGGAACCGGTAAATCATCCTTTGTATCCGCCGCCACACTTGATACAGTGCCGCAGGCGGCAACTATCATTTTAACATTCCGGCTTATTAAGAACTGCTCATCCTGAACAGCGTATTTCCTTATTGTTTGCACACCCTTCGTTCCGTACGGTACGCGCCCCGTATCACCGAAATAAACTATTGATTCATTCGGCATAAGCTCCATTATTCTTTTTGCAACCGTAAGCCCGCCGAGCCCCGAATCAAAAACACCTATTGCGCGTGAGTCTGCCATAACGCACCTCCGATAAGTTATATAATATAACTATTCATAATAATATAACATATTCCGTTAAAACTTTCAACCGAAAAACAAAAAAAGCGGGAATTTTCGCTTTAAAACGAAAATTCCCGCAAAATACCTGAATTTTCAAGCCGTAAGATAATACTTTACGAGCGACTGCAAAAGGGTATCTCTATCTATTCGGCGGATAAGATTTCTTGCGTTCTTATGAGTAGTGATATATGTGGGGTCCTCAGAAAGAATATAACCCACGATTTGATTTATGGGATTGTAGCCTTTCTCTTTGAGTGCGTCGTAAACCTCGGTAAGAATACGGCGTATCTCCTGCTCGGTTTGATCGCCTATTGAAAAGGTTAGGGTTTTATCAATCATCTTTATCACTGCCTTTCACTGATATTTTATACCCGTTTTTTAAAAAGTTCAAGTATTATTTTCTAAGCTCTGCGCCTAATTTTTGGAGTTTGTCTATAATCCTTGTGCAAGCGGCTTCGGTTTGCTCTTCGGTGAGGGTTCCCTCGCTTGAACGAAGCCATACGCTGAACGCAATACTCTTTTTGCCCTCAGGTATCTGAGAGCCTGTGTATATATCGAAGAGCTTGATTTTTTCAAGCAGTCTTCCGGCTCCCGAAGAAATGGCGTTTTGAAGCTCACCTACCGGCATATCAATATCAGTAAGCAGTGAAAAATCACGCTCAACCGCCGGATATTTCGGAAGCGGCTTATAAATGAGCTTGCGCTTGTTTATCGCATAAAGCACATCGAGCTTTATTTCTGCAACATAAACGCGTGTGTCTATGCCGAATTTCTCCGCTACCGCCGGATGAACTTCGCCGAATACTGCGGCAGGGGTATTGTTAGCAAACACCACCGCCTGCCTGCCGGGGTGAAGATACGGCTCGTTTGAGCGTTCATATCTTGTATGCGCACCGCACAGCTTCATAACCGCCTCTATAATGCCTTTGAGGGTGAAGAAATCCTCGTCTTCACCGTAAATTCCTATTGACATTGTGGGTATTTCCTGAGGCTGAGCTTTAAGCGGAAGCTCTGCAAAGAAGCGCTTGCTTATTTCAAAGAACCGTGCCGATTCACACTTCCTGCTTACATTGGTGGAAATTACCGATAACATACTCCATATAAGCTGTGTGCGCAGAGCTGAATATTCGTCACCAAGCGGATTTATTATCTTTATCATATTGCGGCGCTCATCGTCAGCACTCAAATTCAGTATATCCGCCGCCGCGGGATTTATAAACGAATATGTGGCGATTTCTCTGAGCCCCGCCGCACAAAGTAAAGATTTGATTTTATCGGACTTTTCACGCTCTGCGAGCTTCTTGCCGCGCGTTACCTCTCCGCGCATAGGTCTGCCCTTGATGTGATTGTAGCCGTAAATTCTCATAATCTCTTCCGCAAGGTCGGCTCTGCCCTCAACATCACTGCGGATAGAGGGTACGCTGACGGTCAAATTATCACCGTCAAGCGTGGTTTTAAGCCCTAATTTGTTAAGAATTGAAACCATAGTATCGCTCGGGACATCAACGCCTATAAGCTCTAAAATCTTTTTTGTGGTGGTTTTGATTATTCTGTTTTCATCAAGTTTGCCGTGGATATCGGCGGCGCCGTCTATAATATCGCCGGCATCAAGCTCGTATATGAGCGATAAAGCGCGGTTCATAGCATACTCAACATTGTTTATATCGGTGCCCTTTTCAAATCTCGCGCAGGATTCGGTGTGAATACCGAGCGCGTGTGCCGTGTGACGCACATTATCCCTGCGGAATTTTGCGGCTTCGAGGAATAAATCTGTCGTATCATCCTCGATTTCACTCTCTTTTCCGCCCATAATACCTGCAAGGCAGGAGGGATTTTGCCCGTCCGCTATAACAAGCATATCTTCAGTGAGGTTAAACTCATTCCCGTCAAGCGTTACTATTTTTTCGCCCTCGCGTGCATTTCTCACTATTATCTTCTTATCTTTGAGGTCGTTGTAGTTGAATGCGTGCATAGGCTGACCTGTTTCAAGCATAACAAAGTTGGTTATATCAACAATGTTGTTTATCGGTCGCATACCTGCGGCAATAATCGCCTTTTGCATCCAATCGGGGCTTGGGTTAATTCTTAAATTTTTAACCATTCTGCCCATATAGCGAGGGCAAAGGTCATCGTTTTGAACGCTTACCGAAATATAATCGTTAATATCTCCGCCTACGGTTTTATACTCGGTTTCGGGGGCTTTAAACTGAGTGTTTAACACCACGGAAATTTCCTTGGCAATTCCCAAAAAGCTGCCTGCATCCGGACGGTTTGAGGTTATGGAAAAATCTATAATTGTATCATCAAGACCTAAAACCTCTTTTATATCCGTGCCGGGCTTATGTTCGCCTTTGAGTATTAAAATTCCGTGCACCTCAGCTCCCTCATAATCCGCCTCGGTAAGCCCTAATTCCTCGCCTGAGCAAAGCATACCGTGGGAATCTACGCCGCGGAGTTTTCCGGAAACGATATGAACGCCGCCGGGCAGAAAACTATCATCAAGCGCGGCAGGAACATAATCTCCCTCGCTTATATTCTGAGCACCGGTTACTATCTGGACAGGCGCGTTTTCGCCGACATCCATTTGGCATATCTGTAAATGGTCGCTGTTTTCGTGAGGAGTGATTTTGAGTATCTTTGCCGCAACCACGCGCTTTATGCCCTCGCCCTGACGGGTTACGCTTTCGATTTCAAAGCCGGCAAGCGGCATTTTTTCGATAAGCTCCTCTACGCCTACATTTATATCTACATATCTTTTTAAATGATTAAGTGAAACTTTCATTTTATCGCCTCCTTAAAACTGCTCTAAAAAGCGTTTATCGTTTTCAAAGAGAAGACGAATATCGCTGATTTTATATCTTGTGGTAGTTATTCTGTCAATTCCTATGCCAAACGCAAAGCCGGAATAAACATCAGGGTCAATACCGCAGCTTCTGAGCACATTCGGGTGCACCATACCTGCGCCTAAAATCTCTATCCAGCCTTCGCCCTTGCACACTCTGCAACCTTCGCCGCCGCATTCCGTGCAGGAAACATCAACCTCAACACTTGGCTCTGTGAAAGGGAAGAAGGAGGGACGAAAGCGCACTTTTACATCCTTGCCGTAAATCTCGTGTGCAAACTGTTCAAGCACGCCCATAAGGTCGCACATTGTAACTCCCTTATCAACCACAAGGCCTTCAAGCTGGTGGAAAACAGGGGAATGTGTGGCGTCAACCTCATCAGCCCTGAAAACTCTGCCCGGGCAGATAATTCTTATAGGCGGTTTGCGGTTTTCCATAGTTCTAATCTGTGCGGCAGAGGTCTGCGTGCGCAAAAGAATTTTATCCGCTAAATAAAATGTGTCCTGCATATCTCTCGCCGGATGGTCGGCAGGAACATTGAGGCATTCAAAATTGTAATAATCCGTTTCAACCTCAGGTCCGTCAAGCACATCAAATCCCATAGACTGAAATATGTCTATAAGGTCATTCGTAACAATGCTTAAAGGATGAAGTCCTCCGCGGTTTACCTCCTTTTCAGGCAGGGTTATATCAATGGTTTCCGCCTTTAATTTAAGCTCGGTTGCCTTTTCTTTAAGGCGCGCGCGGCGCTCGGCAATAAGGCTTTCAACCTTAGCCTTTGCGTCGTTTACAAGCTGTCCCATTTTAGGCCTTTCTTCGGGGGATAGGCCGCCCATCTGCTTTAAAAGTGAAGTAAGCTCTCCCTTTTTGCCGAGGTACTTTACCCTGATTTCTTCAATCTGCTTTTCATCAAGCGCCTCATTTGCCGCGGCTTCTGCCGCAAGGCGTATGGCTTCAAGTTTTTCTTTCATATTTTCCTCCAAAAAAATAAGACTTCGCCCTCACAGGACGAAGTCAAAAACTTTTGTGACTCCGCGGTACCACCCGCATTTTTGCGTTTATACGCAAACACTTAACAGGCTTAACGCGCCCAATTCGTTGCCGCTTAATAGATACCGTTCGGCGGCACTGCTCAAAAGTGAACTTCAAATTGCTTACCTAAGACCGCTTACAGCCGGTGGCGGTCACTCTCTTTTAGAATACACAATCCTACTTTTCTTCGTCAAAGCATTTTACAGTAGTATAATAACACCAATTTTCAGCTTTTGCAAGCATTTTATTTAAACAATCTCCCTCAGCTTATCCGAAAGACACGCAAGTGTTTCCATACTGAATGTTTCGCCCCTTGCGGTTTCGCTTATACCCATTTCCTCAAATACAGTCCGCAGTTGAGGCTTTTCTATTCCCAAAGCACTCGATATCGAGTTAAGAGCGGTTTTGCGCCTGAGAAGAAAACAGGCGTTTACCGTTTTAAAGAAGAATTCCTCATCGCTTACCGTAACCGGCGGAGCTTTGCGGATTTCAAGGGTTATCACCTGCGAGTCAACCTTAGGCGCCGGCAAAAATGAGCTTTTAGGCACAAAGAAAAGTGACTTTGCTTTTGAAAAATAATTTATCGCCGCAGTAATTGCACCGGCATTTCTGCTTCCTACTTCGGCGCAAATCCTATCCGCCGCCTCCTTTTGCACCATAACGGTAATGCTTTCAACAGGCAGATTTTCCCTCAGTAATTTCATAATAACGGGGGAAGTTATATAGTAGGGCAGATTTGCACAAACGGTAATTCTTTCGCAGTCCGATAGCTTATCGGATATCAAAGTATGAAGGTCGGTTTTTAAAATATCGCCGAACACAACTTCCGTGTTGGCACATCCTTCAAGTGTTTTTGAAAGTATCTCGCGCAAATTTTCGTCAATCTCTATTGCCACAACCTTTTTTGCCCTTGAAGAGAGCTCGCGCGTCAGCACTCCGGCGCCGGGGCCAATCTCGATAACGCCGGTGTTTTCGTCGGCTGAAAACTCTGCCATACGAGGAGCTACGGTACCGTCAATTAAAAAGTTCTGACCGAGCTTTTTTTTGAAAACAAAGCCCTGTTTTTCAAGAAAACCTTTAATATCGTTTCTGTTAGACAGTTCCAAAATCATCACCTTAAAGCTATTATATATATAAACCGTTTGTCTTTCAAGAAAATTTTGTTTGATAAGTACCATCATATGTGTTACAATGTAAAAAACAAAATTTGGAAGTGAGTTTTTTGGATAACCGTTATATTGGAAAAGTAGTTGAAGAAATGTCGCCGTTTTTCGAGGAAAACGGATTTAAGAAAATCGGAGACTGTGAGTATCAAAACGATAAATGCAAGGTAAAGGTAGAGTATGATGACGCGCGCCAGATGTATGCGCTTAAAAAAGCGGATGAGGGCGGCGAGTATTCCGAGCTTTCCGCTTGGCTTTTTGATGACAGCCAAACCGAGCGTGATGCCGCAAGTGTGGGTATTGATTTTACTGAAACGCTTTCGGAAAATCTCGGTGTTAAGAAGAATACGCGCGTTGCCGCCGCGGTTGATATGCCTACCGCTAATAAGGACGGTGCAGATATTGCCACCTTCGCAAAAAAAGTGCTTGATGTTTATCCGCAGTTTAAGGAGCCATATCGTGCACATATCACGAAGTACGGCAACTTTTTATATCTTAACTTTTTTGGTGAAACCCTCGTGCCTGAGCTTAGGAAAACCTTAGCTTCCGGCGATAAAAGGGCAATCAAGAAAATATTTACGGTGTTTGAGTCCACCTATATTACCGGCGATAAGGATACTGTAAATGCAATGCTCGCCTGCATTGCCGCGGCTGTTTGTGAGGACGAAGCGGCAAAGGCAAATTTAGCTGAAACACTTAAAGAAAACGACCATATGTTAAAGGCGGCAACTATGCTTAGCGAAAAGGTGAAAACCAATAAAAAGCTCAGCGCCGCACTTCTTAAAAAATAAATGGAGGAAATTTTATGGAGTATTTTGTTATTATTCTCATAGCTTTGGTTGCAATTCTTATTTTCTCAAATGTCCGCGTAGTACCTCAGGCAACGCAATATGTCATTGAGTTTTTAGGTAAATACCATGCAACATGGGATGCCGGAATTCATGTAAAAATTCCGTTTGTTCAGAAAATATCCAAGCGTATAACCTTGAAAGAGCAGGTGCTCGATTCCGCACCTCAGCCGGTTATCACAAAGGATAATGTTACTATGCAGATAGATACGGTTGTGTATTTCCGTATTTTTGACGCAAGGCTTTACACCTACGGCGTTGTAAACCCGATAAACGCACTCGAAAACCTTACCGCTACAACACTTCGTAATATAGTAGGTGAGTTGGAGCTTGACGGTACGCTTACATCCCGTGATACCATAAATACCAAAATGACCGCTATACTTGACGATGCCACCGACCAGTGGGGTATGAAGGTTACTCGTGTTGAGCTTAAAAACATTATTCCTCCGGCTGAAATCCAAAACGCGATGGAAAAGCAGATGAAGGCAGAGCGTGACCGCCGAGAAACACTTTTGCAAGCCGAGGGTCACAAGGCTGCGGCAATTACACGCGCCGAGGGTGATAAACGAGCTATGATACTTGCCGCAGAAGGTGAGAGGGATGCCCGTATTGCCCGTGCCGAAGGTGAGGCAAAGGCAATTTATCTTTCTAAAAAAGCCGAGGCGGACGGACTTCGCGCCCTCAAAGAAGCAGGAGTTGACGCCGCCGTTTTGGAGCTTAAAAAATATGAGGCGTTGGTTGAGCTTTCAAACGGCACCGCCGCAAAGCTCATTATTCCGACAGATGCGGTAAACGCCGTTACAAACAACACTATTTTTACCGAAACCACCGGTCTCGGTGATGTGACCAAAGAGGCAAAAAAGCCGACACCGGCACCTAAAAAAGACGAATGCTGTGACTGATAAAATGAGTTTATCAACGGTCATATTATGACCGTATCACTTGAAATTTGCAAGCATATTACAAAACAAAAGCCTGCGGCTGTTTTGCCGCAGGCTTTTTTGCTTAATATCTTATTCAAAATAATCCAACAAACTGCTGATATGCCAGCACGGTATGCCCATACTTTCCGCTTCTTTCAAAAAGTGAAGACTATCGTCTATAAAAGCAACATTTTTAAGCTGTATGTTATTTTTTTTGCAGTAATCAAGTATTGTATCGGTCTTTGATATGTTTTCATCAATAACAAACCGCACCTTAATCATAGGGAAATTGCGGTCAAGCCACCTATGCTTGTCCTCAACCTCACGGTCACAGTGGCAGTGGGTGATTATTATGTTTTCCTTTGCCTCGCAGTCGCTTATTACTCTTTGCATAAACCTTGATGGCGTTCTCTCAAAGTAAATACCGTCTTGTATTTCCTTCATTGAAACACTGTGACGGGAGCCCTCTAAATCCCTGATATGACCGTTAAATCGGAAAGGGGCTAAGGTGCCGTCCATATCCCAAAAAACCACTTTGCCCTTCAAATCGGCTTTGCTCACACTGTCGTGTAAATCAAACATTATAATTCACCTTAAAAACTAATCTGCAATAATTATACTGAACAATTCTTCTATCCTGTCATTTTTGCCTGAAAGATGTAAAAAACCGAATACACATTCAAGACCGGTCGCGGTATGATAATCAGCACCGGTTGAGGATTTAGGCGTGTTTGAAGTGTGGAAATTTCTGCCTCTTTTAAAAACCGAAAGCTCTTCTTCGCTTAAAAGCGGTTCTATTTTCTTAAAAGCCGCCGCTTGGGCGGGAGCTTTAACAAATTCCACCGCCATACTGTGTAGCTCGCCCGAAGGTCTGCTCTTATCGGCAAGATATGTTCTTACAAGAAGTGAATATACCGCATCGCCCACAAACGCCAAAACAGAAGGACTCAAAAGTTTAATACTTTCCATTTTAAACCTACTTTATATAATCAAATTCAACATCATAAACGCTTACGGTATCACCCTCTTTGATACCGCTTTTTTCAAGAGCTTCTATAATGCCCGAAGAGCGAAGCACGCGCTCAAAATATTGAAGAGATTCGTAATCATCCGGGTCAATATCGTTCATAATATTTAAAAGCCAGGGAGCGTTTTCCACTATATAAACACCTTCACATACGCGGATATTAAATGACCGCTCTTTTGGTTTAAGGTAATCCTCTTTGGGCTTCGGCTCTGCTTCAAACCGCTTTATCGGGGGCAGCTTTTGAAGCGTTGCGGCAACATAGTTTATAAGCTCGCGCGTTCCTTCGGCTATTGCCGCCATTATAGGGAAGAAAGTATAACCCTTATCCTCAAAATATTTACGGATTTCTTCTATCCGTTCCTCATCGCAAAGGTCGCATTTGTTGCCTACAATTATCTGAGGACGGGCACCGAGATCCTTACTGTAAACCGAAAGCTCGTGATTTATTTTGTTAAAATCCTCTATCGGGTCCCTGCCTTCACTGCCGGAAACATCTATTACATGAAGAAGCAATCTGCATCGGTCAACATGCCTTAAAAACTCGTGGCCGAGCCCTACACCCTCACCGGCGCCCTCTATCAGTCCCGGTATATCCGCCATTACAAAGGATGAGCCTTCGCCTAAGCGTACAACGCCAAGCACCGGAGTAAGTGTTGTAAAATGGTAATTCGCAATTTTAGGCTTCGCCTCGCTTACTACCGATATAAGTGTGGATTTGCCAACATTAGGAAAACCGATAAGTCCCACATCCGCAAGAAGTTTCAGTTCGAGTGTTACATCAAGCTCTTCGCCCTCTGCCCCTCTTTTTGCAAAACGGGGCACCTGCCTTGTGGCAGTGGCAAAATGTGTGTTTCCCCATCCGCCGTTTCCGCCTTTTGCAATAACAACGGGAGTATCGGTAATATCGGCTATAATTCTGCCGGTTTCGGTTTCTTTGATAACAGTGCCCTCGGGAACACGAATAATAAGGTCGTCGGCGCTTTTGCCCGAGCATCTGCCGCCTCTTCCGTTTTCGCCGGGATGAGCGGCATATTTGCGCTTGTATCTGAAATCGGCAAGGGTTGAAAGGTTTTTATCGGCAACAAAAACAATATTGCCGCCTCTGCCGCCGTCGCCGCCGTCAGGTCCGCCTGCGGCAACATATTTTTCGCGGTGGAAGGATACCGCGCCGTCACCGCTGTTTCCGGCTTTCAGATGAATTTTTGCTATATCAACAAACATAATTATTCTCCGTCTGCACTGTCGAGGTCGTCAAAATCCTCAAACTCAAACTCGTTTTCCGTAAGATTTCTGTAAAGGTCTTTGGCGGCATCAAGATTTTTTTCGTCAACATAAATATCTATGGCGAAAAAACCGCCTCCAAAGCCGGTGTGTAAAAAATCGCCTTTCTCGTCAACACTGAAAGCAATTCCGTTTTCGGTCAGTATATCCTTGAAAATTTCGGCGGTAACCGGACTGTCCGCACTCGCAGCCAAAACCGGATTTTTTATAATTTCGGTTGCGCTCTCATCAGCCTTAGCACTAAACGGCTCAACTTCTTTTGCTTCTTGTGCGTCATTCCTCAGCTCAGCGCCGCAAACCGGGCAAAGCTCGGCATCATCTGTGCATAAATTAAAACAAACATGACATTCTTTCATACTATCCTCGCATTTTATATCTGAAAAATAAAAGCCGAGCTTTGCTCGGCTTTTTTTGTTTTATTGCTCTACAGCGTAAATGCTGACTTTCTTGCGATCCTTACCTAAACGCTCAAATTTAACCTTACCGTCAATAAGAGCAAACAAGGTATCATCGGAACCGCGGCCAACACCCGAACCTGCGTGGATATGAGTGCCTCTCTGGCGAACTAAAATGTTGCCTGCTAAAACAAACTGACCGTCAGCGCGCTTAACGCCAAGTCTTTTAGATTCGCTGTCACGACCGTTCTTAGTCGAGCCCATACCTTTTTTATGAGCGAAAAGCCCGATGTTTATCTTTAACATTTACTTATACCTCCGTAATACTTAGTCTTTTACCGTATTGCTTTGAAAGCTCTTTTAAATGAAGCCTTAATCCTTCGAGGACCAGCTTTGAGCTTTCACAAGGATTTTTAATCTCAAAACGCATATATCCATCACAAACCTCGGTATCGGCACTATCGCCGATTATTTCGGTTATTGTGTTAGCTGCCATATATGCCGCACTCGAAACCGCGGAACAAACGGTTTTACCCTCGATATCCTGCTCGTTTTCGGTGCTGTGCCCCTCAATTACAAAACCTGCAATACCGCCGCTTACCAAAAATTCAGCCTTAGTCATCAGCTTTAACCGATTTCACCGATCTGTACTTTGGTATATGGCTGCCTGTGACCCATTTTGCGTGAACTGCTCTTTTTAGGCTTGTAGGTAAATACTGTTACCTTCTTGCCCTTACCGTTTTTAATAACGGTACCTTTTACGAAAGCATCCTTAACATAAGGCTTGCCAACTTTGAGGGTTTTGTTGCTTACTGCAACAACCTTGTCAAAGGTGACTTCCTCATCTACTTCGGCGTTCAGCTTTTCAACATATATAATGTCACCGCTCTGTACACGGTACTGCTTTCCGCCTGTTTCGATAATTGCGTACATTTCTTTACACCTACCTGATATTAACAGTCTCGCTACCTCGGGCGTGCGCCAAATAGGCACAACTTAAAAGCCCGCAATATGCGGCTTGACTATTCTATCACAGGCAAACCGGCTTGTCAAGCATTTTTTCAGGTCTTTCAATACATTGTGTTTTGGTACTTGACAAGCCACAAAATAGTGTTATAATAGTAGGCACAAAAGGGAGCTGGATGAAACTCCGGCTGAGAGGGTGCCCGACTTTTATAAGGTCTATGGCGCTGACCTGCAACCTGATTCGGATAATGCCGACGGAGGGAAATATCTTCTGCCTTTTTACGCAATCCGAAGGGGTTGCGTTTTTATTTATGTTGGAGGGAATTAAAATGAACAAGCAATTAAAAAAACTCACATTTACTGCAATTATGGTAGCTCTTGCAACGGTACTTAGTATGATAAAAGTAATACAAATGCCGCTGGGCGGCTCTGTTACGCTGATTTCAATGCTTCCGATAATTGTTGTTTCCATAACGCTTGGAATCGGCTGGGGCTTTGGTGGGGCTTTTGCTTATTCGCTTATTCAGCTTATTCTGGGAATAGCATCAGACGGACTTTTAGGCTGGGGACTTTCCGGAGGACAACTTGCAGGATGTATAGCGCTTGATTATGTTGTTGCATATACCGTTCTCGGTATAGCCGGAGTATTCGGTTCAAAAAACACAGGGTCTTTGATAGGCGGCACCGTGCTTGCAATGACATTAAGGTTTTTGAGCCATTTTGCCTCGGGGTATATAATTTTTGCGAATTTTGAACAGTTTGCCTTTTTCGGAAAGACTTTTGTGGGCAGACCGATACTTTATTCCATCTGCTATAATGGATTTTATATGCTGCCTGAGCTGGCGATAACTTGTGTAGTTGTCTTTATTTTGTCAAAAGCCGGTATTTTTGATAAAATTAAATCCCTATGAAAAAATGTTTCGTTTTCGGCGCTCTGCCGGTAGATAAACTTGTTTCGTTTCCAAAACAGGACGATTTTATAATTGCTGCGGATAAGGGCGTTTTAACACTTGAAAAGTTTGATATCAAACCCGATGTAATTATAGGGGATTTTGACTCGCTCGGCTTTGTGCCTGAGGGTGAGGTGATAAAGCTCCCGGTAAGAAAAGATAAAACCGATGTCGGTTATGCGATAGACTGGGCGCTTGAAAAGGGTTTCAGAGAGTTTTGGATTTACGGCGCTTTCGGCGGAAAAACGGACCATACCGTTGCCAATTTGCAGATATGTTGCGCCGTTTCAAAAAAAGGCGGCAGGGCATACCTTTTCGGCGATTTTCAAGCGGCGGTTTGCATAACAAATAGTGGTATCAGGTTAAACGGTAAAGGCAGATGTTCGGTTTTTGCTTTTGGCGGAAAAGCTAAAGGAGTAAGTATAAAAGGATTGTCATATTGCCTTGAAAACGCAGAGCTTGATCCGTTTTTTCCCTTGGGCGTCAGCAACTCGTTTATCGGTGAGGAAGCTGATATTTCCGTTGATAACGGTACTCTTATGATTATTTACGATTTGTGATGTTTTCATCCCCTCTCGCATAAACATTGTGTGAGAGGGGAATTTTTATGAAAATTTATAGAATTCTGTTATGCTTAATCTTATGTACAGTAATTGTTTTTTCGCCGGTATGCAGTGCAAAAACAGTGTCAAGCGAGTGTGATATATCGGATGTGGCGGTGCCGATGTCGAGTGACAGTGTAGAAGCGCCCGTCGGCACGGTGCTCGATATAAAAGCGCGCTCGGCTATACTTTTAGAACCGGATACGCTCACCGTGCTTTATGAAGCAAACGCGGATGAGCCGCTGCCGCCGGCTTCTATTACTAAAATAATGTCGCTTATACTTATTATGGAGGCGATAGACAGGGGAGATTTCACAACCGAAGATGTTGTGAACGCAAGCGAACACGCCGCAAGTATGGGCGGCTCGCAGATATGGCTTAAAGTGGGCGAGGGTATGACGGTTGATGACTTGCTAAAAGCTACCGTCATAGCCTCCGCAAACGATGCTACCGTGGCGCTTGCCGAAAAGGTTGCCGGCAGTGAAGAGGGCTTTGTTGCGCTTATGAACGAAAAAGCAAAGGCGCTCGGTATGACCGGCACCACCTTTAAAAATGCCACCGGGCTTGACGCCGAGGGGCATATCAGCACGGCGCACGATGTGGCTTTAATGTCGGCAGAGCTTTTAAAGCATCCGCTTATAAAAAAATACTCTACCGTTTGGATGGATACACTACGCGGTGGAGAAAGCGAGCTTGTGAACACGAATAAGCTGGTGCGTTTTTACGAGGGAACAACAGGACTTAAAACAGGTACCACCTCCACCGCGGGATATTGCCTTGCCGCGTCTGCTAAGCGCTCGGATATGGAGCTTGTCGCGGTAATTATGGGCGGAGAAACTTCGCCGGCTCGCTTTGAGGGGGCTAAAAAACTGCTTGATTACGGTTTTGCAAATTATTCAGTCACCAAAATAGAACCGGAATTTAAAAACGGCACCCAAATTGAAGTAAAGGGCGGAGAAAACGGCAGTGTTGCGCTTACTGCAAACGGTGCGCTGAGTATGCTTTTGAAGAAAAGCGAAAGCGCCGAAATAACGCAGAAAACCGAACTGCCGAAATCCGTATCAGCGCCGGTTAAAAGGGGACAAAAAATAGGTAAAATAAATGTCTTTTCGGGTGATGAGCTGATAGGTCAGATAGATATTACGGCGGATAAAAGTGTTAAAAAAATGAGTTTTTTGATAGCGTTTATTCGTATTGTCAGGGGACTTTTCACCCTGTAAGCAATACCGTGATATAAGTATCCGAAAATATTTATATTTACCCTTGAAAAAAAGACAGGAATAATGTAAAATATAATTACAAAGATTTCGGAGGCGTAAAAAGTGGGACTGAAATTTAATAGCGATTACGCTAAAAGTTTTATAAGAGAAAATGATGTTAAGGGGCTTGAAGCACAGGTTTTTGCGGCACATAAGGCTTTATCGGATAAATCCGGTCTCGGAAACGATTTTCTCGGTTGGGTTGATTTACCTGTAAATTATGATAAAGATGAATTTGCCCGTATCAAGCGCGCTGCCAAGAAAATACAAGAGGATACCGATGTGCTTCTTGTTATCGGTATAGGCGGCTCGTATTTGGGCGCTCGCGCGGCAATAGAGTTTTTAAAGGGTCAGAATTATAACAGGCTCAGAGCCGGTGTGCCGGAGATTTATTTTACCGGTAACAGTATAAGCGGTTCAGCACTCAGCGATATAATTAAAATTTGTGAGGGCAAACGCGTTTCGGTAAATATAATTTCAAAATCGGGTACCACAACCGAGCCGGCGGTAGCATTCAGAGTGTTCAGGAGAATGCTTGAAGAGCGCTACGGCGAAAAGGAAGCGGCAAGCCGTATTTACTGCACAACGGATAAGGCGCGCGGCACATTAAAGGCTTTGGCTGACAGTAAGGGTTACGAGTGCTTTGTAGTGCCGGATGATGTGGGTGGCAGATTTTCGGTTCTCACGGCGGTAGGCCTTTTGCCGATAGCCGCGGCAGGTTGTGATATCGATAAGCTGATGAGCGGCGCGGCGGCGGCAAGGGAAGATTATGCGGTTTGTGAT
>CADBOD010000085.1 GCA_902796165.1 Oscillospiraceae bacterium | reverse complement strand
GTGATGGGATTTACTGTATAGTAAGGCTATTCTTGCCAGATTGAATATTTGCAACCGCAGTAATTCTGGCGGTACAGGTTAAACTCTTTTGATAACTCTATTGAGCGCTTATAACCTTCCTTTTTCTTAAAATCTGACTGTAAGAATTTCACATTGTATTTACTCTCGGCATCCTTTCCGATTTTATTTAAAACCGCTGAGTTTTTGTGTGGGCTTACCGTAAGTGTGGTGCAAAAATAATCCGCACCGATTTCTTTTGCTTTTTTTGCCGTTTCAAAAAGTCGCAGTTTAAAGCACTCTATACATCTTGCGCCGCCTTCTTTTTCGTTTTCAAGTCCCTGAACGGCAGTTTCGAATTTTTCCGCCTCGTAAGCTGAGCTTATAACCTCAATTTTATTAAAGAAAAGCGGGGAAGACAAGAGCTTTTTAAATTGCTCAAATCTCTTTTCATATTCACTCTCAGGATAAATGTTCGGATTGTAAAAATACAGCTTTATATCAAAATGCTCCACAAGCCTTTCGAGTACGGCGCTTGAACAGGGCGCACAACAACATTGAAGTAAAAGTTTAGGCTTTTTGCCGAGTTTATTTAAGTTGGATATTTCTTCATCCATTATAAGCTGATAGTTGATTTTTGCTTCATTCATTTAGTATTCCTCAGCTTGAACAAGAACTATACCGTCTTCCTCTTTTGCGTATTTTTCAAGCGTTTTATATGCTTTTGAAAGAGGTATTGAAAAACTGCTTATACCTTCTTTTGATTTTTGTAATTTTTCAAATTTTTTATAGCTGTTTATATCTTCGATATTTGTTTCTTCAAAATCATAGTAGTTGTAATACTTGTATGAAAGCTCTTCATTTGCCTGCTCAGCAATTTTTTCATCTCTTACTTTTGTGAGCTTGTAAAGATAAGGAATTCCCTCATCGCCAATATCCGCCATATACTTTACATCCATTTTGATTTTGCCGTCAATATAAGCATTATAATTATAATCTGCTATAAAGGCATTTATGTTGCCAAGCCCTAAAACAGCAGTTATTATAAGTGCAAAAACCAAGCCCGTTTTCAAGAAATCAAAACGCATACTGAAAATGCGTATGAGAATACATACAAACAGAATGGCTATCCAAGCCATAAACGCCGAGGTACCTATACGAAGAACGGTGCAACCGTATGCGTTTATATACATTATCATCTTAGAAAATGCCGTTGCGATAATTATAAATGTAAAAAGAATTATAAAAATTGACGGTATCTTTGCCGAAATTGCGAGCTTTCCGTTATTTTTTTCAGAAAGCAGAATAATCGCATATATAACTATCAGGTTTATTACCGCAATAATGCAAAGCTCAAAAAATCCGCGCCTTGCATATTCAGCATAAGTGAACTTATAATCCTTTGGTAAAATGCTTGAAAATGCAGAGAAGAAGTAAGCGAGCTGAGAAAACAGATATATAAGATATACAGAGCTTAAAACACACAAAAAAGCGGATGCCGTGGTGTTGTTTACCTTAACGGATAGCTCTCGGTATGAGTAAGCCTTATCATCATATTTGAATGAGAATGTAAGCGAAATTGCCACTACCGAAACGCCAAGACCTAAAATAATTTTTTGAATTAAAGTGAAATAATCATCAAATATTCTGCTTACAAGAGAACCGAAAGCAAAATCAGCATTCGAAAGTATCGGCACTACAATCAAAACCGCAGGAATTGCACATACAATGCCGATTAAAATATTTGAAGCAGTTTTCGATTTGCTGTCATTTTTTGAAAATAAACTCTTGAATATACCTGAAATATTACTAAGCGCCCTGTAAATTGCGGTAAAAAAGAATATTATCAGGTTATAGTCGCCGGATTTGTACTCTTTACCTGAAATAGAAGATAGCCATATTATCGAAGATACTCCAATAACCAAAAGTGTAATAAACTTAATTATCGGATTTGATGTTATGAAGAATGAGCCGGAGCAGATAAGCGATAAGATACCGCAGGCAAAAAACAAAAATCCCGGCTTTACTCCTTTTTTCAAAATAAAGGACGAAATTAAAATTAAAGCAACATCAAAAACTATCGTAAAACCCAGGCTGAGCTCGTGCCAAAAAAGCGCAGATACGCCCAGTATTGAAAGCAGTACCAAAAGGACCGCTACAATTATATCACTATTCTTCTTTTGAAAAAGCGGCTTAACCTTGTAATCTTTAAGTGAAATATTTAATGTTGAATCGTTTTTGTTAATCTCTTCACTCATAGTTATCCCTCCTGTTCATTTTATTATAACACACAAAAAGTTTTTTTCAACTTTATGACAATTTTGTAAAACAATGTTTTTGTATTGAAAAAACAATCTTCAGGTGGTAAAATAACCCTATTGTGTTTAGTGAGGTTGTTTATGAAAAGCAGACTTATTGGTGATAAGGCATTTTATCGCAGGGCACTGTCGCTTGCGGTGCCGATAATGATACAAACGGGTATCACAAATTTTGTTAATATGCTTGATAATCTTATGGTGGGCTCTGTCGGAACTGAGGCTATGACCGGCGTTGCGGTAGCCAACCAACTGATTTTCGTATTTAATTTGTGTATATACGGTGCGGTATCGGGTGCGGGTATTTTCACTGCTCAATTTTTCGGTAGCGGTGACAGCAAGGGTGTCAGATACACATTCAGATTTAAGTTGTTTATCTGTATTATTATTTCACTTTTGTTTGCGGCGGCAGTATTTTTAAAAGGCGACTTCCTTTTAGGACTTTATTTAAAAGGCGAGGGAAGTGCGCAGTCGGCAAAGCTCAGCCTGAAAATTGCTTTCGATTACATAAGAATTATCTTTATAGGCGTGATACCATATGCACTTTCACAGAGCTTTGGCTCTACGCTCAGAGAAACCGGCAGGCCTAAGGTGCCGATGTATGCCGGTGTTGCGGCGGTTTTCGTAAATCTTATATTGAATTACATTTTAATATTCGGTCATTTCGGTTTTCCGGCTTTGGGTGCAAACGGTGCCGCGATTGCAACGGTTATTTCGAGATTTATCGAATTGTTTTATGTAGTTATAGGTGCATATAAAGGTAAAAAAAGTCAATTTATTTTGGGTGCTTTTAGAAGCCCTTATATTCCCGTATCTCTTATTAAAAACATTATCCGTAAAGGTACGCCGCTTATGCTTAATGAGTTTTTTTGGAGCACCGGGATTGCGCTTATAAATCAGTGTTATAGCGTAAGAGGTCTTGATGTTGTAGCGGCAAATAATATTTCTATGACCTTTTTTGATGTATTCTCGGTAGTGTTTATGTCGGTAGGTGTTTCGATAGGCATAACAGTCGGTCAAATACTCGGCTCAGGAGATAGCGAAAAAGCTATGGATACCGCTGTTAAAATGCGTGTGTTTTCGGTGTTTATGGCGGTGCTTGTCAGCTTTGTTTTTGCGGCACTTTCAGGTGTAATTCCGCAAATGTATAACACTAGTGAACATATAAGACATCTCGCTCGATGGCTTATGATTTTAACTGCCGCCGCTATGCCGATAGATGCCTTCGCCCACGCCTCATATTTTATTCTCCGTTCCGGCGGAAAGGTATTTATAACCTTACTTTTTGATTCAGTATTCGTTTGGGTTGTAAGTCTGCCTTTTGCTTTTATAATAAGTCGCTATACATCACTGCCCATACTGCCGTTTTATGCATTTTCTCAGATGTTAAACCTGCTGAAATGCCTGCTTGGATATTTTTATGTTAAAAAGGGAAGCTGGCTTAAAAATCTTGCCGCACAAAATACATAAATTTTAATAATTTAGTATTGTTTTTTATCGGTTATGATGATATAATTAGGTTGTATGGTCAGCAGACTAAATTTTGAAAAGGAGTAAAAATATGATCATTTCAAAAGAAGTAGAGAATATGTGCCCTATTACTAAGGGTCCGCATCACGGTCCTGCTCCGATACCGGAGGAAGCAAAATGGGTACAGGCAAAGGAAATCAAGGATATTTCCGCTTACACACACGGTGTTGGCTGGTGTGCACCGCAACAGGGCGCTTGCAAGCTCTCTCTTAATGTTAAAGAGGGTATTATTGAAGAGGCTCTTGTAGAAACTATCGGTTGCTCGGGTATGACTCATTCGGCGGCTATGGCTGCGGAAATTCTTCCCGGCAAAACAGTTCTTGAAGCTCTTAATACAGACCTCGTTTGCGATGCTATAAATACTGCTATGCGTGAGCTCTTCTTACAGATTGTTTACGGCCGTTCACAGTCCGCTTTTTCTGAGGACGGACTTTCTATCGGCGCCGGTATGGAAGACCTCGGTAAAGGTGCTCGTTCAATGGTTGGTACTATGTACGGCACAAAGCTCAAAGGTGTTCGTTACCTTGAAATGACCGAGGGTTATTGCACAAAGATGGCTCTTGATGAAAATAATGAGGTTATCGGTTATGAGTTTGTATCACTCGGCAAAATGACCGATTTCATCAAAAAGGGTATGGAGCCTAATGAGGCTTATGAGAAGTCAATAGGTCATTACGGCAGATTTAGTGAAGAAGACGGCGCGGTTAAGTATATTGACCCGCGTAAAGAATAAGGAGGAGAGAAGTTATGGCACAGTTTGAAGGTTATGAGAGACGCGAGGCCAAGATTCTCGCCGCTTTGAAGAATTATGGCATTTCATCCATTGATGAATGTAAAGAAATATGTGATAGCAAGGGCATTGATCCTTATACAATCGTAGGTGAAACCCAGCCTATATGCTTTGAAAATGCTAAATGGGCATATACAGTTGGCTCTGCAATAGCTATTAAAGAAGCTGAGCGCACCGGCGATAAGTCTGCGGCTGCGGCTGCGGCTAATATCGGTATCGGTCTTCAGTCATTCTGCATTCCTGGCTCCGTTGCTGAAAACCGCAAGGTTGGTCTTGGCCACGGCAACCTCGGCAAAATGCTTTTGTCAGAGGAAACAGAGTGCTTCTGCTTCCTTGCAGGTCACGAGTCATTTGCGGCAGCTGAGGGCGCTATAAAAATCGCTCTTAATGCTAATAAGGTTCGTAAACAGCCGCTCAGAGTTATCCTTAACGGTCTTGGCAAGGACGCCGCTTATATCATTTCAAGAATTAACGGATTTACCTATGTTGAAACCGAATTTGACCCTTACAGCGAAGAAGTTAAGGTTGTATATGAAAAGCCTTTCTCAAAGGGTGCTCGCGCTAATGTTAAGTGCTACGGTGCTGATAATGTACCGGAAGGCGTTGCTATTATGAAGCTCGAAAAGGTTGGCGTTTCCATTACCGGTAACTCCACTAACCCCACACGCTTCCAGCATCCGGTTGCCGGCACATATAAGAAATGGTGTGTTGAGAACGGAGTGAACTATTTCTCAGTTGCTTCCGGCGGCGGTACAGGCCGTACACTTCACCCGGATAATATGGCGGCAGGTCCTTCAAGCTACGGTATGACCGATACTATGGGCCGTATGCACTCTGATGCTCAGTTTGCAGGCTCTTCGTCAGTTCCGGCTCATGTTGAGATGATGGGACTTATCGGTGCAGGTAACAACCCGATGGTTGGTATGACTGTTGCTTGTGCTGTTGCGGTTGAAGAAGCATTAAAGTAATTTATTTAATTTTATTTTAATCATAACCACCGGTAAACCGGTGGTATGCACCACCCCTATAAGGGGTGAATACTGGCTTAGCCCCTGAAAGGGGCACAGAAGTT
>CADBOD010000084.1 GCA_902796165.1 Oscillospiraceae bacterium | reverse complement strand
CTGTCGTATTTCAATGAGTGAAAGCGTGAAATGTCGGCAAAACAGCCGATTGTCAGGCGTTTTGTCCTTATCGAGTGTAAGCCTAAACTGTTTAATCAGCAGGGTTTTCTGCATCAAACACAGGAAATAAGCAGCTCCGCCTTGCCGGAAATATGCACTTTTATTCCTGCCGGAACAAACACACTGCTTCCCTTTTTGAGCTTTAAAGCATTGCCGTTATATTTAAGCTCACATTCGCCTTCAAGCACCAGAACGGACACAAAGCTATTATCATCAAAAAGCTCATATTCACCGTCAAGTGAAATCGATTTAACATTAAAATACTTACAGCTTGCCAACTGCCTTTCCTTCATACCCGAAGAGTTTATAACCGCGTTTATTTTCTCGGCGACAGGTGTAGGCTCCCGTGATATTACCTCAAAGGCTTTTTGCTTATGAAGCGCTCTGGGTTTTCCGTCAGCCCCGAGCCTGCCATAATCGGAAACTCTGTATGTAATATTTGAATTTTGCTGTACCTCGGCAATAAGAATGCCCTCGCCTATTGCGTGAATAGTGCCGGAAGGAATGAAAAAAGCATCGCCCTTATGAACGGGCACAAAATTGCAGATTTCAGTTATTCTATCCTCTTCTATATAGGATTTCAGTTCTTCGGCGCTAACTTCTCTTTTAAGTCCGTAAATGAGCTTTGCATCAGGGATACAATCGAGAATAGCGTTCTTATACTTATTTATATAAGAATCGTACGAATTCTCATTCTTCTTGAATACGATTTGCTGTTGTGCCTGTGCGTTTATATTCATCGGCATATACGCTATACCGCAAGCCAAAGCGAACAGTAAAACAACCGATACAACCTTGAAAATTCGCCTTTGAATACCGGACATTCACATTCACTCCTTTTATATTTGTATTAAATTGGTGATATATATTTTATTTGACAATTCAGGAAATTTGCGGTATTATAAACAAAAATATTTTTTTGTTGCCGGAGGAAAGGAGATGTAACCGTTTAAAGGGGAGCTATGGCATACAGCGGAAAAAAGCTATCTATAGTAATAGATTACCTTACGGAATACATTAAAAATAACGAGCTTAAAGAGGGGCAGCGGCTTCCCACTGAAAGCGAAATGATAAACGCGACCGGAGTGAGCCGTGTTACATTAAGGCGTGCTCTTGCAAATTTACAGGAGGATAAATACATAGTAAGTATTCAAGGCTCCGGATATTTCGTAGGAAGCGGATTATCCACTTCTCAGTCACACACGGTACCTATAATTTTATCCTACGACCACCAAAATTCGCAGATACTCAACATAGTAAGCGGGGCGCAAAGCTATCTGAAATCCAAGATGTGCGATTTGGAGGTTCATGTTTCAAGTCGCGACCCCGAAGCCGAAAAGGAAATGCTTTTGCAGTTATACAAGCAGGGTTGCAGATGTGTTATTCTCTTTCCTGTTTCGAGTGAGGATAACAACGATTTGTATTTTCACTTGCTTCAAAGCGGTATGAACATTATATTTATAGACCGCAGACCTAAAAACATAACCTGTTGCAATTCCGTGCTTTCGGATAATATGACCGGCGGCTATCTTGCGACAAAGCACTTGTTAGACCTCGGGCACAGAAATATAGCTATGTTCGGGCTTGAGCCGTTAGAGCACGCATCCACGCTTTATGAGCGCCATATGGGTTTTCTGTATGCGCTTAAAGAAAATGGCATTCCGATACCTGAAAAGACATATTTTTATTGTGATTATCAGCTCCAAAACAACGATACTGATTATATCTTTGCCAAAGAGAATAATATAACCGCCGTTTTCGCGGCTACGGATTATGCCGCGGTTGATATTGCAACCCTCGCCTACAAGCGCGGAATGCGGGTGCCTGAGGATTTATCGATAATAGGATTTGATAACCTGAATATAACAACTGTATTCGCGCCCCAGATTTCCACTATTGACCAATCCTTTACAAAGCTCGGTGAAGCGGCGGCGGAGATAGCTTACGGTTGCTTTACAAAGAAAAACCGCGGATATATTCAAAAGATAATCCCGGTAAAGCTGATACCGCGTGAATCCACCAAAAAACGCAACACCTCATTTTAATCTATATAAAAGCGATACTGCCGGACTAATGTCCGGCAGTATCGCTTTTTAT
>CADBOD010000083.1 GCA_902796165.1 Oscillospiraceae bacterium | reverse complement strand
GTAAGCCTTAAACAATTCCTTTATATTTAAGTATATACTGCAAAACGAAACCGACGCAAATTACAGATATCACTATAATATTAAGAATTCTTTTTTTAAATATTTTTCCTTCAAAGAGGACAAGGGCAGCAATAATCGGAACGCTCCAAAACATCGGATGATAATGAACGGCAGTGCGAAAATCGAGCTTTAACGCGGCGAGTAACGCGTGGGTCATACCGCAACCGAGGCACTCAATATGAAAAATTCTGTATATCGGACAACCTCCGGAAAAATGTATTATCACTACGCCCACAAAAAGTGCCGAAAGCAAAGAAATACCGAATTTATGATTTTTAATAAATTCTTTCATAATAACAAAAGCGCCCATACAGGGCGCTTCCTTTCTTGCTAATCTTTAAGGGGAATACCCTTTGCATCCTTATCGATAGAGCCGGTAAGTATCATAATACCCTCGACAAGTCCCCAAACGCCTGAAACCGCCGCGCCTATGCCGCAAGTCAAAACACTTATAAGAAGTTGCGCCACTGCCTTGCCCGTAAAGCCCAGATAAAAATTATGTACACCAAAAGGACCTAAAAGAATGCCGAGAATACCTGCGGCAATCTTTGATTTTTGAAGTGACGGGTCATACTGAGGAGTCTGCGTAATAAAATGGCCGCAACTCATACATACATTTGCACCCGGTTGAACCTTTGTTCCGCAATTCTGGCAAAAGTTACTGCCGGTACCGTTTGCAAAACCGCATTTTAAACATATAGCCGCCTGCGGATCAATTACAGCTCCGCAATTCTTACAATACATAACAATTACCTCCAACTGTTTTATAAACTAATTGTATCATTTAAAATAAAGGTTGTCAACTTATAAGCGCGCTTTTAAGCTGGCAGTATTTTCTGTTTCCCTCAAAATAGGTTTCAAACTCACCTATAACGGTAATTTCATCTCCGATTTTCGGATATTCTTCGGGGTATTTACGCTCATTTTTAAGCAAAAATTCTATTCCGTTTGAGCAACAAGCGGTGGCGTCCGCTATAATGCAGGCAAAATAATTCTTCTCACCACTCGCAAAAACACTGAATTGACCGCTCATTTTAACAACTTTGCCGACATAGTCATCGGGGTTTATCATCATATTATTTACTTCCGAATAAACCATTGTTGCATTCATAGCCGTAAGGTCGATATCGCATTGTTGTCCGCTAAGATTATCGGCGCTGAAATCAGTACCGCCGACCGGCACGGACACTGACTGCTCTGCCCCATTTGTTACTTCGTTCAGTATATCATCCACGGTTTTCGTATTGCTCTTTTTTGTTCTGCCTGTATCAACCTCGCTGCACGAACAGAAAGTAAGGCAGATTATCAAAACTAATAAAGCACTGACTATTCTTTTCATCCTGCGTTCCTCGCTTTAAGATTGCCCACAATCCAAAATCCTAAAAACACAACTATATCCACCAACACAATAGTCGAGCCCACGGGTGTGGAAATTATAATCGAAATAAGTATTCCCGACAGTGCACAAATCACCGACACAATAGCAGAGCAAACCGTTACCGATTTAAAGGTTTTAAACACACGCATTGAGGACAATGCCGGGAAAATCACCAATGCGGAAATCAAAAGCGAACCCACCAGGTTCATAGCAAGCACGATTACCGCGGCGATAATCACCGCAATCATAAGGTTAAATGCGCTCACCCTTGTACCTGTTGCGCGGGCAAAGTTTTCATCAAATGTAACGGCGAATATCTTATTATAGAATATGGTGAATACCGCAACAACTATTACAGAAAGCACAACGCAAAGCCAAACTTTAGCTTTGTTAAGTGTCAATATTGAGGTTGAGCCGAAAAGGGTTGTGCAAACATCGCCTGAAACATTTGCCGATTTTGAAAAAACATTCATAAGTAGATATCCTATCGCCAATGCGCCTACCGATATCATAGCCACTGCCGCATCGCCCTTGATTTTGGCGTTAGTGCCGGTACGCAAAAGTAATATTGCGCTTATTGTAGTAATAATCAGCACAAGCGGCATATCGTTAGTAAGGCCCACTACTGCCGCCACCGCCATAGCGCCGAAAGCAACATGGGATAGTCCGTCACCGATAAACGAAAATCTTTTAAGCACAAGAGTAACGCCGAGAAGTGAAGAGCAAAGCGCTATAAGCACGCCGACGATGAGCGCATATCTTACAAAAGGAAACTGAAGGTAGGTATATAGTTGATTTAAGGACTCACTCATTTTCAGTCACCTCCAAAGAAGCTGCGCCTTGATTTTTAATATACTCTTCCTTTGTGCCGAAAAAGCAGGAAGCGCCTATATGAAGAATATGCGTGGCATAGCTTACCGCCGCGGATATATCGTGTGAAATCATAATTACCGTGATATTATCATCGGTGTTAAGCCGCTTCACTATTGAATACATCTCGGCGGTAGCGTTACTGTCAAGTCCGGAAACAGGCTCATCTAAAAGAATGAGCTTTTTTGTGGCGCACAAAGCACGCGCTAAAAGCACCCGTTGTTGTTGACCGCCGGAAAGCTCCCTGTAACAACGGGTTTTAAGGTGGGAAATACCCATTTTTTCTATATTACCAATAGCCTCACGCTTTTGTTTGCCGCTATAAAACGGCTTGAAGCCCATACCGCCGCAAAATCCGGAAAGTACAATTTCAAAAACGCTTGCCGGAAAATCGCGCTGAACGGGCGTTTGCTGAGGAAGATAACCTATCTCGTTTCTTTTTAGCCCGTCACCGAATTCAATATCACCTGAAATCAAGGGATTAAGGCCCAAAAGTGTTTTCATAAGGGTAGTTTTACCGGAGCCGTTCTCCCCGACAATACACAGGTAATCCCCACTGTTTACAGTAAAACTCAAATCTTTTACTATCTCACGCCCGTCATATCCGAGCGACAGATTTTTACAATCAATTAAAGCCATACTTTTCTCCACATCAGCTGAGCGCTTTTATTATCACGCCAAGATTCTTTTTGCAAATTTCAATATAAGTTACACCGTTTTCTACCTGCTTTGATGTTACAGACTGCATTGAATCAAGCGTTAGTATTTCCGCGTTTTTTGCCTTCGTATTTTCCTTTATGGTATTTGCGAGCTTACCGTCAGAGCCTTCTATTTTAATAATACTGCGAAGTCCCAACTCATCCACCTTATCAGCCAAAAAAACAACCGTTTTAAAGCTGGCTTCACTCTCTGCCGAACATCCGGCAAACGCCGCAAAATAATCTATACCATAATCGTCAACAAAATATCTGAACGGAAAACGGTCACCGAAAACAAGGGCATTTTTACTGCAAGCTGAAATACTGCTCTCGCATTCTTTATCGAGTATATCAAGTTCTTTTAAATAAGCATCGGTATTTCTTTTATAATCTTCGGCATTCTTGCCGTCAATACCGCAAATACTATCGCCGATTTTGCGGCAAAGTGTTACGGCATTTTTAACTGATAACCAGATATGCTCGTCATATTCCGCTTCATCGCCGGCATCTTCGCTTTCAGCCTCCATACCCTCTTTTATCTCTTCCTGCTTCTTATTCTCACCGAGTAAATCAAGCAGATTTAGTGAAACCATATTTTTATTCTGCTTTTCTTTAAGTGCATCATCAACCCACTCATCCGACTCGCCGCCCACATAAACAAACATATCGCAGGTGGATATTTTTACTATATCCTCTGCCGTAGGCTGAAAGCTGTGAAGGTCCGTGCCGCTGTCAATAAGCATTGTAACATCAACATTTTTATTATCGCCCACAATTTCCCTCACCCAATCATAAACAGGGAAAATAGTGGTTACTATATTTATTCTCTTTGAATTTTCGCTTTTATCAGCGGCACAACCGCAAACGGCAAGCATCAAAATTATGCTAAGCATAATAGCTATGATTTTTTTCATAAACAACCTCTTATCAATTTTTCATACATTTTCCGCAAATGCCGTAAAGCACGGTATTTGC
>CADBOD010000082.1 GCA_902796165.1 Oscillospiraceae bacterium | reverse complement strand
GAAAAGAAGCGCTCTTTCAAAGTTTCCTTCGGATATTTCGGCACCGACACGAAGTCCTATTCTATGGAACATAAGGTCGGTATCCTTGTCGGGGTCACTATCAGCCGTAACTCCCAAATCGGTTATCTTCCAACCCTTTTTGCGAAGATGCTCGCAAACAGCCTCTTTAAGCGGATAGCCGGCAAAATCAGCGCCTACTACTAAATATTTGTCCTTAATCGTTTTCATAATAAAAACACCTTTCTTAAAACTTTTTTATTCAAACATAGTTTCCAAAAGTTTCATTGCCATATAATAATGAATTTCTCTTATTGGATGATTTATTTTATTTGCAAGAAGTTCGGTTGTGTCAACACCACCGGCAATAAGCTTTTCCCACATCGGATAGATATCACAAACCTTGACTTGACATTCTTTTGCCACATCCTTTGCGGCGTCCATATACGCCTTCATAATGCCGTCACTTTGAAGTTTTGCCGTCATCAGTGCCGTTTTAGTCAAAGCATCATCGCCTTTTAAATGACAACTCTTTTTCGTATTCATTGCATTCTGGGTGAGGAATATTACCTCTGCACCACCAGACGATACCTTTTCAAAAATCTCTTTAAGGTTTTGGCGGTAATCATCAAGTTTTTCCGCTCCTTTGCAGGCATCGTTAAGCCCGTAGGACACAACGACCAAATCGGGCGAAAACGGAAGAATATCACGCTCAATTCTTGTCTTGCCGTTTTCTGTGCCGTCTCCGCTTATACCACTGTTTATGATATTTACCTGAACGCTCGGATAAAGGATCCCGAGCATTTCACGAAGCCTTGTACTGTATGAACTCTTATTTTCAAAAACGGTTTCGATTTTTCCGTCTTCCTTTATGTAGCACTCAAAACAGCCCTGTGTTACGCTATCGCCCAAAAAAGCAATGGTTACAGGCTTT
This sequence comes from Oscillospiraceae bacterium, assembly GCA_902796165.1. Lineage (GTDB taxonomy): Bacteria > Bacillota > Clostridia > Oscillospirales > Acutalibacteraceae > UBA737. Next base: position 7,952 of record CADBOD010000082.1, on the reverse strand, counting down.
TCGCCATATATATCCTGCTTTGCATTAAGCTTCTTAATAATTTCCATAAAAATCTCCTATTTGGTTTCAACGGTTACCAATAACGGCTCGTGGTCGGACATACGCTCAAATTGCAATTTCAAATCCTTATTTGCGCTTGAACACCAAAAATACATACTTGCATGACGCGCTTTTACTGAGCTTATATCAATTTTATCGTGTAAAAAGCGCAAATCCTCAACAGTGGAAACCTGCGGATTTATAAAGATATTATCTATATGGTCGCCCAATGCCCAGTCTTTATCAGTTGCTGTCTCAACCTGCTTATAAATATCGTTTTCTGCCAAATGTATCCATTCACTGTTTTGGAAGCAGTTATAATCGCCGGTTGCAAATAAAACATTATTGCCGACCTTATTATTCCAAAACTCACGCAATTCATTTGACTGTTTTGTGCGATGAATCGCTCCGGCCTCTTTGCTCACTTTACCGTTTTCATCCCAATTTATGGACCAGTGCGTATTGGTTACAAAAATATCCTTTCCGTTTGACTTGTCTTTCAAATGCACCCACTGAAAATACCGTTCCTGTTTTTCGGTAGAGGAATAACGGTGCGCGCCTCTCTCGATAAGTTCAAATTTATCTTTCCTGTATAAAATCATAAGACCTGCGCTAAGCGGCACCTTTTTATCAGAAAATGTAGTTGTTGTTTTCACAAAGGCTTCTTCATCACCTATTTTTACAACATCATAAAAATTAAAATCGGATATCATTGAACTAAAATTCGTCATCCAATCATAAAGTCGGTGATGCGCGCCTGCTTCCTGAATACCGACAATATCTGTTTTAATACTGTGAAGATATTTTGCTATGTACTCTGCTCTGATTTCACTCGGTAAATAAAGCTCATTTCCGGCATGGTCAACACCCAAAATGTTAAAACTCATACAAGAATACTTCATAATCTCATCCTCCGATATTACAGCTGTTGAACTATCAGGTTTGCGCTTACGATTCTTCCCCAACGGTTTTCCATAACAGGTCTTTTGTTAAAATTATCACCGTTCCCGCTGAAATCAAGCAGTTTTTCATCGAGTTCATAAATCCTGTCAACCTTGCCGGATATATAATCTTCGAGCATCTTTTTGCAGTGCTTTACACGCTGTTTAAGACCGCCCAGTCTGATATCCTGTATTTCAAACCCGGGACCTTTATTCTCGGCATACCACTGATCACGATAAGCATCATAGAATAAATCAAGTTTTTCCGAAAGCTTATCATATTCCGGTAACAGAGCTGAAAGCTCTGTTTTGTTATTTGATGAGTAAGCAAGCCTTGTACGCTGTCCTAAATCACATTTGATTGCAATTGCATCACATAGCGCCGCTTCCGCACGGAATAAATAGCCCCATTCTTTATGGCTCTCCAATCGATGTAATCCTTTGGCACATATTTCAAACTCTTGTTTTTCGTTACCTGTCAAAGTAGAATCCATAACGCCCATAAAAATATCGCTGTAAAGCAGGTATTTATCGCTGTTATAGATATTTTTATCGGTAGCTTTATACTTTTGAGGATTAAAGTCTCCGTTATCCTGCCCATTCGGACTGAAAGGAAGATCTAAAAGCATATAATCATCAAATTCTATTCCGAATTTATCTTTAAATTTATTTTTGATATCGTTCGCATCTTGATTACCTTTTACAAGCTCAGAAGCATAGAACATAGACGGCAAAAGCGCAAACTTTGAACACTCTGCGCCGTCATCGCCCCAAATTGTAAACAATATATCCTTTACATTGTTTTTTGCACAAGCACTCAAAGCCGCCGTTGTTGCCGATATACTGTACTCATTGTGTGGAGCAAATCCCCACCAGGATCTGAATGCGCCTGCAAACCATGTTCCCTCTTTTATTCTGTTATGTGATTTTATTCTATCGTCATAACGGGCTTCACCGGTTGAATAATAATCCCAATAAACCAATTCTACATTGTCGGGTATTTGCTCGCAAACCGACTTGTCAATTTCGGCAGGTATATCATTATATTTACCGCCGGCAATAAGGCGATAAAACATATCCGCCCAAATCAAAAGCTTTTTGCCGCGTTTCTTACCCATTTGGGCTACCTTTTTAATATGTTCCAAAAAGACCTGAGAGCCGTTAAACTCGCCGTGCAGGTCGTAGTATTTTCCTCTGCCTAAGCCGCGTGCCTCATCCATACCGATATGTATATATTCGGATGTAAAGCAGTCACACACCGTATCGAGCATATCGTCTATAAAACGATAAACCTCATCGTCACCCACTAACAGTATATCGTTCTGATCGATATGTTCGATATAAGCCGGCCACCGAGTGATCTGATTAAGATGTGCGAGGGTCTGGATGCACGGTATAAGCTCAATATTCTTCGACTTTGAATAACTGTTTATTTCCTTTAATTCCTCTGCCGTATATCTTCCGCGCAAATACCCGAAATATGGTTGATTCTTTATTTCATAGGTATCCTCGGTATAAAGCATCAGCATGTTATAACCCAAATTGGAAGTTATATCTATCCATTTTTTAATAGATTCCACGGTCATAACTGCATTGCGAGAGCAATCAAGCATACATCCGAAAAACCTGTAATCAAGTTTGCCGTCCATTTTTATTCTCCTTTTGAAAATAGAGTTTCATAATAGAGTATAGGCATAGCACTCCAACCGTGGCACAACGAACCCGCGTTATGAAAATCAGCCGCACCGATTTTTGTTTCCCAGAAAGAAGTCGCACCGCATTTAAGCATATCAAAATAGACCCTGTCTATCTCATTTAGAATATCATCTTTAAACCTTTCTCTGTCCGCTTTCAATAATGCCTCATATCTGAATGTATCCATTGAAAGTGTGGTATCGACCACATTATAGTCGCCAGATGACATACCGTTTTGTTTTATAAGTTCAAGGACATTATCTGCCTCGTCCTTGGAAATCGCACCACTCAAAAATCCCAACGCATTTGCAAGTACGCTTATGACATTATCGGTTTGACCGTAATATAATTTAAACAGTTTTATTTCCTTGTCATACAGTTTATTCATAATCTCTGCATTTAGTTTGAATTTTACATCTTTGTAATGCGCATCATCTACGCCAACAGCATTGCAAAGAGCGGAAAAATGCTCCAATGCAATTGATAACAAAGCGTTAATACAAGTATCATACCTATCACTGCTATTGTTATCGCTGCCGTCAAGATACGGGTGCCATTCATAAAAATTCCAATAGTTTTTGCCTTCATAGTTTGGCATAAGATTGTTATTATCAATTCTACCGACAAAAGTATCAATTACCTTCTTTGCGGTATCAAAACAAAAGTTTACAGTTTCATAATCCTTTGAATACTGATAATACTCGCTAAGCTGCACTATGTAAAAAAGGCAGAAAGAGGGTATTTTCAGTTTTACATCGGTAGGACAGCAAATTGTAAGCAATCCGTCCTCTTTTATAGACTTTGATAACAACCGTAAACCGGCTCTCGGAAATTCATATTCACCGAATGCATAATACCCGCAAAGCATTTGATTTCTTGAATCAAGTGTATAAAATGATTGCTCACGCCAGGTGCAATCCTCATAATGCTCATGCATACACTGAATAAGCGTGTTCTCACATATTTCGTAAATTGTATCTCGTAATAAATTTCCGCTTTTGTATTTTTTAATATTAAGCGGATATGTAACCGGTCTTAAACCTAAATGACCGATTTTTACATTATCGGTATGTATAAAAAATTGCAAATATCTGCAACCGAAGCGGCGATAAGGATTCAAGTAGCGATTTTGACCCGCCTTTAATTTGAAGGTTACAGAAAAATTCCTTACGCCTATTTTTGTCCTGCATCGGCCGTCGAGCAAATGCTCGCCCCAGCCCACTTCCATATCACAATCCTTGTCAACTTCAATATCAAAATCAAGGTATCCGGTGCTTTCCTTTAATAAGTCAACAATAAAGAACAAGCCATCCGAGGAGCGCTCCCCTAAATTGTATTTTTCGGTTTCAGGATTATATATATCTTCCGATCTGTAAAAGCATAGTGCGGCATTTTGCATTTTTTCGCCGTAATAACCATTTGTATTACTATACGAAAATGAGCCTTGGCTTACAATTTCACCGCATATAACATCACCAATTTCCAGTTTCTTGATAGGTCTTTTAAGAAAAGCACATGGCATATCATCGCAAATATTACTTTTTAAAAAGCCGACTTTTGATTTACCGGTCATCCAATCCGAGCTTTTTTTCAAATCAACACGATAGTTTAAGCCTAATTGCGGTGTAATCATTTGATTATTTCCGCTTATATATGTTTCACTTTTTCTGCTCAAAACATTTGTATCGGAATATAAAACAATTTGTTCATTCTGTTCAATTTCAAAAATCAAACCCGGTTTACCAATGATGTAATTGAAGGAATCAACACCATAATACCAAACAACTATTGCAATATGGTTAGTTCCCGAAACAATATTCTCTGTTACATCAAGCTCGTCATAAACCTTATAATCCGGATAATCAGCATATTGACCGCTATCAACAAATTTTCCGTTAATATAAAGAGCATAATTGGAATCTGACGATATTCTAATTTTGGCAGGAGATTTTTTCTCAAGATTTACTTCCGAGATAAATTCACAATAACAGTCAACACCTGTGACATTTTTGTTCCAAATCCACTTGGCCTGATCAAATACTTTCCCGCTCATAGTAAATATACTCCTACTTTCCTTAATCGGTGCTTACAAGTGTACGGAAAACACAAGATGATTGTGTTTTCCGCACACTGATTATAGCATTAGCCTATTCCCAACTGCTTTTTCCAACCGGAATTTGAGAAACCGTATAATGACAAATCAACAGCAGGCTTGGTAGATTTTATTACAAATGGTGCATTAACCGCATACAACTGCAAATTGCGCGTCAGTCCCGCGGGATCAACATTGCGAACGCAATAATGCTGACCGCCATACAATTTATCGTTAATATAAATTCCTAAAACTACATCTGCCTTACCATTTACTGTCTTCAATACATCAAAAGTTAATTTGACTTTAAACTCTTCATCTGTAAAAGAGTTTATACCGGCAGTTTTTGTGTCAAGATATACAAAGCTTTTAACAGACTTATCAGTGTCACATATAGCAACCTGTATTCTTCCGTCATCAATAGATGAGAACAGCACACCAAACCAGAACGGTGAACCGAGAGTAAATCTCGCCGAACCGTTTTTTGGGAACTTGCAAATAGCACTAAACTCTGTACCGTCAAGAGATTCAAGATCGCAATAATTCTCAACACGGTAATCCTTTCCACTGATTGATGTTACCGAAGTGTTCTTTATGGAAAAATCTTTAAGTGTAAATTGCTCATATTTGACATTTGAAAGTGATATTGTCCCGTTAGTTGCATTTATTGAGATACTGCGCTTCAAAGTGGCAATATCAACGCCGTCAAGCGTGAAGAAGCTACCGTTATACAGTTTACCGTCAATATATACACCAAGTTTAAGATATGCCGAATTTTCGCTTGTAGGAGTAATTCTGAAAGCAAAACGCCATTTGAATTTCTTATTGGCAAAACTATCTATACCGGCTTTTTGAGCGCTCAACTCACCGATCGTTTTGACATTGCCGTTTAAGCCCGTATAATAAACTGATATTCTATCGGCTGATATCTGTTTGAAAGAAACGCCGTAATCACCGCCGAACATCAATTCATTACCAATTGAATTTGAAAAATCAAGGTTTAGAGTGATTGCCGTTTTGTCAAGTGAATTGTCATCATATATCGCTTTATATTGGGTCTTTGAAATCGTTTTATTTTCTATTCCGAAATGCTTCGCGTTAAGCTCGGTATAATAACCTTCGTAGTTATATGACAGTGCAAAAACAGCTTTGCCGGAATTAAAGTTGATTCTTGTACCCAGATTCTGAGCTTCGTTATCAATGTAGAAATAAATATTGTTGTATAATACTTCGTTGATAAAAATACCCAGTTTGATATCATCATTCTTACCGCCGCCGTCATGATCAACAAAATCGATACTTGCCTGCAAAAGGAACTCTGTATCCTTAAAGGAGGTACCGATACCGGCCGTTTGTGGTTTAAGCTGAACAAGAGAGAACGGCATAGTTGTAAGTACACCATACCCTGTTTTATCAGAGTCCGCATACTCATTACTTACTGCTAAATTATCGCCCGACAGACGGAAAGATATGCCGCCGAAATTGAGGTCTGTATCTCCAAAGCCGAGATGCAATCTTGAACCGTCTGCACTGTATTTAATCTTTGTGCTGAAAAGCGTTCCGTCAAGTGTATCGAGGTCAAACTTTCCTGCAAAAGCGTTCTCATATACATCCATTACTCCGGCATCCATAAGGGTTATATTTTTACAGTCGGCAGGAGTCCTTTCCGCAATACAGATTTTCCCGATGGAACGAATCGTATATTGAGCGCCATTCTGTACATAAAACGCTAAATTCTTTGCAAGTTCCGACTTCGGAACATCTTTAACGGTAAGATACTTTCCGTTATACAGTTTTCCGTTAAAAAAGACTCCTACTTTAAGGTCGGTATGGCTTTCGTTCTCATTTATGTATTCCACCGAAAGCGAGAGCTGAAGATCAGGGTTGCCTCGCAACTGTGTACCTGCTTTAACGGGATTGAAAACCGCAACATGGGTGTTTGCCATAGCTGTAGTGCCGGTGTCGCCTTGGCTATTGTGAAAATGCCCCGTTTCTTTGCAGTTATAGTAAAGTTTTAAACCATCGGCCCCTTCGCACACAATAACAAAACCATACCAGTTTTCCTCACTGCCTAAGTAGTAATTACCAAAAGTGTCGCTGCCGGTGGGGAAATCTATTCTTCCGTTAAAGACGGTTTTGTCAAGAGAATGACCGGCAGAAGGTTGCTTCGGATCAAAGTTTAAATGCTCGCCGGAAGTCTGATCCACAATTTTCAAATCGGCAAATGTCCAAAAATCAAACGCAGATTCAGGCGCATCATCAAGCATTATTACTTCACCGGATGTTTCAATAGAAGCAATGGTATAACTATTTGAATTCGGCACATAAAAGCCGAGATTCTTTGAAGGTTCTTTCTTAGGTATATCCTTCACGGTACAATACTTGTTGTTATAAAGCCTGCCGTCAAAAAATACTCCGACTTTGAGATCCACATTGTTTCCGTTTTCATTTATATATTCAACCGAAAGCGAGAACCTAAGATCATCATTACCACGAAGCGTAGTTCCTGACTTAGTGGGATTGAAGGATGCGATTTCGGTTCCCGATAGTGAAGTAGAACCCGTATTACCCGTTGCATTATGGAATTTTCCGGTTTCCTTACAATTATAATATAATTTAAGTCCATCAGTACCGTCTGCCGTAACAATAAAACCGTACCAGTTTTCGGAATTACCGAAATAATAGTTACCGAAATTTGTTACACCCGCCGGGAAATTGATTTTTCCGTTAAATACGGTTTTATCAAGCGAGTTTCCTGCCGATGATGCTTTCGGCTTCCAGTTAAGATTTACATCCGCAGTCTGGTCGGTAATGCCGAGATCCGAGAATGTCCAGAAATCATAATCCTTTTGCGGAGAATTATCAAGAGTTATATATTCAAGGACAGGAATATCGGATGTAATGCTATACTTTGCGGAATTAACAACATAAAATCCGAGATTCTTAGATAATTCCGATTTTGGTATGTTTTTAACTATATAATATTCGCCGTTATACAGTTTACCGTCAAAGAACACTCCGATACTGAGGTCGGTGATATCAACGCCTTCATTTACATATTCAACCGAAAACGAAAACTCAAGATTAGGGTTGCCACGAAGCGTTGTTCCGGCTGTTGCCGGGTCAAATAAGGCAATCTGATTGCCGGCCTGCTTTGTGCTTCCCGTATCACCGTTTGCATTATG
>CADBOD010000081.1 GCA_902796165.1 Oscillospiraceae bacterium | reverse complement strand
AATATCGCGGCAGGTATGCCGATGATGATTGTAAACGGGGATACCGTTTCGGGAGATATCACCAACGACCCCGGGCAGATAATTAAAATTTACGGCACCAACGAGGATGTGGAGTCGGCGGTTAAGTTTGTGTGTCCGCCGGATGTAACCGGCTGGCAGAATGAAGCGGTGGATAAGCTGATATCCAACACGCTCACCCAAAGCGGAGCAGGTCCGGCGGCGCTCGGAGATGAGCGCGCTCAAAACGCCAGCGCCATAGAAAAGCTGCAAGCGGCGGCGCTTATACCTATGACTATTTTAAAAAGCAGGTACCGTGAGTTTTTAAGAGCTACCGCGCTTATATGGGCGGATTTCTGGTTTAACCTCTACTCAAAGAGGAGCCTCAGAATTGAGGATGAGGACGGCGTATGGTTCTTCCCGTTTGATGCAAACAGGTACTCGGATATTTACATATCCGCATCAGCCGAAATAAGAGATAAAAAGAGCTTTACTCCGGAGGAAAAAATCGAAATGCTCGGCAGTCTTTTCGACAGGGGAATTATCACCAAAAGGCAGTATCTTGCCCGTATTCCCGAAGCACTTATAGATTACAGATACGAGCTTTTAGAGGAATTAAAGGAGGAAACGGATGAAACCGAATGATATTTTTTCCCGTGCGGCGCGCCTTTGCGGCATAGGTGAGGAGTTTTTAAGCGAAAACGAGCTTACCGATGTTCACGCCCGCGCGTTAGACGCCATAAACACGGTGCTTTTTGACCTTGAAGGCAGAGAGCCGATAGAGAGCATAGGCTCGCAGGAAACAGTAGCCGAAAAAACGGCGGAGGCGGCGGTTTACGGAGTGGCGATGTTTTTGAGCCTCGCTTTCGGGGATACCGATAAATCGGCGCTCTTTTCCGATATATATAATCAAAAGAGAAGTGCGGTAAAATCGAACATCGCCTCCGTGGTTGACGCGCTTCCGAGAACGGGGGCAGTATAAGTGAAGTACCCTGCTTTAAGAAGAAAAGACAGCGAAGAGGATAAAACTCGCACAGTTGTCGGATTCAGTGACGGTATCGACGATAAAAACGGCGAAGTCGCCACAGATAACAACGCCCTTTCGGATTGCGTTAATATGATATTTGAGGAAGGCGTTCTGAAAACGAGAAGCGGATTTGCGGCAAACGAGGGAAGCGTTATAAGATTTACAGGGTACAACAACACCGTTTATATGCCCTTTACTATAACCGAAACGGTCTATTATAAGGACTCAAAGCCTCACAAGATAGCGTACAGTTGTATGGGCGATATCGCCGAAGCACAGCTTAAAATGTGGCTTGTGGATAATAGCGGGAATATTTCGCCGTTTGGAGAAATATACATTCACAGGGTGGATAGCGAAACCTTTAATCTTCCGAAGAATGTATTTTTCGTGATTGCCGATAAAATAAGCGGATGCGGAGTTTTCGCCGTTGTCGCAAGGGGCACCGAAAATTCGATGATTTATGAAATATACGAGTTGTCGCTCGACCATACCACTTGGGAGCGGTCGGATAACGATATTTATGTTCCCACCGTTCTCATAAACGGCAGAGGGGAAAGATACGCCGAGTCTGACGGATATGTAGGTCTTAACTACCCTGAGCCCGAAAGACCAGAGGAAATAAACCTTTTAGGCGGTAAGCACAAATGCTATTTCACATCGGACGGTCTTTCTTCTATTTTCAGACTGCCTTACGGTCATCTCGGCGAGTGGACGAGTGTCAGTTGCAGGCTGTATTCCTCACCTCAGGAATATACCGAATGGGTGATTGATATGGGTCTGGATTACGATACAAAAACCATAGACGGTGCGAGTATAGTTTTTCAAGTGGATAGACAGCTCGGCATAGTGCAGTTTTCAAAGGACGGAATTTATTACAGTGTGCCGCTTATGCCGAAATGCAAGCTCAATAATATGCTTATTACCGTCACCACCACAGAGGATATAGCTAAGGACAGTGTAATTTCCTCAAAGGGCGCGGTAACGCTTGATAACAGGCTATATTTCTACGGTAACGGTATTAAACAAAACTGCATTTACTGCTCTAAAATGTCAAATCCGTTATATGTACCTCAAAGCTCGCGCCTGTATCTTGGCGACGGCACCACTCCCGTAACCGCGCTGAGAGTTCAAAACGGCAAGCTGATTGCCTTTAAAAGCGGTGAAACCTATCGGGTAAAGACGGATTTTGAAAACGACACGGTGAAAAAAACCGCCGTACTGCCGGAAAGCACGGTTTATCTTAAAGGGGATACCTTAACCGCTCAGACGATTGACAGCAACATCGGTTGCATATCGGATAAAACAATCGGGCTTTGCGGAAGCAGACTTGTATGGCTCGGCAGTGATAAGCGCGTGTATGCGCTCGCAACCACAACCTACGGAAACACCACTAACATCTACTGCGTATCACACCCGATAAACGAAAGATTAAAGAGTGCCGAAATTGATAACGAAAAGGTCTTTGCCGTGGCAAATGACGGCAAATATATGCTCTTTTTCGATGAAAATATATTTTTGATGAATTACCGTGTTCGTGGCTTCGGATATTCCCGTACATATTACGCACAGGATGATACCATAAAAAGCCCTGCGTGGTACTTTTGGAAAACGCCCGAGGGGGCAAAAATCTACGGCGGTAAGCAGATTGGTGACAGTGCGGTTATGGCGGCGTCATTTAATAACGGAGATTCTTTTTACAATATGGTGATTTCAGGCGATAATGACTCGATTATGGCATACGAAGAGGGTCAGGAAGTAAAGAAAACACAACCTATAAAATCAGGCTTTACAACAAAGATTATAGAGCTTTCGCCCGAAAGCCGCCGCAAGCGCATCGACTGCGTGTTTTTAAACGGCAAATGCACGAAGAAATCAAAGCTCACACTGTCGGAGGGCAGGCGGAAAAGCTCTTATAATATCGACTTTGAGGAAAGCGGAGATTTCATCAGAATAGGCGCCGGAATGCCGTTTAGCAACAATGTTGCGGTAAGCCTTTTTGCAAACGAGGCTTTCAGGATACGAAGCCTTATATTAAAATACAAGCTACTTGCCGATAAGGGATGAGAAGTTATGAAAAAAGCCGTCTGTCTTATTTTTGTTTTACTGTTTTTGGCCTCCTGCTCACCAAACGGTGAGGGTGAGAGAAAGGAAAAAGAAATCCCGTCACAGTCATTTGTGACGGGGGTGTGGATAAGCTGTTACGAGCTTGGCGGTATGCTCGATTCGGGCAACTTTAAAGAGGAGTTCTCCGCCGCCGCAAAAAATATTGCCTCGATAAACGCTACGGATGCGTTTGTTCATGTGCGCGCCTTTTCCGATTCGCTCTTTTACTCGGATTACTACCCGCAAAACAGTAAAACCTTAAACTATGATTTTGATGTTCTCGAATTTATGATAAACGAGCTTAAAGGGTATAATATACGCTTTCACGCATGGATAAATCCCTTTCGCGCGGCAGACGGCGGATTTTATAATCCGGCGGACGAAACGGTCAGGAAAAACATTATATCCGGCGTCAGAGAGATTGTGGATAAGTACAGTATAGACGGCATACACTTTGACGATTACTTTTATAATTTGTCGGATAACACCGCCGATGCCGACACCTTCGCTCTCTATACCGCCTCAGGCGAAAACACCGCGGCAATCGAACAGTACAGAACCTCTCAGATAACATCTCTTATATTTTCGGTGAAAAATGCGATAAAATATAAAAATGAAAAGATAATTTTCAGCGTAAGTCCCGCCGCGGATATGGAGAAAAACCAAAACAGCGCCTTTGCCGATATCCCCTATTGGTGCCAAAGCTGTGCGGTGGATTGGATAATTCCTCAGCTGTATTTCGGGTTCGATTACCCGGATGAAAAATTCAGGTTTGAAAATCTGTTGGAGGTCTGGCGTAAAATGCCCCGCGCCGATACGGTAAGCCTTATAATCGGGCTTGCCTCTTATAAGCTCGGAACGGATAAGGCGCCCGATAACGAGGAATGGGCAATGGCGGACAATATACTTTCGAGGCAGACGGCAATCTGCAAGGCGGCAAGCGATATATCGGGCGTCAGCTTCTTTTCCTATTCCTCGCTTTTCTCTGCCGACGGTTTGCATACGAGCGCGCTCAGTAAAATACGCGCGGCTTTAAAATAAAAGCCGCCGCGGAAAATCCGCGGCGGCAGGTAAAATCTGTCAATTCATATTTTCTTGAATGTAATCAACAACACTGCCCACAGTTCTCAGGCTCTCGATTTTTTCATCAGGGATTTCAACATCAAATTCATCCTCAATAGACATTAAAAGCTCTACCACATCAAGACTGTCAGCACCTAAATCATCAGCAATATTAGTATCCATTGTGATAATTTCGGGATTTACTTCAAGCTGCTCGCTTAAAATTGTTTTAATTGACTCAAAAACCATAAAGAGATTACCTCCAAAGAATTCTTATATAAAAATAATATGGGTTATCGGTACTTTTGTCAATAGTTTTTTAAAAGATTTTCGTTTATTTCAAAAAAATCTTGACTTATTCTTTTTTTGGGGTATAATTATTACTGCTGACAAAAAATATTGGGGAATTGTGTAACGGTAGCACGACAGACTCTGACTCTGTTTGTTGGGGTTCGAATCCCTATTCCCCAGCCAACCGGGCAGGTTTTTTAACCTGCCCTTTT
>CADBOD010000080.1 GCA_902796165.1 Oscillospiraceae bacterium | reverse complement strand
GCCCTCCATAATTCCTTTTTTCTCACGGAACTGGCGGCGAACTTCACCAATCATTTTATTTGCCGCTTTACCGACAGAAGCCATTGTGAACGCCGAGAACATAAACGGGAGCATTGCGCCGATAAATGCGCCTGAAATCACCCACGGGTCAAGGAAGTTTATAGAGTTTAATTTTACGACATGAGTATATGCAACGAAAAGCGCCAACGCAGTAAGCGCCGCAGAGCCTATTGCAAAGCCCTTGCCTATTGCGGCGGTGGTGTTGCCTACGGCGTCCAGCTTATCGGTTATTTCTCTTACCGATTTATCAAGACCTGCCATTTCGGCAATGCCGCCCGCGTTATCTGAAACCGGGCCGTATGCATCTACCGCAATGGTCATACCGGCGGTGGATAACATACCGACAGCCGATATAGCTATACCGTAAACCCCGCCTAAAAGGTACGCCGCAATTATACCAACCGCAATAATTAAAATCGGGAAAACGGTGGACATCATACCCACGGACAAGCCGCTTATAATGGTTGTTGCATCGCCCGTTTCCGATTCGTGCGCTATGGTGCGAACGCTCGAAAAACGCTCGGAGGTATAATACTCTGTGAGCTTGCCGATAGCGGTTCCTACAATAAGACCCACCATAACCGCCAATGCAAGCTTAAAGGTGCCGAAAAACGCCTTTGAAAGCACGGCGGAAACTACTGCCGCAAGCAGAGCCGAAATATATGTACCGAAATTAAGCGCCGCCGCGGGATTGGCTTTTTTGCCGCCACGAACACAAAGTATGCCGATAACCGAAGCCAAAATGCCCACGCCCGATATAATGAGTGGAAATATTGCGCCCAATGACTGCTTGCCTTTATAAAGGAAGCCGGAAGCAAATGCCAGCGTAATTGCAGAAATGATAGAGCCTACATATGACTCGAAAAGGTCAGAGCCCATACCGGCGATATCGCCCACATTATCGCCGACATTATCGGCAATAACGGCAGGATTTCTCGGGTCGTCCTCCGGGATACCCGCCTCAACCTTGCCTACAAGGTCAGCGCCGACATCTGCCGCCTTGGTATAAATACCGCCGCCGACTCTTCCGAAAAGCGCCATTGAAGATGCGCCGAGACCAAAGCCTGTAAGGCACTCCGCCGCCGTTTTCCTATCAAGCAAAAAGTAAGCGCCGCCAACACCTAAAATGCCAAGACCTACAACGCTAAGGCCCATAACAGCACCCGATTTGAAAGCCACATTAAGCGCCCTGTTTATACCGCCCTTTTGCGCCGCCGCCGCGGTACGAACATTACTCCTCGTTGCCACCTGCATACCGAAATATCCTGCAAGCACCGAGAAAAGCGCACCGAGTATGTATAAAATCGCAGTTGTTACATTGATTGTAAAGCAAATAATCAAAGCCAGAGCCACTATTACTATTGCCATAGTAATATATTCACGCTTTAAAAACGCCATAGCGCCGGAATGAATATAGCCGGATATTTCCCTCATTCGCTCATTTCCGGCATCCTGCTTTGTTATCCAAAGCGCAATAACGCCGGCAACTATGAGTGCCAAAATACCCGTAAGCGGAGGCAACAACGATAATACCTTCTCCAAAAAAACCACCTCATAAGAATAAAAAATAAACACCCAAACTGAAAGTTTGTTGTAAAGTATATCATATTGTTAAATGTTTGTCAACGGTCTGCCGATTATTTCTTGCCGGAAAGACAAAATTGCCCCGCGGAATATCCGCAGGGCATTCGCTTTTTAAATGTTTTAACCTTCGCCAAAAGGATTCTCTTCTTCGCCGGTGAAGTCACCTTCGGAGGCCATTATAATATCTTCAACATCAATCTTATAAATTTCAAGATTTGCTTTCTTAAACATTAGTAATTCCCCCCTCGATTAAAATGCGACACTTAGATAATAAGCATAATCCATAAGCGACTGGAATACATTTGCATCAGACTTATTTGCACGAGCCTTTGCATACTTAGCATAGCTATATGTTATAGTCTTACCGCTATCACTACCGTTTTTCTTAGCGCCGATTACGATATCGCCTACAAGATACTTGGTAGGAACATCGGAAAGAACATAGGTGTTACCGTTAGTAGTTATTATGTCTTTCGCAATTTCCTTATAGTAAACAACATTTGTATCTTTCTTAACCTGAATTGTTATTGTATCCACATCTAAGGCAGAAAACTTTAAGTTCATCTTGGGCTTGAATCCGGTGGTTACCGATACGCCGGAAAGTTTCCAATTATCGTCAACACCATCATTATCAGAGGCTGCATTAACGCCGGAAAGATCAAAGGGTGTAATACTTTGCGGCATCGTACCGTAGCTTGCCACATCGGTAGCATAACTGCTGTAAGTGGTTTTAAGAGCCTGAGCGGTATAATAACCATAGTTAAGAAGCGCCTTTGCATAGTTCTTATCTTTCTCATTATAAGAACCGTTAATTAAAGCGTTGCAGTACTTCTGAATGCTGTATGTCCACGGCTGACTGATTGTAACTGTGCTACCGTTTACAACGAAGTTACCGGTAACATCACGGCTGATACGGCCGATACCGCCGTTTCTTCCGCAGGGGAATACATAGTATTCTTTGCTGTCATATGTTACTGTGCCGGCCGATACAGCTGTACCGGTCTTTTCGATATTTACACCATTTTCATCAACAGTGTAGTGATAGATGAAGTAAACATTATTTACATTTACGTCAACACTGACAGGAAGAAGAGCATTAAGAACAGTATCACCGATTTTATCAAATGTTACATTGGCAGCTGAGCTATCCTTCAAATCATTTGAACCAAGACCGGTTGTACCTGTAACCTCAGCATGCTTAGCGCCGCAGATCGAGCAGGTCTTTGTTGTAACACTACCGTTTGCAGAAGCATTGGTATAGTTATGAACATGGATGGGTGTTGTAGCAGTTGTTGAAGCATTACCTGTTGTGTAGGTTTCCTCTGCAACATTTGTGATGTTGATATTGGTAACTGTTACATCCCACTCAGTACCGGCCGCTGAATTATAGAGCGAACCGTTGTTGATTGTGAATTTTAAAACGAGAGTAAGATCGGTATAAGATTTGATATCGTTATCGGCGCTTTCGCTGAAACCGTAGAAAAGAACTCTCTTATTTGAAACATTGAGCTTAACATTGGGCTGGTTACCGTCATTCTCAACTGCCGGTGAGCAGTCAACCAAGGTAAGACCCTCTGCTGCAACCTCGAAGGTACCTGCTGTGAAAGCGGTGCCGCTCTGGAATCTTACATTCGCGTAAACCAATGAATCTCTTGCACCCACATCATAGCCCTTGCCTGTTACTGTGCAAGTTGCACTGCGTGTTTCCGCACTTACGGCGCCGGTGAACACGGCTACCAAGCACATTGACGCTACTAACATGATAGCAATTGCTTTTGAAATAACTCTCTTTGTCATTAAAACCTACTCCTAACTGGCGTACGCCAAATATGTATGTTTTTTATCCGAACAAACTTCGGCTCACTGTGATTATATCATTTGGTCAAAGCAAATGCAAGTGTTTTTTAAAAAAAGTTATACAAAATTTTGCCTAATTTTAAGCACTTTTAACAATGTTTTGGTTTCTGCCAAAATCAACCATTCAAACAAATTGACATACAAAAAGATTTTGGGTATGATAATATACAAGATATTGTGTTTGAGGTGAAATATGAAGTTAAAGTGCAAATTTGTGGTAAATTCAGTTGCCGGAGATATTATTGCGGTTCCCGTGGGAAAATCAAGTGATTTTAAGGGATATATTCGTCTTAACGAAACCGGAAAGGATATATTTGAGCTTTTAAAGAAGGATACCGACCGTGAAAAAATCATTTCCGCTTTAAAGGCGAAGTACCCCGATGCCGGTAAAGAAGAAATTACCGAAAGCGTTGATGATATTATAAACCGTTTAAGCTCGGCAGGTCTTCTTATATGAACGGCGAACAGAATTTAAACACCGTTTTAAGTGATATAAAGGAAAAGGGCAAGTACTACTGCTATACCAAAGGAATAAGTATGCTGCCAATGCTCAAAGAGGGCAGGGATATATCGGTTTTGGTATCCGTGCCGGAAAAACTATGTATAGGCGATGTGGTTATGTTTTCACGGCCCGAAAGGGATAATGAGCTCGTCCTTCACAGAATTGTGAAAATCACCCCGGAAGGCAACTTCTATATACGGGGGGACAACACATTTTGGGATGAGCCTGTAAAGCGCGAAAATGTGCTCGCCCTGCTTGAAGGCTTTTTCAGGAAAGGGAAATATACTGAATGTGCCGTATCGCGTGGTTACAGGCTTTATACCTTTTATCAGCTGAGACTTTACCCTCTTCGCAGATTTATATTCCACACCCTCAGAATTGCAGGCGCTAAGATAAAAAACAATGTTTTCCACCTTAACAATCTGCACCTTGACGATATATTTAAGCGCAGATAATCACATAAGGGTTTGGAAAACAATAAACGCCGCGCAGGCAGGTATGCCGAACACGAGGGCGGACGGCACCGTGTAAATATTGAGCGGTATTCTCACACCTGTAAACCGGAAAGTGAGGTTTATAACCGCTATCGCCGCAATGCCCAAAAGCGCATTTATTGCCGCAGACTTTATCGGTCTGCGGCTTTTTATATGCAACAAAAGCAGTATTAGCGCGAAGACCGACAGCAAGGATATAATAATCACTGAAAAAATTTTCATTTTATCACCCGATAAAATAATACGCACAATTTACAAGCATTATGCGTATCTGATATCTGATATATGCCATCTGCCATCTGAAAAACGCCGCCACCAAAGGTGACGGCGTTTTAGTACACACATATTCCCGAAGGTTTACCTTCGGCGTCGAATATAAAATTTTAATCCGCAGTTGAAGATGTGAGCACTAACTCTTATTACACCAACTCGATTATCGCCATTTCAGCGGCATCTCCGCGGCGCGGACCTGTTTTGGTAATACGGCAGTAACCGCCGTTTACCTCAGAGTATTTAGGAGCAATCTCATTAAAGAGCTTTGCTACTACATCCTCTTTTGTGATGAATGCCATTGCCTGACGGCGAGCGTGAAGATTATTAGTCTTTGCGAGTGTAATATATTTTTCTGCCATTGACCTTACTTCTTTTGCGCGCGTTACGGTGGTTTCAATCTTGCCGTTTTCGAGCAAATATGTCACCATACCGCGAAGCATAGCAGTTCTGTGGTCAGCAGGCCTTCCGAGTTTTCTTGTTCCCGGCATATGCTTTCACTCCTTTATTCGTCATCCTTTTTAAGGCCAAAGCCAAACGAAGCAAGTTTAGCTATAACCTCTTCAAGAGATTTGCGGCCGAGGTTTCTTACCTTCATCATATCCTCTTCGGACTTGTTGGTAAGGTCTTCAACCGTATTGATACCTGCGCGTTTGAGGCAGTTGAAACTACGAACCGACAAATCAAGCTCATCAATAGTAAGATCAAGAGCCTTTTCCTTCTCGCTATCGTTCTTCTCTGCCATAATGCTGGCTGTATCGCTTACACCCTCTGCAAGATCAAGGAACAGCTCAAAGTGCTCTATAAGAATTTTCGCGGAAAGCGAAACCGCTTCGTTAGCGGCGATAGAGCCATCTGTCCAAACCTCTAAGGTGAGCTTGTTTTTATCAACCACATTACCTACACGCGTGTTATCAACATTAAAGTTTGCTTTCAAAACCGGGGTATAGATAGAGTCAATCGGGATAACGCCGATAACGCTCTGAGCCGGTTTATTCTGCTCTGCTGATACATAGCCTCTGCCCTTATCAAGCGTCATTTCCATATTAAGACGGGCGCCTTCATCAAGGGTTGCTATATACAGATCCGGATTAAGAATTTCAACCTCGAAATCAGCCTTTATATCTGCCGCGGTAACAACGCCGGGGCCGATTGCCTCGATATAAATTCTTTTAGCGGTATCCGAATGGAGCTTTGCGATAACGCCTTTGAGGTTAAGAACGATTTCGGTTACATCCTCTTTAACACCGGGAATGGTGGAAAATTCGTGAACCACACCGTCAATCTTAACACTGGTTATTGCAACGCCGGGCAAGGTTGAGAGGAGTACCCTTCTCATACTGTTGCCGAGCGTGGTGGCATAGCCGCGCTCAAGCGGCTCCATTACAAATTTACCGTATTTACCGTCACTTGACAATTCGAGTGTTTCAATTCTGGGCTTTTCAATTTCTAACATTTAAAAGCTCCTTCTCGCACCGAGAATATATATACATCCTGCCGCGGTGCGTAAGACAGGATAAAGATTTTACCTATTACCTTGAATAGAACTCAACGATCAGCTGCTCATCAACAGGAGCCTCGATCTGCTCGCGCTCAGGAAGAGCTACAACCTTAACGGTCATCTTCTCACGGTCAACGCTGAGCCAATCAGCTACGGGGCGCGCACTGTTTGCTTCTACAACAGCCTTCATTTTCTCGAAGCCTCTTGCCTTTTCGCAAACTGCAACCTCATCGCCTGCTTTGAGAAGATAGGATGCGATATCAACTCTGTTACCGTTCACTTCAAAGTGACCGTGACCTACGAGCTGACGCGCTTCCGCACGGCTGGAAGCAAAACCTGCTCTGTAAACAACATTATCAAGTCTGCTTTCAAGGATACGAAGCAAGTTATCGCCTGTGATACCCTGTTTTCTCTCGGCAACGTCAAAATAATGACGGAACTGACCTTCTTGAACACCGTAAAAACGCCTTGCGGTCTGCTTAGCGCGAAGCTGCAAGCCGTATTCAGATGACTTCTTTCTACCCTGACCGTGCTGACCGGGCGCATAACTGCGCTGCGCTATCGAGCACTTTTCAGAATAACAACGCTCGCCTTTAAGAAAGAGCTTCTTTCCCTCACGGCGGCAAAGTCTGCACACTGCACCGGTATATCTTGCCATTTGTTACACCTCCAACCTTTCTATTAAACGCGTCTGCGCTTGGGCGGACGGCAACCGTTATGCGGAATCGGGGTAACATCTTTAATCATACTTACCTCAAGTCCTGCTGACTGTAAAGCGCGTATTGCGGCTTCACGGCCGGCGCCGGGGCCTTTAACATAAACTTCGACAGTTTTAAGACCGTGTTCCATAGCGTTCTTAGCAGCGAGTTCAGCTGCGCTCTGCGCCGCAAACGGCGTAGATTTCTTAGAACCTCTGAAACCAAGCTCACCGGCAGATGCCCATGAAAGAGCGTTGCCCTTTGTATCGGTGATGGTAACTATCGTGTTGTTGAAGGTAGACTGAATATGAGCCGCACCGCGTTCAATGTTCTTTTTTTCACGACGACGGCGAACGCCGCCTTTTTTAGCAGTAGCCATTAGTTCTTACCTCCCTTATTTCTTCTTATTGGCAATAGTTCTCTTCGGACCTTTGCGTGTACGCGCATTAGTCTTAGAGCGCTGTCCCCTAACGGGAAGACCTTTGCGGTGACGAAGTCCCCTATAACTGCCAATTTCAATAAGACGCTTGATATCAAGGGCTACGGTACGACGACGGTCGCCTTCAACCTGAAGGTTATGGTCGATATACTCACGCAGCTTTGAGATATCCTCGTCTGTCAAATCCTTTACACGAAGGTCCGGGTCAACGCCGGTTTCGTTTAAGATCTTTTTGGATGTTGTAAGACCTATTCCGTAGATATAAGTGAGCCCTATTTCAACTCTCTTTTCGTTCGGAAGGTCAACACCAGCAATTCGTGCCATAGATGATTAGCACCTCCATTATTTTTTGTGCGGCAGGCTTCCCTGCCACCGCCGCACCTTCGCGGCGCCGGCTCCGCTTATCCCTGACGCTGTTTATGCTTCGGGTTTTCGCAGATAACCATTACTTTCCCTTTGCGCTTAATGATTTTACATTTCTCGCAAATCTTTTTTACAGAAGGTCTGACTTTCATTTGGATTTTACCTCCTAAATTTTATCTGTTAGACCAATTAGCCTATTTTGAACGCCATGTAATGCGTCCTTTGGACAGATCGTAAGGCGACATTTCAACAGTTACCTTATCACCGGGAAGAATTCGTATGAAATTCATACGCAGCTTACCCGAAATGTGAGCGAGTATCTGGTGACCGCCTTTTATCTCTACCTTAAACATTGCATTGGGCATTGATTCAACAACCGTGCCTTCGATCTCGATCATATCTGACTTTGACATAATTTCCCTCCAAGATTGCTCTTTTGAACGATTACCTTTTTATTCACGCTATGCGATGCACACTTCACATATGCGCATAATTCTTTCCGGCTGTACATACTCAGTCCGCCACGGTCATAATTTTAGGACCGTCCGGCGTGATTACCACAGTATGCTCGAAATGAGCCGAAAGAGAACCGTCACGGGTTAAAACCGTCCAACCGTCCGGCAAAACCTTTACGCCGTAATTGCCGGCGTTCACCATGGGTTCAATGGCCAAGGTCATACCGGAAGCCAACCTTATTCCGTGCCCTGCGGCTCCGAAATTAGGCACTTCGGGTTCTTCGTGCAGGTGAGTGCCGATACCGTGACCGACAAATTCCCTTACTACACTAAATCCCATAGCTTCCACATAGGACTGTACCGCGTGGGATATATCCCCTATTCTGCCGCCGGGTATTGCGGCGGCGATGCCTTTATAAAGGCTCTCGCGCGTCACATCCATCAGCCGCTTCGCCTGCTCGGATACATCTCCGCAGGCAAAAGTGGCGGCATTATCGCCGTGGTACCCTTCAAATTTTGCGCCGAGGTCGATGGAAACAATATCCCCCGCCTCTATTTTACGCTTTTTTGAAGGTATCCCGTGGATAACTTCATTGTTGACCGAAATGCAGGCGGTGGCGGGATAGCCCTCATAGTTTTTAAAGTTGGGCGTTCCGCCCTGACTTAAAATATACTTTTCCGCTATCTCGTCAAGCTCAGCCGTAGTGATGCCGGGCTCAACCGCCGCACCTGCCGTTTTCAATGCTCCTGCCGATATCCTACAAGCCTCCCTCATAACAGAAAGCTCGCGACCGGTTTTTAAAACCACCATTTTATATCTCCGAAAGGGCTGCAAGGGTGAGCGCAGTAGTATCGCTTACCTTATCCTGCCCTTTTACTGTGAGCAGCTTGCCCTGAGCCTTATAATAGCTTTTCAGCGGCTCGGTCTGCTCATGATATACATTCAGCCTGTTAAGCACGGTTTCGGGTTCATCATCCTTGCGGATAATAAGCGCCTCGCCGCAGGCATCACAAACGCCGTCCTTCGCGGGCTTTTTATACTCGGTATGGAAGCTCGCACCGCACGCCGGGCAAACTCTTCTGCCCGACATACGCTTTACTATCTCGCTATCCTCTACCTCGATAGACAAGGCCGCGTCAATACAAACGCCCATTTTATCGAGTGCCTCAGCCTGAGGTATTGTGCGAGGGAAGCCATCTAAAATAAAGCCTTCCTTACAGTCATCCTCATTTAGCCTCTCGTTTATGATACCTATTACAACCTCATCGGGAACGAGCTCGCCGCGCTCGGTATAAGCCTTGGCTTTAAGCCCCATTTCCGTACCCTCTTTTAAGGCGGCACGGATGATGTTTCCCGTAGAAATGGTGGGTATATTATACTTTTCGGAAATTATTTCCGCCTGAGTGCCTTTGCCGGCACCCGGTGCACCTAATAAAATCAGTTTCATAATCTCACTCCGCTTAGTCAAGGAATCCTTTGTAGTGGCGCATCATCATCTGAGATTCAAGATTCTGAACCGTTTCAAGAGCAACGCCTACCATAATCAGTACCGAAGTACCGCCGAGCGAAATATTTATTCCGCCGACATTACCGATAATTATCGGGAGTATGGCGATTACACTCAAAAATACAGCGCCGAGAAGTGTTATCCTCGAAAGAATTTTAGCGATAAAGTCCGAAGTGGGCTTGCCGGGACGAATACCCGGAATAGCGCCGCCGTTTTTGCGGAGGTTATTCGCCATTTCAACAGGATTAAACTGAATGGTTGCATAAAAGTAAGCAAACGCAATAATCAAAATGAAATAGATTACCGCATAGAAAACACCGCGTGTGCTGAAAAGAGCCAGCGCCTTAGCAAAGGATGTTTCGGTGTTTCTCATAAATCCTAAAATCATGGTGGGAACCATTAGGATCGAAGAGGCGAAGATTATCGGCATAACGCCCGACATATTAACCTTAATCGGAATATGTGTATTCTGGCCGCCGTACATCTTATTGCCCACTACGCGCTTTGCATACTGAACCGGAATTCTGCGCTCCGCATTGGTCATCCAAACGATAAACGCGATAACCGCCAAGAACACGAGAACTATACCTATAACCGCCGCCTGACGGTCATACTCAGTCCAATAAACATAGAGCATTCTGAAAGCCTGCGGACCGCGGGAGATAATACCCGCAAAGAGCAGGATTGAAATACCGTTTCCGATACCCTTAACATCTATCTGTTCACCGAGCCACATAACAAGCGCACTACCTGCCGTAAACGCCAAAACGATTACGAAAGCGGCAAATATTACAGCGCCGCCGGATACGCTTAGGAAGTTACTGCCCTTGAGATAGAAGAAGTATGCAACACCCTGAATGAGCGCCAGAATAACCGTTGCATATCTTGTGATAGCCGCGAGCTTTTTCTGACCCTCCTCGCCCTCTTTTGAGAGGCGTTCAAGAGCCGGGATAGCCACGCACAAAAGCTGAATGATAATTGAAGAGTTGATGTACGGGGTTACCGACATTGCGAATATTGCGCCATATTCAAGGCCGCCGCCGGTGAGGATTGATAAGTAACTGAAAAAGTCACTCGTAGCTCCCGACTCGTTAGCCGCTTTAAGCGCGGTAACATCGACATACGGCACCGGAATTACCGAGCCGATACGGAAAATGGCGATAATGAAGATTGTAAAAAGAATCTTATTGCGAAGCTCTTTAACCTTCCACGCATTCTTTAATATCTCCAGCATTATCAGATCACCTCTGCCTTTCCGCCTGCCGCGGTGATTTTCTCAGCAGCAGAAGCTGAAAATGCATTGAGCTTAACTGTAAGATTCTTGGTAATTTTACCGTTGCCGAGAACCTTAACCGGAAGACCTGTTTTGCTGATGATTCCTTTTTCCGCAAGTTTAGCTGCATCAACAGTTGTTCCATCCTCGAATACTTCGAGTGCGCCAACATTGATGGCATACCATTCTGTTGCGAAAATATTATTAAATCCACGCTTCGGTACGCGGCGTTGAAGCGGCATCTGACCGCCTTCAAAACCCGGTCTCATACCGTGACCGGCACGCGCCTTCTGGCCCTTATGACCTTTGCCGGCGGTTTTACCGTTGCCCGAACCGTGACCTCTGCCTATACGCTTAGACTCTCTCTTAGAGCCTTCAGCCGGAGACAATTCATGCAATTTCATTGTTGTTTGCACCTCCTTGCAATTTTGCGAAAACTCGCATTTTACGGTTTTTACTTGCTCTCGACAATGCTTACAAGGTGTGAAACCTTGTTTATCTTGCCGCGAGTTTGTGCGTTATCAGGCTGAACAGAAGTATCGCCTAATTTACGGAGTCCCAAAGACTCAACCGTAGCAATCTGGTCCTTCTTAGAACCGATAGTGCTCTTTACGAGCTTAACAGTAAGGCCGGCAGCCTTTTTCTTTGTAGCCATAATGCTGCTCCTCCTTAACCTAAGATTTCCTTAGCGTCTTTACCGCGAACGGCAGCTACCTGCTCTAAATCGCGTAAAGCTTTAAGTCCTTCAACGGTTGCACGAACCACATTGCAAGGATTGTTTGAACGAAGCGCTTTCGTACGGATATCCTTGATACCAACGGTTTCAACTACCGCACGAACCGCACCGCCGGCGATAACGCCGGTACCGGGAGCCGCAGGCTTTAAAAGCACGCGACCTGCGCCGAATTCACCGATTATCTCGTGGGGAATTGTTGTGCCTTTGAGCGATACCTTTATAAGGTTCTTCTTAGCATCCTCAATACCCTTGCGGATAGCATCCGGAACTTCGCCCGCTTTACCGAGGCCGTAGCCTACGATACCCTCGCCGTCACCAACGACAACCAAAGCTGCGAATTTCATTATGCGACCGCCCTTAACGGTTTTTGAAACGCGGTTAATTGATACAACACGCTCTTGTAAATCTAATTTTGATGCGTCAATATTTGTAGCCAAAAGTATTCTCCTCCTTCTTAAAACTTGAGGCCGCCCTCACGGGCACCTTCGGCAAGTTCCTTGACACGGCCGTGATAGATATAGCCTCCGCGGTCGAAAACAACCTCGGAAATCTTCTTTTCCTTCGCACGCTCCGCTATGAGCTTCCCAACCTTACGGGCGCCTTCACAGTTACCGCCGGAAATGCCGAAATCCTTTTCGTTAGATGCGGCGGAAGCTAATGTAACACCCTTTTCATCGTCTATAAGCTGGGCGTAGATATTGGTGTTGGAGCGAAATACATCGAGGCGAGGTCTATCGGCAGTGCCTGTGATTTTAGAACGAACACGGGCATGGCGTTTAAGCCGCGCTTTGTTACTGTTAGTTTTGCTAACCATTTTACATACACTCCTTTATTATTTCTTAGCGCCCTTGGCAGCTTTACCTTCTTTACGGCGGATGTGCTCATCAGAGTACTTAATGCCCTTGCCCTTATAAGGCTCCGGCGGACGCTTAGCGCGAACCTCCGCGGCAAACTGGCCTACGAGTTGCTTATCCGCACCGCTGATAACCACCTGGTTAGCAGACGGCACTTCTATCTTTATTCCCTCAACCTCAGGAACGATTACCTGATGTGAGTAGCCGAGGTTCATAACTAAGTTGTTGCCCTGCTTTTGAGCACG
>CADBOD010000079.1 GCA_902796165.1 Oscillospiraceae bacterium | reverse complement strand
GCGGCAATTTGTGCCGCAGAGGAATTGAAATCTCCGATAATTATAGGCACGGCAGAGGTGCTTTTGCCTTACGGAGAACTTAAACTTATAGCGCCCTCGATAATTGCGGCGGCAAAAAGGGCAAGTGTGCCTGTTGTAGTACACTATGACCACGGGCTTACATTTGAGCGTTGCATTGAGGCGTTAAAGCTCGGCTTTTCAAGCGTTATGTTTGACGGCTCTGCCGGCGATAGCGATAAAAATATTGCCGATACAAAAGAAATAGTCCGCATAGCGCATGCTATGGGTGCAACGGTCGAAGGAGAAATCGGCCATGTTGGCGAGGCGGCAAGCTGCGATAACGCTACAAGCGACCGCTATACCACCGTAAAGGAAGCAAAAGACTTTCTCGCCGCTACCGGCGTTGATGCGCTGGCTATCGCCATAGGCACTGCACACGGAGCCTATAAAGCAAAGCCCTGTCTTGATATAAGCCGTCTTAAAGAGATAAGAGCAAGCGTTGATACTCCGCTTGTGCTTCACGGCGGTTCAGGGTTATCCGATGACGATTTTAAGAATACTATCCGCGAGGGTATTGCAAAGGTAAATATCTTTACAGACCTTTGTGTCGCAGGTGAAAATGCAGTAAAACAAGCAATAGCCGGGGACAAGGGTTATCTTGAAATGCGTAACGCAAAAGTAGAGGCTATAAAAGCAGCAGTAGAATTAAAAATGCAACTGTTTGGATCTGTAAATAAGGCATAGTTATATTACTGAAAGAATATAAAATGCTTACTGAAAGAATATTAAATGCTAAATTTGAAAGGATGTCTTTTATGAAGGTCGCAAATCTTCATGCAATAAATGACTTAAGATACGAGGAAATTGATACGCCAACCTGTTCAGAGGATGAGGTTTTGGTTGAAGTAAAGAGTTGTGGAATATGCGGTAGTGATATTCCGAGAGTTTTTACAAAAGGTACATATCATTTCCCGACAGTTATAGGTCATGAGTTTTCCGGCATAGTAGTTGAAGATAGGTTGGGTGAGTTTACCGGCAAGCGTGTAGCAGTATTTCCATTACTCCCGTGTTTTGAATGCGATTCCTGTAAAAACGAGAATTACGCCGCTTGTGTAAATTATGATTACTACGGATCGCGTCGTGATGGCGGAATGTCAGAGTACATAGCTGTTAAGCGTTGGAATTTAGTCCTGCTACCCGATAACATAAGTTACGATGAAGGCGCTATGTGTGAGCCTATTTCGGTAGGGCGCCACGCAGTGAAAAAATTAGAAATTCAAAAAGGAAACAATGTTCTCATATCCGGTGCCGGGCCCATAGGCATTATTGCAGGTCAATGGGCAAGGTGCGAAGGTGCTGCCGATGTTTATTATTTTGACATAGACAAAAGAAAAATCCAATTTGCAATAAAGCTGGGATTTAAAGAGTATAAAGAGAATGTCCGTATTGATTGTGTATTGGAAGGAACAGGTCACAGCGATGCCATCAAAAAATGCCTGAATGCCGTAAAACCATTTGGGAAAGTGGTTCTTATGGGGAACCCCGCCGGAGATGTTTTGTTTGCTCAAAATACATACTGGTATATCTTACGCAAGGAACTTACTGTTCTTGGCACATGGAATTCGTCATATGCAGAAAAAAACAATGACTGGAAAGCAAGCTTAAAGGCAATATCCGAAGGTATGCTTGATGTTAAACCGCTTATTACACATAGATATCCTTTGAGTAAGTGCAATGAAGCGTTTAATATGATGAAAGAACACAAAGAATTTTATAATAAAGTAATGCTTACTATGAATAGGGATAAATAGTTTTAGGGAGAACACAGTATGAATAAAAAAATATCACCTTCTATTATGTGTGTTGATTTTCTTAATCTTAAGGAAACAATAAATGAGTTTGAAAAACTCGGTATAGAATATTTGCATATTGATATAATGGACGGCCATTTTGTTGGTAACTATACGCTTGGTACTGACTTTGTAAAAATGTTGAAAGCGACAACAAAAATACCTCTGGATATTCACTTGATGGTTGAAAAACCCGAAAATGTTCTTGATTGGTTTGCATTTGACGAGAGTGATTATGTTGCCGTGCATTTAGAGTCAACTTGCCACTTGCAAAAGGTTTTATCCGCCATTAAGGCAAGAGGCGCCAAACCTATGGTGGCTATAAATCCCGGAACACCGATATGTCTGCTCGAGAGTGTAATGGAGGATATTGACGGTGTGCTTGTAATGACCGTAAACCCCGGATTTGCAGGTCAGAAACTCGTTAGATCCACGCTTAAGAAAATTAAGGATTTGCGTAAATATCTTGATTCTAACGGTTATGAAGGTGTTGAAATCGAGGTTGACGGAAATGTGAGTTTTGAAAACATCGTTTTGATGAGTAAAGCCGGAGCGAATATCTTTGTGGGTGGCACTTCAAGCGTTTTTTCAAAATCAGGTTCTTTATCTGAAAATGTTTCAACAATGAGAAATCTATTAAACGGCTAATAACACAATAGCGAGGTTAGTTGAATTGGTTGAGATTTTTTGCGGCAGTACAATGGCATGCATTTCAAATTTGGGCGCTGAACTTAAAAGTTTTAAGTCAGATGGGGTAGAATATATTTGGCAAGGAGATAAACACATTTGGAATTCATCTGCGCCTATTCTTTTTCCCATTTGCAGCAGCCTTAAAGATAATGAATACATATACGAAGGGAAAGTATATCGTCTGCCAAAACACGGATTTGCAAGTAACAGGTTTTTCAGTATAGAGCATCAGACTGACAGTGCCGTTACATTCCTGCTTAAATCCGAAGCGGCGGATAAACCGCAATACCCGTTTGATTATGAACTTCGCGTTACGTATTCACTGAGCAAGGCAAGACTTGATATACGCTATGATGTAAACAATTTTTCTGCTAAAAAAATGTATTTTTCAATAGGCGCGCATGAGGGATATAGGTTGCCCTGCGGGCTTGAACGCTACGAGATAGAATTTCCGCAAAAAGAAACCCTTTATTCCTGCGTTCTTGATGGTGATACGCTCACGGATGAAAGAAAACTTATTCTTGAAAATAGCAATATTTTGCCGCTAAAGTATGATTATTTTAGTGATGATGCGCTTATTTTCAAAAACCTTAAGTCGAAAAGCGCAATTATAAAAACAAATCAGAGTAAGCGGAAAATCAAAGTCACTTTTGACGGGTTTGATTATTTCCTTATTTGGACTATACCGAAAGCCGATTTTGTCTGTCTTGAACCGTGGTGCGGTATAACTGATAATATCGACCATGACAAAGATATAGCAAAGAAAGAGGGAATAAACATACTTGAACCGAGTCAAGTATTTATCCGTTCTCATTCAATAGAAATTGTTTGATTGTTTTTAATTTTGAGGGTTAATTGCTATGGGTGATTTAATAATTGTGGATATGCATACGCACTCTGAAAGTTCACATGATTCTATATGTCCGATAGAAGAGATGCGTCTTTCGCAAATCGGAAAAGGAACAAAGATTTTTGCTGTTACAGACCATTGCGATGTCGATTTATTCTCGGATTATGATATTTACACACCGATAAAAAAAGCATACGACACCGTAAAGCAGATTAACGAAAATAGTAAAGAGTGTTTGGTCTTGTTCGGCATAGAAGTAAGTGAAGGTTTTTGGCATCTTGATGAGTATAAAAAAATACATGATTTTGTTCCGTATGATGTTATAATCGGTTCCGTGCATTTAGTTAAATTCCCCAATTATGAAATGGCGTATTCAAAAATTGATTTTTCCCTATTAACGCAAGAAACGATATACGGGTATTTGGACGCTTATTTTAACGATATGATACATATGATTGAAGAGTTGGATTTCGATGTTCTTGCTCATCTTACCTGTCCTATACGCTATATTATCGGAAAATACAGGAGAGAAAT
This sequence comes from Oscillospiraceae bacterium, assembly GCA_902796165.1. GTDB lineage: Bacteria > Bacillota > Clostridia > Oscillospirales > Acutalibacteraceae > UBA737. The sequence continues at coordinate 701 of CADBOD010000079.1, read as the reverse complement.
CAATTTAAAAAATTTTGAAGACAAAATCACAAAAATTCTTAAGATGATTATATCAAGGGGAATTGCCCTTGAAATAAATACTTCAAGTTACGCTCTCATAAATGATAGTATGCCAAGTAGAAAAATTCTTGAAAAGTATTATTTGCTCGGCGGCAGACATATAACACTTGGCTCAGATGCACATATCAGTGAAAATGCATCTTCAAATTTTGATGTTGCACTTGATATGGCAAAGAGCATTGGCTTTGATTATATATGCTATTTTAAAGACAGAAACCTAAATAAGATAAAAATTTAGGAAGGTAATAGAAATGAAAGCTCAAAAGAAAACCTGATATTGTATTGAAATTCCGTAAAGATGTTCTCAATATCATTTATGGATCTGATAGCTTTATTGATTACTAATAACTTTTGTAGAATGGGTGAAAAGTGATGAGAGTCATACCGATATTACTTTCGTATTTAGAAAGTTTTAATGTGTGGAGCGTGTTGTTTCGATTGCTTTTGGCGGTTGTTTTCGGCGGAATAATAGGCACTGAAAGAGGAAGGCATGGAAGTCCTGCCGGGTTTAGAACCCATATTTTAGTATGCTTGGGTGCTTCTATGACGTCACTTTGTAGTTCGTATGTAAGTATGCATATTGGAATGGAAGGCGATATTTTTCGTATTTCTGCACAGGTAATTTCAGGAATAGGATTTTT
>CADBOD010000078.1 GCA_902796165.1 Oscillospiraceae bacterium | reverse complement strand
TCACCGTTTACATCGAGTGCATCATTTACGACTGTTACATCCCAGTCACTAAGGTATTGGAAAAGCCTTGTGAGGTCTTTATTGTTGACAGCACCGTCACCGTTGATATCGCCCGGAGTATGACCGCTTTCAAAAACTATCTCTTCACTGTTGCCCGACTTATATCCGCAAACAGAGCAGATTTCCTCTTTAAGACCGTTTTCCTCTTTGGTAGCCGCTTTTGTTTCTACCCATTGATATGTATGAGCCGTTTTGTCAACTTCTTCTGAGCAGTCTAAGCATATATGCCAGTGATTTGTAGCATCGCTTTGCCAATCACCTAAATTCAAGTGATCGCAATTATTATTTGGATCCACTTGACCGCCGGTGTAATCGCTTTGCTCGTTGTTGGCATTTACAACGATACTGAAAGCACTGAAAGATAAAACAACAGCTATTGACAATAACAATACCAACGCTTTTTTTGATAATGATTTCATATGCAATTTACCAACCTTTCGTTAGTCGTGTATTTATTATATCACACATAGATTTGATGTGCAATATCATTATTTGCCAATTTTTCGATTGCTTAGTTGTTGAGTATTTTGTTAATAAAATATCAGAGCACCGTTAACGGCGCTCTGAGAAAATTTAAGTTGTAAAAAGCTCTGTGGAAAGGTATCGGTCGCCGGTATCGGGGAGTAACACCACTATCGTTTTATTTGAGTTTTCGTTTGCTTTTGCAAGCTCGATTGCGGCATATAGTGCGGCGCCTGAGGAAATACCCACAAGCACACCCTCTTTTTTAGCTATCATTCTGCCGGCTTCAAAAGCGTTTTCGTTTGAAACGGTTATAACCTCATCATATATTTGTGTGTTGAGTACATCCGGCACAAATCCGGCGCCTATGCCCTGTAATTTATGAGGCCCGGAAGTGCCCTTTGAAAGAACGGGGGAGCCCTCCGGCTCTACGGCAACAACTTTGATTTTACCGTTTTTAGATTTCAGATATTCACCAATTCCGGTTATTGTGCCACCTGTGCCTACTCCCGCTACAAAAATATCAATCTTGCCGTCTGTGTCCTCAAAAATCTCCGGTCCGGTGGTATCAAAATGTGCCTTTGGATTTGATGGGTTTACAAACTGACCGGGGATGAATGCGCCCGGTATTTGGTTAAGCAATTCATTGGCTTTTTTAATAGCGCCGGTCATACCGTCCTTACCGTCAGTAAGCACAAGCTCTGCTCCGTATGCACGCATAAGCGATTGCCTTTCCAAAGACATACTGTCCGGCATAACGATTATTGTTTTGTATCCTCTTGCCGCCGCTACCATACAAAGACCTATACCTGTATTGCCGGAGGTAGGCTCAATGATTGTAGCACCCGGTTTAAGTATTCCGGCTTTTTCGGCGTCATCAATCATAGCCTTTGCCACACGGTCTTTCACAGAACCTGCCGGATTTAAGTATTCGAGCTTTGCAACGATTTTTGCATTCAGCGACAGTTCTTTTTCAATGTTGGTAAGCTCTAAAAGGGGAGTTCCACCTATAAGCTCATCAACCGATTTGTAAATTTTATCCATTTTTTCACCTTTAATAGAGTTTCAGGTCTATCCACAAATTCTCATAATACTTTCTGATTTCCGGGTCGATATCGTGATAGTATTGAACAGGTGGGGTATCCTGAGGCTGAGGGTAGAGTATTTCGTTTCCATAGTAATAGTAATCGGGATTTTCTACAACTGCACGGTTAGGTGAGGCGTACCCGATATATTCCGCATTGTCAAGAGCAATCCTAGGCTCCAACAGGAAATCGATATAGAGCATAGCGGCGTCAAGATGCTTTACCGATTTCGGAACACAGATGGCATCAACGAATATATTTGTGCCTTCCTTCGGATAGAAGAACTTCAAATCCTCATTATTATCAAGCATTGTAAGGTAATCGCCTGCATAATAAGGTCCTATTGCCGCCTCTCCCGTTTCCATCTTTCCGTAAATTTCATCCATAACATAGGATTGTAAAACATCCTTGCCCTCTTTAAGCAAATCAGCCGCGGCTTTCCAATCGGACTTATTTGTTGTGTTGAGGTCCTGCCCTAAAATCATTTGGGCGGTCATAAATCCGTCACGCGGGTTGCTGAAATTAAGCGACATATCGCGGTATTTTTCATCCCATAAAGTGCGCCAGGATTGCTCAGGCTCGCCTATAAGCGTAGGATTATAAATAATACCTACCATCCCCACATTGTACGGAACCGAGTATTCATTGTTTTCATCATAAAAAAGATTTTTGTACTCGTCATAGATGTACCCGTAGTTTTTAAGGCTTGATACATCTATTTTTGTGAGCATATCCTCGTTTTTAAGACGCTCAATCATATAATCCGACGGGATTATTATATCGTATGAAACACCGCCGCTTTTAAGCTGTGAATACATACTTTCATTGCTTTCAAAGGTGGTATAATTCACATGAATACCGGTGAGTTTTTCAAATTCACGGTTTACATCGAGCATATCATCCGAGCCGTCGGATATATATTCGCCCCAGTTATAAACATTAAGTTCACTTCCGGCAAATTCCCGTGAATACTCCCTTGAAAGCTCTAAATCATCCGCATATTCATAACCGCAGCCGGAAAGGGCGGTGCAGATGATTGCGGCAAGAAGAAAAAGTGCCGTTATTTTCTTAAACACGCGAATTCCTCCTTTGCTCACTCTTAGTCTGTACTGTGTTATACAGAATAAGCAGTACGAAAATCACCACAAAAACAAGGGTTGAAAGCGCATAAACATCAGGCTTGACCGTCTTTTTAGTCATATTGTAGATAACTACGGGAAGCGTCTGATAATGTCCGCAAGTGAAATAGCTTATTACAAAATCATCAAGCGAAAGCGTGAACGACATAATAAAGCCGGTAAAAATGCCCGTTTTTATTGAAGGTATAATAACCTTAAAAAACGCCTGAACGGGTGTGCAACCGAGGTCGAGCGCCGCTTCGTGTAGGTTTTTATCGGTTTGTTTGAGCTTCGGTATTACCGAAAGAATAACATAAGGCAGATTAAAGGTTATATGCGCTATAAGCACGGTGAGAAATCCGAGGGATTCCGAAAGCCCTATTATCCGCCCGAAAAACACAAACAATAACATAAGCGATACACCGGTTACTATATCGGCGTTCATCATAGGAATATTTGTAACGGTAGTGGCGAATGAACGGGATATTTTTTTGCGAAGCGCCAATATGCCTACCGATGCCGCAGTGCCGAGTACCGTTGCGATACTTGCCGAAAGTACGGCTACAATAAGGGTATGCTTTAATCCCTCCATCATAGCGGTATCGAAAAGTATGCCTTCATACCATTCGATAGAAAACTCATCAAAAATCCAAACGCTCGCTCCTGAGTTGAAGGAGAAAAAAATCATAACCGCAACAGGCGCATATAAGAAAACCAGCATAAGTGCGATATATATTTTTGAAAATGTTTTCATATTATAACGCCTCCCTCATCGTCGCTTGAAAAGCGGTTCATAACTGCGAGGCAAAGAAGAATTAAAATCATAAGAATAAGGGAGATTGCCGAGGCGACATTGTAGTATTCCGGGCCTGCGCCGAAAAGATACTCTATTGCATCGCCTATAAGCCAGTTTTTATTTCCGCCGAGCTTTTGGGAAATATAAAATGTGCTGACAGACGGCACAAACACCATAGTAATACCCGAAATTACCCCGGGCATAGAAAGTGGGATTATCACACGGCGAAGGCGTGAAAAGGCATTTGAGCCGAGGTCTGCCGCCGCCTCTAAGAGTGAATTATCTATTTTGGACATAACCGAGTAAATCGGCAGTATCATATAAGGTACAAAATCATAAACCATACCGAGTATTACAGCCCCCGGCGTGTTTATAAGATGAAGCGGTTTTAAGCCTATCCATTTTAAGAATGTGTTGATAATACCGGTGTTTGCAAGAATTGAAATCCAGGAATATGTGCGTATAAGGAAGTTCATCCACATAGGAAGCATTACAATAATCATAATCATTCTCTGTGAACTTACCTTCATTTTAGTCATAAAATACGCCATAGGGTAGGATATTAAAAGTGTGATAACAGTAGCCGCAAGCGCATAAAGAACAGATACACCGAAAGCCTTTCTGTATTTGCCTATCTGCGCCATATTACTAAGCGTAAATGCTCCGCTATTATCGGTAAAAGCAAAATATGCCATCATCAGCAGTGGCACTATAACGAATATTGCCGCCCATACAAGATAAGGAGCCGCAATAAGACGGTTTCCAAAGCTCTTCTTGTTCAAGACTTATTCCTCCTCTGGCGTATTTTCGGAGAGGTGTTCCATTTCTTCGCTGTATGAGCTGTAATCCCCGTAAAGACCGGAATACTCGGATTTTTTCATAATGTGGATGGCATCAGGCTCAATATAAAGCCCCACATTATCGCCTACAAAGCATTCGTCAGTAGTTTGTATCATCCACTTAAATCCGCCGATATCAACTATTATTTCATAGTGAACGCCGAGAAAAGCAACCGAGGTAACCGTGCCGGTGAGCATACCTTTATCGGCAGGCACAATATCAACATCCTCAGGGCGCACTACAACATCGACCGCCTCGTTTTCCTCAAAGCCTTTATCAAGACAATCAAATGTATGCCCTGAAAAATCAACGACAAGGTCTTTTTTCATAATTCCGTCAACTATATTTGACTCACCGATAAAATCAGCAACAAAAGCGTTTTTCGGCTCGTTATAAATATCCTTCGGAGTGCCTACCTGCTGGATTTTGCCTTTATCCATAACAACCACGCGGTCGGACATTGTAAGCGCTTCCTCCTGGTCGTGCGTTACAAATATAAAGGTTATGCCGAGTGTGCGCTGAATGTTGCGAAGCTCCTTTTGCATATCCTTTCTGAGCTTTAAATCCAAAGCGGCAAGCGGCTCATCAAGAAGCAGTACCTTCGGCTTGTTTGCAATAGCGCGCGCTATTGCCACACGCTGTTGTTGACCACCTGAAAGGGTAGTAACCCTCCGCTTTTCAAAGCCCTCGAGATTTACTAATTTGAGCATATCCGAAACAGTCTTTTTGATTTCCGCTTCGGGCATCTTTTTGACCCTCAACCCAAATGCTACATTTTCAAAAACATTCAAGTGTTCAAAAAGCGCATAACGCTGAAAAATGGTGTTAACCTGCCTTTTATAAGCCGGAACACCATTAAATCTTTTACCCTCAAAGATAACTTCGCCGCAATCCGGGTCCAAAAAACCTGCTATAAGCCTGAGAGTTGTGGTTTTTCCGCAACCGGAGGCTCCGAGAAGGGTAATAAACTCTTTATCCTCAATTTGAAGATTTAACCCGTCTAAAACCTTTTCTCCGTCAAACGAAACGCATACATCCTTGAGTTCAACAATATTTTCTTTTGCCATTTAAGCATCCCCCTTTGTCACACTTTGAGTGTCGACAGTAGTAAATTTTTTTACCCTGCGCGATACCTGGCGCCGTCTGTTTGTATGCCCTGACAAAGGGTTTTTCGCAGTATTGAACACATACTGCGGCATACATTAGTACCGAGCACCATTTCTACACAGATGCATTAAATATCGATATTTTCGATTAGTTTGAATATACGGCAAAACGGTATAAAAGTCAAGTGAATTTTACAAAATAAAAGTGTTTTTATTCCTCTGTAAAATGATGCAAAAGTCATATTGTTGATTTTTGTTTTCAAATGGTGTATAATACTCGGGAAATGAAGGGAGGCGCAGTATGCCGGATGTGAAACAAATAATAGCTCAGAACATCACCGAGCTGCGCCTTATGAATGATATGACGCAGGCACAGCTTGGCGAAAAGTTGAATTATTCATTTAAGACGGTTTCTAAATGGGAACGCGGCGAATCCACCCCGGATATTGAGATTTTAGTTCAGATATCGGAGATTTTCGGCGTGTCGCTTGATTCGCTTGTAAAAGAAAACGGAATTGCCGTTGCCACCGAAAACAATGTTAAAAAGCAAAAGAATTATAACCGCCGAGCAATTATGCTGATAGTTGAGGCTTCAATTATGCTTGCGGCATTGTTCGCTTTTATAATCACCTCGCTTATAATCGGAAAAAACGGATTTCAGATATTATATTTTGTTTATGCGGTTCCGATTGTTCTTATCGTAAATCTTATTCTTAATTCGGTTTGGTTTAATCCGCATAATAACTATTATATAGTTTCCGCTCTTATGTGGGCGATACTTGCGGCGATACATATATCTTTCCTTTATTTTAAGATGAATGTTGCTTTGATATATCTTTTGGGAATTGCCGGTCAAATAATAATATTTATTTGTTCCTTTGCTACAAAGCCTTTTAAAAAGAACAAATAAAAGAAACACAAAAAGCGTGAGCAGAGTGTTAGTTACTTCGCTCACGCTTTTATATTTATATTCAAAATTTATATTCAAAATCAAAAATTCTTATTCCGCCTTTTTCGATATCCACCGCGTGCTTATATTCGCCGTAGGCTGTTTTTACGGTATTTTCGTATGCGGCGCAAACGCCTAAGAAGCCGAACAGAATACACGCCGTAACCATAAATGATATTGAGAATAAGTAGATGCTTTTCTTCATTTTCATACTTCCTTTAATGTTTTTATAAGCGCCTCCGATAATAGTTCCGCAGAGTATTTTGCCTGCTCAAACGCGTTTGCATCCGTGCCTACTTCTATTAGCATTGAGCCGGTAGTCAGCGGTTCGTTATAGCTTCTCGGCATCAGGCTTAACGGGCGAGCAAGGGTGGGGAACATACCCTCTAAATTCTTTTGCAGGCGCAGTGCTAATTTGAGGTTTTCCTGCCAATTCGGGAAGTTTTTAACAGTGCCGCTTTGTGAGCCCATTACAAGCATTACCTGTGCGGCTCGCTTGCCGTTAATTTCCGCGGTGAGCTTTGTTTTTGTGGAGCTTTGCTGTATCGCGTCGCGGTGCACATCAATTACAACCTTTATGCTCGGATACTTTTTTAAATAGCTTTTTATAGTGACCGCCGCCCTCGAATAACTGCCGTTATATGAGGGGTAATCGTGCTGTGTTCTGTCGTGTACCGTGTTTATCCCCGAGGCGCTTAACTTATCGGATATTATAGCGCCGAGCTCGGTGACATTAAAATTGTTATCGGTAGTTCGGCTGTTATCCGATGATGTGTAATAGTCCCTGTCTTCACGCAAATAGCTTTCGGTGGCGTGGGTGTGTATAATCAAGACCTGCGGCCCGGCGTTTTCCTCTATTTTAAAGTCCAAGCCTGCGGATAACAATTTATCCGCATTTATATCTAAATCGGTACTGTTTTTTATATGAACAGAGCCACCTTGTATGTTTGCACTATCGTTTTTTATCGTTTGATTTTTTATTTTTCCGAGCACTTCGCCCGCTGCGGTGGGAATAACGGTATTATTGCTTCCCGCCGGACTATTTACCTCTTCGGCTTTTTGCTGATTGCTCTTTTCTTCGTTTTCAAAAGAAAATGGCGAAAAATTGTTTGTATAATCAAAACCGCTTTTTTCTCCGTTTGCTTTAAAAAAAACGGTATAAACTCCATATGAAAAAAGAGTGATGATAGACAAAAAAAGTGTTGCAATTCTTAAAACAGATGAGGTGTTCTTCATTTCTAAACCTCCATATAACTAAAAGTATTATATGAGGGCTTTGTTTGTTTTATGAGAGGCTTTCGATGGTTTCTTCGTCAAGGTCAGGCTGAAAAAATATATTAAGCGCCCTCGCGATTATCGCAGAAGCACGCGAAATCAGCAAATCTATTTCCTTTGGGGTCACCATCATATTTTCGGTTGTATGAGGCCCTGCACCGGTTAAATTCGCATCAATCACCGTAGGTATCCCCAAAGCGATTACCGGTACGCCGAGCGTTTCGCGGCTTAGTGCCGCACGCTCGTTTTTAACCCCTGAACCGGGCGCTATGCCGCTATCGGTCATTTGTATTGTTCGGCAAAGATTATCGGGCGTTCTTGCCGCGAGAGCATCAACGGCAACCACTATATCCGGCTTTACACGCTCGGTGGTGGCTTTGATTATATCCGCCGCCTCAATTCCGGTTTTGCCCAAAACCCCCGGAGCTATGCAGGATACTGTATGAAGACCTTGCAGTTTCAGCGACTTTTTGAGTTCATTTGAAATATGCCTTGTTGCTATCACCGAGTTTACGCACAGAGGGCCTAAGGCATCGGGGGTTATATCGGTGTTTCCGAGCCCTACTATCATTGCGTTGTCCGTATTGCCGCTGGTGAGCAGGTTTAAAGCCTTTACTATTGCCGTTTTAAGCGGCGCGGTATCGGCTATGCCGTCAAGCCGCGAAAATCTTATTGTACAGTATTTGCCCTTAGGCTTTCCTATGCGCTTTGCCGCAGCTTCGCTTTTAATTTCGGTTGTTTCAATTTTTATACCGCCGATAGTTTCTTCATTCGTTTTAACATCTTCACTTTCGGCAATGTTTTCTTCGCTTATAAGGTCTGTTCGGATGCTCATAATATCACCGATTTTATCTTATCCCATAAAGATGAGGATATTAAACCAATTTTGATTTAATATCCTCATTAATGGACTTGATCAACTATCAAACTTAAATTTATATAATAAATGTAGCATCCAAAAGAAAGGTTCTATAGGCATTAAAAATAATAAAAGATTTTTAATATTAAATCTGTTCTTTAATTGCTCTTTTCTAAATGGGTAAGGATATAATCCTTTTTTTAGTCTTCCAAATTCATTTTTAATAAATCTTCTGTCTTTAATAGAAGCAAGGTAATGGAGATTATTCTGTTTAACTTGACAAAGTGCAGACTGCAAAACTTCTTTTTTACAAAACCCTTCTTCTTCGGAATTTACAAATAATTCTCTGTTATAGTATTCTAAATATTGCTTATACATTTCTTTGCTGCTAAAAAACAGTGCTTTCGGCGTTGGTCATTATAACTGTGGCAAACAGAACCGTTTCTTATTCTGTAAAGATAGCATATTGAATCTGTTTTAACGAATTTATCACAATAATACATAAGAAGATACCAAAAAACGCAATCTTCGCAAAATATGATTTTGTCATTAAAATATATGTTGTTTTTAACTAAAAACTCCCTGCTTAGCAATCCTCCCAAAACGGATTGCATAATAGTATTTTGCTTATCCTTTGGGAACAATGATGATTTGTTTTTTCTATCAGCATTCTCTATAATATGATAATTTTTATACGAAAAATCTGCTATATTATTATAATTATCATCGATTTTTTCGTAATTGCCAAAAACAACAGCCGTATTTTTTTTTGCTATGGAAAATAATTTTTCTGCCGCATCTGAAACTATCATATCGTCTGGGGCAACGAACCAAACATACTTTCCAGTTGATTTTTTTATCAATTCATTTCTTGTGAAGGAAACTCCTGCGTTTTGCTTGTTTTCATAGATCTTAATACAAGAATGCTTTTTCTGATACTCATATAAAACTTCTAACGAACGATCAGTCGATTTATCATCAATTCATATAATTTCATAGTTTATGTTTTTTACAGAGAGAATAGAGTTCAAACAGGGGGTAAGTATTTTTCCACATTAAAAACCGGAAGGCAAAAGGAAACATCTATCTGGTTGTTCGATTTATTATCGCAGTCCGTGATTACTTCTCGATGATTCATATTATATATCCTAATTAAACTTGCAAATATCTAAAGTATTTTACCAGTAACAACCGTTTTCAACTTTATTTGCTGCTTTTGGAATTTCATCTGTTGCAGGTCGTACCCAATATTCATTATAAAGCTTGGATAGTGGTTGATTATCCCAACGCGCCCCCTTTATTCCAAATAACAGTTGTGTTGCGCCGCCGAGGTGAATAGCAATTTTGCCTGCCTTTTTGATTTTGGCTGCCAATGGCATCCCATATGCTCCACACCCTATTATGGCAATATCAAAATCGTTTTTCATCACTTCGGAATACATATATTCGAGAGCCTCTTCCCAATCACTGAAGCGGTCATCTGTTTCGCCTGCAATAGTCTGGACTGCCTTTACTACTCTCAAATCAAACTCTGGAAGCATATCGGGGTTATCAAATAATAAATCGTGTTTTTTATATTGTGCTTCTATTGTTTCTTTAAAGGGGTGGACAACGGTAACCTTTTTCCCTTTTAGCGCTGCAGACCAAGGGTTATTGCTATAATAAGGTTCAAGATTGTCAAGCGATGTAAGCATAACATCAGGTCTGCAAACATATCTCACAAGATAATCGTACATGTTAACAGGCCATTTTCCCAATAAATCAACTTCTTTTCCAGCTTCCACGGATATTTCCCCGAAACGGAACGCCATTTTATGCCCATAGGGGAAAACACCAGAGTTATTATTTAAATACTTCAGTGTCCTATTTGAAAAAGATTTTTTTACACCGAGCTTTATGCCAATCATTTCGTGTGTGCACATAGTTTCAGTACCGCCGAATCTTGCAATCATAGCAGGTTCGCCTTTCAGGATGATTTCTTTTATTTTTTCCTGAGTTTCATCCTTATTCAGTACAACTCTGTCACGATACTTTGGAATAAACATGTAATTTACTTTGAATTTGCGCAACAGAACATTTACCGCTTTGCGTACAAAGTTACGGAATAAATAAATGATGTATGTGGTTTTGTTTCCCATTTAAATAAGCCTCCGTGTTTATTAAAATACCACTTAATTTAATAAAGATTCTGCGGCAGTAATATTTATGCTTCTTTACCGTTATAATTTGCAACAACCTTTTTAATTCTGTCAGCCGGGTCTAAGAGCTTGCTTATGGAATTATCGTTGTTAAGCGTATCAACTAAAAGAGCAATATATTTTGCCATATTTACGCTGCAATACCAATCGCGTGATAAAAGCTCGGTGGTTTGATAAATAAGGTTGGTTGTGAAAACCTTTGTGATAATACCGCGAGAGCAGTAATCATCAAATCTTTCGAGGCCCTCAACGAAAAGACCGAAGGTTGAGAAAATAAATATTCTGCCGGCGCCCATTTCTTTGAGCTTTGCGGCAATATCAAGCATTGAATCGCCTGAGGAAATCATATCATCTACTAAAATAAGATCTTTGCCGGTTATATCGTTACCCAAAAATTCGTGAGCTTCAATCGGGTTTCTGCCGTTTACTATAACCGAATAGTTCCTGCGCTTATAAAACATACCGAGTTCAAGACCCAAAACAGAAGAATAGTAAATGCAACGGCCCATACCGCCTTCATCGGGGGAAACAATCATCGTGTGCTCCTTATCGAGCTTCATATCGGGGACAACTTTGAGTAGCGCCTTAATCATCTGATATGCGGCTTGTACATTATCAAAGCCGTCAAGCGGTATAGCGTTATTAACTCTCGGGTCGTGCGCGTCAAATGTGATTATGTTCTTAACGCCCATAGCTACGAGCTCTTGAAGTGCCATAGCGCAGTCCATAGATTCTCTGGAAGTTCTCCTGTGCTGTCTGCCCTCATAAAGCATTGGCATAATAACCGTAATTCTTCTCGCTTTTCCGCCGAACGCCGCTATAACGCGCTTTAAATCCTGGAAATGGTCATCAGGGCTCATTGGAACAGTTTGCCCGTACATTTTGTACTTTACACTATAGTTAAAGCAATCACAGATGATAAACGCATCAAGGCCTCTTGCGGTATGGTTGAGAACCGCCTTTGCCTCACCTGTGCCGAAACGCGGACAGTTGGGAGTAACCACAAAGGTTTCATCCTCCGGAATATCTCTCCACTGTTTAAGGTAGTAATCCACCTTTGAAGCCATATCCTCGCAGCCCCTCATACTTACGATGGCAAGGTCTCCGTAAGGTGTGTGTTTAAAATCAATATTTGACATAATTCTGCCGCCCCCAAAAGTTATATTTAATTTTTCATATTGTACCACATTCCTTTCGCCAAAAAAAGACTTTTTTACAAAAATTTTGATATTTATTCAGTTTATATATAAAAATATTTGATATTGGTGAGTTTTTCTGCTACAATGATATTTGTAGAAAAATGTTCGGAGGAGAAAATATGCCTAAGGTTACACTTTTAGCCTACACACCAGACCCTGAAAGGACTATTGCCTGTGCGGCAAAGCTATGTTACAGTCCTTCCACTATTGATGATTTAAAAGGCGGTCTTACCGATGAAAAGGTTGAATCGTTTGTTAATATGCTTGCTGAGATAGGGCACGAAAGTCCTATTGAGCACGCATCGTTCACATTCGGTATAGAGGGCGTTTCGCGCTCGCTTTTAGCCCAGATAACGCGCCACAGAATTGCCTCGTTCTCGGTTAAGAGCCAAAGGTATGTAAAAGAGGGAGAGTTTGAGTTTGTAACTCCGCCTGAGATTGAAGCCGAAGAGGATGTACTTAAAATATACAATGAGTCAATGCGTTTAGCGCAGGAGGCTTATGATAGGATAGCCGAGGTGCTGACCGCGAAACATAAAAAGGCATTCTTAGCAGAGGGTAAGGATGAAAAAACCGCAGAGCGTATGGCTTCTAAAAAGGCGATAGAGGACGCGCGATTTGTGCTTCCTAACGCTTGCGAAACCAAAATGGTTGTAACGATGAATGCACGCTCGCTTATGAATTTCTTTCATCACCGTTGCTGCAACCGCGCACAGTGGGAAATAAGATATGTGGCTGAGCAGATGTTCAGGCTTGTATATGGTGTGGCGCCCAACCTTTTTGCCAAGGCGGGACCTTCGTGCGTAAACTCAGCTTGCCCGGAAGGCAAGATGAGCTGCGGCAAAATGCAGGAAGTAAGAAAGCATTATGAGGAACTGAAATCAAATGGGTAAGCTAATAGTAATTGAAGGTCTTGACGGAAGCGGTAAATCAACCCAACTCGAACTGCTTAAAAAGCGTTTGACTGAAAGCGGAATATCTATTAACGCAATATCTTTTCCCGATTATGAAAGTGATTCAAGCGCGCTTGTAAAAATGTATTTATCGGGCAGATTCGGCACTAAGCCGAATGATGTAAACCCGTATGCCGCCTCGCTTTTTTACTGCGTTGACAGATACGCCTCATTCAAAGAAAAATGGGGTGGAGATTATAGCGGCGGAAAGTTGATTGTTGCCGGCAGATATACTACATCAAACGCTATACACCAGGCTTCAAAGCTGAACGAGGATGAGTGGAAGCCGTTTCTCGATTGGCTTTACGATATTGAGTATGAAAAGGTGGGTATCCCAAAGCCTGATTTGGTTATATTCCTTGATATGCCGGTTGAGGTATCTCAGAAGCTGTTGTCCGGCAGATACAAGGGCGATGAGGGCAGTAAGGATATTCACGAGAGAGATGTGGATTATCTGAACCGCTGTCGTAAAGCAGCAAAATTTGTTGCCGATTATTCCGGATTTGAAACGGTATGTTGTGCAAGTGGCGGAGAGCCTCGCAGTATAGAAGAAATATCCGATGATATTTTTAGTCTTGTAATGAAAACTTTGGGGTGATAACGGTGGTATATGTGTTCTTAGCAGAGGGCTTTGAGGAAATCGAAGCGCTGACGCCCGTTGATATACTCAGAAGGGGCGCGGTTGAGGTAAAAACGGTGGGTATCGGTTCAAAAACCGTAACAGGCTCACACGGCATAAGTGTTGTTTGTGATTTGGAAGAAAAAGATGTAAATATTTCTGATATTTCAGCGGTGATACTTCCGGGCGGTATGCCGGGCACGCTTAATCTTGAAAAGAGTAAAACAGTGCTTGGCGCAATCGATTATGCTTATAAAAACTCAAAAATAATAGGCGCTATATGCGCCGCCCCGTCGATACTCGGAAAACTCGGATTATTAAAAGGCAAAGAGGCTATATGCTTTGACGGATTTGAAAAATATCTTTCGGGCGCCGTTATATCCGCTTCGCCGGTTGTAAGGGACGGGCAGTTTATCACGGCTCGCGGCGCAGGTGTGGCAAGTGAATTTGCTTTCACGCTCCTTTCCGCGCTTAAAGATAAACAAACCGCCGATAAGCTCAGAATTGATATGAAGTATATTATAGATTGAATTTGGAGTTAGTTTATGGACGAAAAAGATTTAAACACTCAGTACACACCTTTGAATGAAGATGATTTTGTAATAGGGGAAGGCTTTAATATTGCAGAGGATGAAGCATATCAAAGTAAGCCGGCAAAGAAAAAGAAACGCTCAAAATCTCATTCGGGGATTAAAACGGTTGCCTGGATTGTTTCTATAATCGTAATTTCCGTAGCTCTTGCATTTGGCGTTATTTTCGTCACTGCCGATTATTTAGGCATAGGCTTCGGCAGGGGAAAGGACTGCATTATTGAAATAGAAAAAGGAACTTCCGTTGTTAAAATCGCAGAAAAGCTCGAAGAAAGCGGTGCGGTTAAAATACCGATACTTTTCCGAGTGTATTCAAAGCTCAAACATTTTGAGGGTAAGTATAAATACGGTGTTTATGAGTTTAATAACGAGCTTGGATATTCGGGTATCGCCGAAATGCTTATGAGCGAGGGTGCAAAGGCGGATAGCGTAAGTGTTACCATTCCTGAAATGGCGAATGTTGATGATATTGCTAAAATCCTGAGTGAAGCCGGCGTGTGTGATAAAAAGGACTTTTTATATGAGGTTCGCCACGGCGATTTTGACTTCGATTTTGTAAAGGAAATACCCGAAGAATCGGTTTATTACAGGCTTGAAGGATATCTTTTCCCCGAAACCTATGATTTTTATTGCTATGATTCGAAGGAATGTGCACACCTTGCGGTTTTCAAAATGCTTTCAACACTTGATGAGAGAATAAAGCCGTATAGAGAGGATATAAAAAATTCGGGATACAGTTTTCACGAGATAATGACAATGGCGTCAATAGTAGAGCTTGAAGCGGGGGGAAGTCCCTCGGAAATGGCAAATGTTGCGGCGGTATTCTTTAACCGCCTTAAAAGTAAGGACTTTGCAACACTTGGCTCCTCGCCCACACGCAAATATCCTTATGGAAACGATAGATATAACACCTATGTTTGTAATGGATTGCCGGTAGGGCCGCTGTGCTCTCCGGGTATAAATTCAATAAAGGGAACCGTTTTTCCGACTAAGGATTTCGATTACTATTATTTTGTAACCGATGCGTCAATGAAATTTTATTATAATAAAACGCTTAAAGAGCATAACTCAATCATAGCGAAGCTCAAAGCAGAAAAGAATTGGATATATGAAGATTAAAATTCCCGAGCTTTTGTGCCCGGCAGGAGATTTGGCACGGCTTAAAACCGCCGTTGATTTCGGCGCAGATGCGGTATATATTGCCGGTGAGGAATTCGGTATGCGTACCGCCGCGGCAAAATTTGATAAAGAGGCGATAATTGAGGGCGTAAGGTACGCTCACAATAAAGGTGTGCGAGTGCATGTTACCTGCAATACCGTGCCGCACGATGATGAAATGGTGCGCCTTCCGGAGTTCTTAAAGTTTTTAAATTCCTCCGGAGTTGACGCCATAATTGCCTCGGATATCGGCACTATTGCTCTTATAAAAGAATATGCGCCAAGATGTGAAATACATATATCCGTGCAGTCCGGCATAGTAAACAGCGCAACCGCCTGTGAGTTTTACAAAATGGGTGCGAAGCGTGTGGTGCTCGCCCGCGAATTATCACTTAAAGAGATAAAGCATATAAGAGAAAACACGCCGAAGGAGCTTCAAATAGAGGCTTTTGCTCACGGAGCTATGTGCGTTTCATTTTCGGCAAGATGCCTGCTTTCAAGCTATATGACAGGACGGGATGCAAATCGCGGCGATTGTGCGCAGTCCTGCCGTTGGAGTTACTCACTTATGGAGGAAAAGCGACCGGGGCAATATTACGATATTACCGAAACCAAAAAGGGTACATATATACTTAACGCAAATGATATGTGTATGGCGCAGTACCTTGATAAAATGGCAGCGGCAGGCGTGGATAGTATAAAGATAGAGGGCAGAGCAAAATCCGAGTATTATGTTGCGGTTACCGCAAACGCATACCGCGGTGCGCTGGATAGCCTTGAAAATTCGAGCGGCGAGTGGGTTTTGCCCGAGTGGGTTAGTGAGGAGCTTAATAAAATCAGCCACCGTACATATTCCACCGGTTTTTATCTGGGTACTCCGCAAAATGCTCAAACCTATGAAAATGCAGGTTATATAAGGGATTATAATGTTGCCGCGGTAGTTACCGGATATGAGAACGGCTGCATTACGGCAATTCTTAAAAATAAATTTTTGCGCGGAACAGTGCTTGATTGCTTAGAAGCGGGCAACAGGCCGTTTAATGTGAGCACTGATGTTCTGTTAGATAAAAACGGTGATGAAATAGAAAGCGCCAACAGTCCTATGATGGCGGTAAAAATTCCCTTTGAGAGAGAGGTAAAAGTCGGCTCAATGCTTCGTATGAAAGCAGTTGTTTGATATTAAGGCAGATGCATTTTTCGGCTTCTGCCTTTTTGTGTACTGAAAACGGGACAGTGTGTTTGCTATACTTTAATCGGGAGGTAGATTTATGCTTCAATTTATTTTAGGCAGAGCTTCAAGCGGTAAGTCCTATGAAATATGCAGGCGGATAGCCGAGTGCGTAAAGCGTGGCAAAAACCCCGTCTTAATAATACCCGAGCAGTTTTCGTTTGAAAGTGAAAAAAGATTGCTTTCCCTTTTGGGTGACGCCGATATGCAAAAGGTAAAGGTGCTTAGTTTCAGCCGTCTTTGCGATGAGGTGGAGAGTATTACCGGCGGTATGCGCGGTGAGATTTCCGATTCCGATAAAATTATACTCATAAATACCGCCCTTAAAAGAACACGGGATAAGCTGAAATATTTCGGTAAATATTCGCTTTCCTCAGGTCTTGCAAAAATGATGTTAAGCACAATAGGTGAGTTTTCTCAAAATGCCGTGGGCGTTTCGGATATTTTCGAGGTATCAGAGAGCATAGAGGACGGTATTTTGGGTAGAAAGCTATATGATACCGCGATTGTCTATGCAGAGTATAACGACCTGCTTGCAGAGAAGTTTGAAGGATATTCAGACAGGCTTGATAACCTTTACAAATCCCTTTTAGCATTTGATTATTTTGCCGATAAGCAGGTGTTTATAGATTCCTTCGGCGGTTTTACAGGTCAGCAGTATAAGATAATAGAGCGGATACTTGTTACGGCACAAAATACCACGGTATCATTTTGTGATAACCCGAGCGAAAAAGGCTCTCTTGGCATTTTCTCAAATATAAAAAAGGCAAAAAACAGAATATCTGTTTTAGCGGACAAGCACAAAATCGAAACAGCCCCAGATTTCATACTCCAAAGCGGCAGATTCACATCTCCCGGTATCAGTGCGGTAGAGGAATATATGTGCCTTGGAAAGAGCGAGCTTGGCGTCACCGGCGGCGAGCTTCAAATTTGCAGCGCGCAGACCGCTTATGACGAAGCACAGTTTGTTGCGAGAAATATACGGCGTATAGTTCGGAATACCGGCGCCCGCTGGAATGAGTTTGTAGTTATAGCGAGGAATTCCGCTGACTATGAGCAGGTGCTGACAACCGCTTTTGAGAAAAACGGTATAAACTTTTTTATGGATAAGCGCCTGCCGCTTTCATCATTGCCGCCTGCCGCGGCGGCGAGAGCGGCTATGGAATTTTTGGGCGGTATCACAACCGAAAAAATATTCCGCTTTCATAAATGCGGCGTAGGATTTTTAAATGAGAATGAGTTATCTCTGCTTGAAAATTATGTCTATATATGGGGAATAGACGGTGATTCCTGGCAGCAGGAGTGGACAATGGACCCGAGAGGTCTTGATAAAAAAGGCGCTTCGGATGAAAAGGCACAGGAAACACTAAGCACGGTAAATTCGTTGAGAATTAAGGCAATAGCGCCTATAAACGAGTTTAAAAAGAAATTCGGCGGCTCTTCAAGAAATATGGCAAAAGCCGTGGTGGATTTGCTTGAAAGCGCAAAGGATGAATTTTTAAATATTTCGGAAAACTATAAGAACTCTGAAAATTCTGTTTTCAGTGACGGCATTGTGGCGGCATATTCAAAGGTTATGAAGATACTTGACAGTATTGTAAATTGCCTGCCGGCAGAGCCTTCATCGCGCGAGTTTGCGGATATCTTTAAAAACTGTGTAGATGCGGAAAGCGTAGGAGTTATACCGCAAATGGTCGATCAGGTGCTCTTCGGCTCCGCTGAGAGAATTCAGCCTTCGCGCCCGTCGTATGTATTTATTATGGGCGCAAATCAGAGCGTTTTTCCAAAGGCACCTGAGGCTGACGGAATATTTGCGGTAAGTGAAATCGGAAAACTTATAAGTCTTGGTATTCAAATACCCGATTGCTCGGTATATTCCGCGGTAGATGAGGATTTACTTGTTTATAACAGCGTTTGCTGTGCAGATAAGGGTGTATTTATCAGCTTTAACCAATCGGGAGGAAAAGACGCTTCATATTTTGTAAAAAGGCTTTCGGAATACTTTTCGGTGGATATCTTAAAAGAGCCGGATAATCTCTGCGAGAATAACCTGCCCGAAACTGCTCAGGACGCCTTTTCAAGACTTTGCCGAAGTGAGCGTGAAAGCACAGATTATGAAACTATAAAAACCGCACTTTTGAAAACTGACGGTTATTCTGAGCGCGTATCTTTTTTAGGTACAAATTTTAAACGCCCGAATTTTGATATATCGGGTGAACTTGCGAGGAGGCTCGTCGGCAATAATATCGGGCTGTCACCGTCGAGGTTCGATACATACAATCGATGTGCATTTATGTATTTTTGCCGTTATGTATTATCGGTGAAAAGTATTGAGGCGGTGGATTTCAGCGCTATGCAAACGGGAACGCTCATTCATTTTGTTTTAGAAAAGTTTGTGATGTGGGCGAGGGATAATATAAACACCGCCGAAAAGGTGGAAATTCACAAAAAAATCGATGAATACATAAACGAGTATTTAGATAGTATTAAGGGATATCGCGAGGTTGAAACACCTCATTTAAGGCTTATGATAGCCAATATGACCGAAACGCTTAAATACCTCGGCGAAAGGTTGATAAGTGAATTCAGGCAATCGGATTTCAAACCCGAAAAATGTGAGCTTATTATAGGCAAGGGCGGAGATATACCGGCGCTTAAATTATCGGCGGATGAGCAAACCACGGTAACGGTTTCCGGTGCTGTTGACCGACTTGACCGCTACGGCGGATATCTGCGCATAATCGATTATAAAACCGGCAGAAGAGATTTTAAGCTGCCTGATATTTTGGTAGGTCAAAATATGCAGATGCTTATATATCTTTATGCCGTCTGTAAGGATGAGAATATCGGAGGAAGCCCTGCCGGCATTTTCTATATGAGGGCCGCACTGCCGGATGATAGCAAGGCGACGAGCCGCAGTATGAACGGATTTATGCCGGAAGTGCCGGAGCTTATAAATGCTATGGATAAAAGCGCATCAGGGGAGTATATAAAGCAGAGCAGTCCAAAAGCCAGACTTCAAGGTGTGACCGAGGACGACTTTGATGAGATTTTCAGCTTTTTGGAAATGAAGCTCAAACAAACAGGGCTGAAAATCGCAAACGGAAAATTCAGCGCAAATCCTATTGACGGGCGTGATAAGGCGGCTTGCGAATACTGTGAGTTTGCCTCTATTTGCAGAATAGAAAAAGAAAAACCGCCAAAGGCGGAAAACTTTAAAAAGGACGAGATAATTACCGAGATTAAAAGGCAGGTGGAAGAAAATGGCGGTTAAATTTACCGATGCTCAAAATAATGCAATAACCTCTACGGGTTGCGTGCTTGTTTCCGCGGCGGCAGGCTCGGGTAAGACCGCCGTTTTGGTAGAGCGTGTTGTAAAAATGCTGACAGACCGCCAAAGCGGTGTGTCAGCAGACCGTATGCTTATAGTTACCTTTACAAACGCGGCGGCGGCGGAAATGCTTTCACGAATTGAAAACCGCCTTTACAAAGAACTGCAAAGCAGTTCAGGAGATGATTATGAACACATAAACCGGCAGTGCTATCTTATTAAATCCGCCGATATATGTACTATTGATTCATTCTGCATAAGACTTGTAAGAGAAAACTTTGCTCTTTGTTCGATTGAGCCGGATTTCAAGGTTACAGATGATAGCTCTCTTTATTCAATACGCCGCGAGGTTTTAAGCGAGATAATAAGCGAGCATATAAACGACGGTGAAAAATTCCGCTTATTAACACACCTTTCCAACTGCCGATACGGCGAAGAACCGCTTATGGATTTAATGGACGGTATATACATATCGGCTAAGAAAAGCACAGATGTCGGTGTATTTATAAATTCACTGAAAGTGCCCTATAATACGCCTTTTGACCGTGAACATATATGGTATAAATACGCATTTTCTTATGCTGATGAAAGGTTATCGCAAATTGACAATAAAGTCCGTCATTTAGCCGAAGCTGCGCTGTTTTGCGAGAATACGGACAAGGCGGTTTTGTACAGTGAGTCTGTTTCAAATATCATACACGATGTAAGAATTGCGGTAAATTCAGGCGAGTGGGATAGCGTTTTTGAGGTGGTGCGTTCGGCAAAGCTCGGAAGTCTCCCGGCTAAATCTACCGATGAAATGAAATTGTATAAAGAGCAAATCGTTAAGGATATTGAAAGCATAAAATCCTTGTTCGGTAATCCGGCTTTGGGCGTGGCTGATGATATAAAGAAACTCTCCGGTCCGGTAGAGTTGCTTTCAGATATGGTGACGGAGTATAACGAAAGACTGTTTGAAAGGCTGAAAGAGGAAAATAAGTTTTCCTTTGATGATATAGAGCAGTTGGCGTTAAAGCTCATTTGCAGTGTTGATGAAAACAAAGTTATACATAAAACCGAATTTGCCGATAGCATTATTTCAAGGTACGACCGCGTTTTAGTAGATGAATTTCAGGATGTAAACGAGTTACAGGATACACTGTTTGAGGTTTTATCCGGCGGGGGTAAAAACCTATTTATAGTAGGCGATGTAAAGCAGAGCATTTACGCTTTCCGAGGCTCCGACCCCGATATATTTTTGGCTAAAAAGACGGCTTATAAGGACTATTCGGAAACAAATCCCGAGGATAAGAGAAAAATACTTTTATCGGATAATTTCAGAAGCAGAAAGGGAATATGCTCAGCGGTCAATTTCTTTTTTGAAAACCTTATGAGTGAGCAGGTGGGAAGCCTTGTTTATGACGAGGGTGAGAGATTGAATTGCGGTGCTGAATTCCCTGAAAACGATCAGATTGCTACCGATTTATTGGTTATTGATAAGGTCGATGATGATAGCTCTGACAGTGTTATTAAAAGCGAAGCTATTGCTATTGCCGATTATATAGAGAGAACCGTTAAAAAAGGAGAAATACTTCGCGGCGAGGGGGACAGCCTTCGCAGTGTGAAGTACGGTGACTTTTGCATTTTGCTTGCCGCGCTTAAAGATAAATCAGGGGTAATCGCAGATGAGCTTAACAGGCTCTTAATACCCGCAAAGGTAAGTGACGGCGAGTTTTCTTCATCAACCGAAATAGTTACCCTTTCGGCACTGCTTCATATAATAGACAATCCTCAAAGCGATGTGGATTTACTCAGAGTGTTGATGTCACCGCTTTATTCGTTTTCGGCTGAGGAATTAGCGGAAATCCGTGTGGGTCGTAAGGATATGAGCCTTTTTGCGGCACTTAGTCTTTTTGCGGCGGAAAACGAAAAGGCACAGGAGTTTTTAAATCAACTGTCGGAGTTCAGGCGAATGAGTTGTATGCTTCCTCTTGACAGGTTTATTTCATATCTTATAGATAAAACCGATATGATGAATATATTTTATGCTATGCCTGACGGGGAAATAAGGTCGCAAAATCTTATGCAGTTTATGAAGCTCGCAAGTGATTATGCTTCCGGCAACAGCGGAAGCATTTACGGATTTCTCAGATATATGAGCCGGCTTCCTGAGGATGCGGTAAAGCCAGCCGCATCGCAGAGTGAAAACTGTGTAAAAATAATGTCTATCCATCGTTCAAAGGGGTTGCAGTTTCCTATATGTATAGTTGCGGGGCTCAGCAATAAAATCAATAAGAGCGATGCCGTAGATGCCTGCATCTATTCTAAGGAAAACGGTATAGGATTTAAGTATTTTGATAGAGATGCTCTCGAAAAAAATGAGAATTTAGGGCATAAGGTGCTCAGTGCCGAGAGTAAAAAATCAATAGCGCGCGAAAGGCTCAGGCTTTTGTATGTGGGTATGACAAGAGCTGAGGAAAAGCTCTGCTTGGTTTGCAGTATGAAAAACGCACAAAAAAGTCTTATGAGGGCGGCGTTGGCATCAAATCACGGCAGAGAGAAAATCAGCGGAGATTTTATTATAAACGCCGCAAACTCGGCAGAATATGTTCTTGCCGCGGCGCTTATTCATCCCGATAGCGATGCGTTAAGGCGCACGGCTGAGTGCAGTGTAAGTACAGTTTCGACCGAAAGCAATATGGCGGTAAGGTTTATTGATGCGGCAAAGCTCAAAACCGAGAATACAACCGATAAATTATCAGCCGCAGCTGATGTTGATTTGACTAAATCTATACTCAGCAATATAGAGTATTCATATCCTTATGCCGCGCTTTCAAACATACCGTCTAAGGTTTCGGTTTCAAAGCTTGCCAACACCGAAGAGTACGAGCATTTTGCCATGACTGACCGACCTGCATTTATGGAGAAAGACGGGCTAAATGCCGCCGGCAGAGGAACTGCGATACATAAAATTATGCAGTTTATAGACTATAAAAACGAAAACAGCATTGACAGTGAGATAGAAAGACTTGTTTCGGAAAAGCGTATTTCTTCCTCAGAGGCCGCGGTGGCTGATAGAAAGCGGTTAAGTAGGTTTTTTGAAAGTGAACTGTTTTATCGCATTAAAAAAGCTGATACAATCAAGCGTGAAATGCGGTTTTTAACCGAGCTTCCGGTATCAGTCTATGATAAGGAAAAAACCGGTGCGGAAGATAAGTTTATAGTTCAGGGCGCGGTGGATTTATGCTTTTTGGAGGATGACGGCGTTGTTGTGGTGGATTTTAAAACCGACTACACCCAAAGCGAAGAAGAGCTTAAACAAAAGTACTCGGCTCAGCTTTCTATATATGCCGCCGCCTGCGAAAAAATATTCAGTATGCCGGTTAAAGAGAAAATAATATATTCGTTCCATTTATCAAAGGAAATCAGAGTATAAAAATTGGGAAGCGTTTAAACGCTTCCC
>CADBOD010000077.1 GCA_902796165.1 Oscillospiraceae bacterium | reverse complement strand
CTTGACCGTATGGCTGCACCTCTTAAACTCGCAAGCATTTTTCGTACCATTGCTTGTGTCGGCGATAGCCTTTCAAGTGGTGAATTTGAGGTGCATAGCAAAAACGAAGCAGATAAGTGTTTGTTTATTGATATGTTTGATTATTCCTGGGGTCAGTTTATGGCACGCAATTTGGGCAGTACGGTTTATAACTTTTCCCGCGGCGGTATGACGGCTAAGGAATATGTTGAGAGCTTTGCCGATTCAATGGATTATTGGAATCCCGAAAAGGCTGCGCAGGCATATATAATCGCACTCGGTGTAAATGATATGTATAGTACGAGTTGCAGTCAGCCACTTGGGGCTTTTGAGGATATACATATTGGAAATCCGGATGAAAACTCCGATAATTTTGCGGGCAATTATGCAAGGATTATAGAGAGATATAAAAAGATAAGTCCTATGGCTCATTTCTTCCTTGTAACTATGCCGCAGAATGGAAACAAAGCTGATGATAAAAAAGCAGGGCACCGCGAGCTACTTTACAAGATTGCCGGCGCATATAGTCATACACATATTATAGACCTTAATAAATTTGCTCCGAAATATGATAGCGATTTCAGAAAAAAATACTATTTAAACGGGCATATGAATCCTGCCGGATATGTCTTTACCGCGAGGATGATGGAGGCATATATAGAAAGTATTATTCTGCAAAACCCCGAAGAGTTTTATCAGGTTGCACTTATAGGCAGTGAAAACTATGATGAGCGCCTTGACAAATAGTTTTAAGGCAAAAAGCGACCGCCCCACATTTAGCGAGGCGGTCATTTTTTGGTTAGTCACAGTCCATATCGGTCTTTTTATTGCTGTTTTCTTTTTTGCTCTGCTCATTGGTATCGTTCTTGTTTGAAGAATTTGAGTTCTTTCTGTTCTTATCTTCCACAAAAATCACCCCGCTTTCACAGGTATTATCTGTAAAAAGCGGGGAAATATTCTAAAATCCGAATAATTTTTTTGCATTTTCGCGGGTGAATTTTAAAACACTGTCGCGTTCTTCGCCTAAAATTTCTGCTACTTTGCCGGCGGTAATAGCAATATATCCCGAATGGCAGAGCCTTCCTCTGTACGGCTCGGGGGCTAAATAGGGGCAGTCCGTTTCGAGAAGCATGCGGTCTTTCGGAATGGCCTTTATTACATCCGGCATTTTTTTTGCGTTTTTAAAGGTGACAACCCCTCCAACGCCGATATACATACCGAGCTTTATTATTTCCTTTGCCATTTCAGCACTGCCTGAAAAGCAGTGCAACACTCCCTTAGGGCGGTGCTTTTTAAGTATTTCGAGAGTGTCGGCATGAGCATCTCTATCGTGTACAATGACGGGCAAATCAAGCTCATTTGCAAGCATTACTTGACTTTCAAAAACCTGCCTTTGCTCGTCTTTGTTATCCGATGAGTAGTGATAATCGAGCCCTATTTCTCCGATTGCTACGCACTTTTCGTTCCTTGAAAAGTCGCGGATTTCTGATATCATAGTCTTACTTTCGAGATTTTCCGGGTGGATACCTACCGCCGCATATATAAAGTCATAATCAGTTGTAAGTTTAATCGCCGCTTTTGCGGAACTGCCATCCACCGCGCAGGTTATAATTTTATCAACGCCGTTTTGATGTAAGGAATTTAAAAGCTCATCCCTTATGCCGTTAAATCTTTCATCGTCATAATGCGAGTGGGTATCGATTATCAGATTTTCTTTCAGCTTGCATTCTTCGGGGTATATCATCTTATTTTACTGCCCGGCTCAACACCGTCTAAGAAAACAACCTTTATTTCTTCACCTGCATCCGCCGCGAGTATCATACCGTTTGACTGAACGCCGCAAAGAGTTGCCGGCTTCAAATTCGCAACTACTATCACGGTTTTGCCCACAAGCTCTTCGCTTGTATAAAACTTAGCTATCCCCGATGCTACTGTTCTCGGCTCATCAGAGCCGTCATCCAAAGTGAGCTTTAATAGCTTTTTCGCCTTAGGTATAGGCTCGCAAGCGGTGATTTTTGCAGCGCGAAGCTCTATCTTTGCAAAATCCTCAATAGAAATTTCGTCAAGACGGACGGTGTTTTCAGCCGCCTTATTATTATTTGCTTTCTGCTTTTCGGCAATTTCGGCAAGCGCTTTTTCGGTATCTATTCTTGCAAATAACGGCTTCGCTTCGCCTACCGTGTATTCTTTTACCGCTCCGAACTCAAACGAGCCGTCATCAGTTCCTAAAAGAGCTTTGATTTTTTCCGAGCAATCCGGAATAATAGGCAGAAGCGCAACGCTTAAAATCCTTATTCCTTCAAGCAGATTGTAAAGCACATTTTTAAGGCGGCGCTTGTGTTCATCATCCTTTGCGAGAACCCACGGCTCAGTTTCATCAATATACTTATTAAGCCTTTTCGCAAGTGACATTACGGCAGAAACCGCATCTGAATTATGGTATATCTCCATATTATCACGGTACTTTTTAACCGCTTCATCGGCAAATGCTTTTAGCTCATCGTCAAGAGCATCTTTTGTGCCGGAATTATCGACCGTGCCGTCAAAATACTTCTTAGTCATAGCAATACTGCGGTTTACAAGATTACCGAGCGTATTTGCAAGGTCGGTATTGTATTTTGTGATAAAGGATTCGTAGGTGATTGTACCGTCCTGCGTAAAGGGTATTTCGCTGAGTAGATAGTACCTTACCGCATCTGAGCCGAACATATCAGCTAATTCATCGGCATAAATCACATTACCCTTTGATTTTGACATTTTATCTTCGCCTACAAGCACCCACGGATGACCGAGCACCTGCTTTGGCAGCGGCTCACCGAGCGCCAAAAGGATAATAGGCCAATAGATAGTATGAAAACGCACAATATCCTTGCCGATTACATGCAAATCGGCAGGCCAGTATTTTTTGTATTTTTCGCCGGCTTTACCGTCAGTATCATACCCAAGACCGGTTATATAGTTTGAAAGCGCATCTATCCACACATATATCACATGGTCGCTGTCGAAGGTTACCGGAATACCCCATTTAAAGCTCGAACGCGAAACGCAAAGGTCTGCAAGACCGGGCTTTATAAAGTTGTTAATCATCTCGTTTTTGCGTGACTCCGGCTTTATAAAATCGGGATTTTCCTCATAGTACTTAACAAGTGCATCCTGATATTTTGATAGCCTTAAAAAATAGGCTTCTTCCTTTGCGTCTATTACATCTCTTCCGCAATCGGGACATTTGCCGTCAACAAGCTGTGAAGCGGTGAAAAAGGATTCACAAGGCACACAGTATTTACCCTCGTAAGAGCCTTTGTATATATCACCTTGCTTATAGAGCTTTTCAAAAATATGCTGAACTGCTTTTTCGTGGTCGGTATCGGTAGTCCTTATAAATTTATCATAGCTCGTGTTCAGGCTGTTCCAAACATATTTTATCTCATCCGATACCTTATCAACATACGCCTTAGGCGTTATACCCTCTTTTTTGGCGTATTCCTCAATCTTCTGTCCGTGTTCATCCGAGCCGGTCATAAAGAATACATCATAGCCGTTTTGCCGTTTGTAACGAGCTATCATATCCGCTAAAACGATATCATAAGCGTTGCCTATATGCGGCTTTCGCGAGGTATAGGCAATAGCGGTAGTAATATAAAACTTTTTCTTTTCACACATTTTCTTTCCCTCTTTTTACGGTTTTCTAAAAAGAAACGCTATAAGCGCAAATAAACTTGCTAAGACTTCAAACAAAAGCAACGCCGAGCCCGGCAACATACCTGATGACTGTGCAAATGAAGAAAACGCAAAATACCAAACGCCTAGTATTGAGGCCAGTATATAAAACACAGAAAGTATGTTGTTTGAAATCCTTATCCTTGACGCACAAGCCATAATGCGAAGTAGGTTAAGCCTGCTTCCCATAAATCCGGCGGGGGCTGAAACAGTGCCGGTGCCGGCTGTGGCGTTATCGTACATATAAGAGCCGACATTCGTCATAACTTTTACTGAATCATCATAAAGGCCGAAATAATCGCAAATCATTTCCTCACTTACATTCGGGTCGCAGTTTTTAATAAGCATTGTAATACCCAGCCGTGAAATTTTGCGAAGCAGCTTTTGTATATCCGAGCGCACCTCATACTGTATCACAATCAGTGCGCAGGCTTTTCCGCCTGTGCCGACATAAACCGGGAAATATCCGCTTCTGAGTATCTTCTTATCAATTTCTATGCTCGGAACTTCAATGCCGTGTGCTTCCATTAAAGTACGGTTTCCTATAAAGAGAAGCTCGTTATCGACCCAACCGGAAAGGCCTAGCCTTTCCTCATATTTGATTGTATCGGAATCGGGTTTTTTATAGGATGTGTTTGTGCCGGCAATTCTATTGAAAATCGGCGCTAACGGACTGCCTATTTCCTCTGTAAGTGCGGCGGCATTTACTATGGTTTTATCGATATCATTATCGGACAAAACCTTAAAGCTTTTAAGAACAATACTGCCGGCGGGGAAAATTTCCGCAGTTTCAATCACGGCGGCATTTGCAAGCTCAATGCTATCCGCCGCAAAGGTGCCGGAAATCATAGCGCCTTTTTTTGATAGCTTTTTTGATGCCGAATAAAGCGGAAGAACATCAGAGAACATAACTGCCGGCATCGCCGCAATACAAGCCGCGGCAAATGCGCAGTAGAGCGCGGCAAATGCGGTTTTATAGTAAAAATATCCCATAAACGCACCCAGCACCGATAACGCAAGCGCCACTATGAATATTATGTGTACATTCCCTGAAAACTTCTTTTTGAAAAGCGAAAACTTCATAAAGTCACTTATAAATTCCGCTTTTTTAGGTGCGGCGATTAAAACATCACCGTCTATCGCGTTTTTTGCCATAGCGAGAGCGGTTGATTTATCCTTAATAAAAGAAACCGCATATTTATTGCGTTTGTTTTTGATAAGACGCACATTTGATAAATCCGTTGACCTTTGCATAAAGCTCATAACAGACCTTGAAAGCATAATGAGCAGGGTGAGGAAAACAATATGATATATGTTTTCGCCGTTTGCTATTGACCATATACAAAGCGGAACGCTGAGTACTGCGCATAAGCTCACAAGGCAATCATGCGAAGCTCCTCTTTTAAATAAATTGAGTATATCGGCAAACATATCTATATTTGCAAGAATAGTTGCAAATAAAAGACAACTGCAAAAGGTTACCACGGATTTGGTTGAGCTTATAACCTTATCGGAAAGAAGCGGAGTTAAAAACAGCGCCGCAATGAATGTGCAAACAGAACAGAACAACATCGATAAAAAGCCGTTGCGGCGGCGGTACGCAAACTTTCTGGCTGCGGATTTTGCGGATGTTAAATCGGTAATTTCAT
The DNA here is from genome assembly GCA_902796165.1 of Oscillospiraceae bacterium. Taxonomy (GTDB): domain Bacteria; phylum Bacillota; class Clostridia; order Oscillospirales; family Acutalibacteraceae; genus UBA737. Next base: position 1,794 of record CADBOD010000077.1, on the reverse strand, counting down.
TCTTGGGTGCAAATAAATCAAATTCATCCGCCTCAAAAATTGCATTCGGCTCAGAGGTATCCGCGGCAGGCTCGCTTGTAAGCTCCTGCTCTATATCAATAATCTTAGTGGTACTGCTTATGTTTATGCGCCCTGTATTGCCCTTTTCATCCTTAATCGGTGTGAAGCGGATAGTAGCGGTATCGGTCTTTTTATGCTCTTCGGGAGCGCTTCCCTCAGAGGTGGATGAATTATCTATATCAGAAATATCCGGGATGCTTTCCTCTGCCGCCTCCGGTGCGGTTTGTTCGGTGAAAAGCTCATCGAAGATGCTTTTTTCAAATCTTTGCTTTGATTCATCAGCCATTTTTTTGAATGCGGTTGTGGGGGTGGGGGAGGCAGTATCCTCGTTAGCGGCATCGGTTTCCTGCCCATCCGCATCCGGATTTTCAGCCGTGTCTGACGGGGAATTTTCATTTTGCTCCTTGCCCAAGGTATCAACCGTGACATTGTACTTTTCTGAAAGACGATTTATAAGGTCGTTACCGTCACTTTTAATAATATCCGCAACACTTTGCAGTGTGTAAAGCGGTTCCGCATCCTCGGTGACATCGTGCCCCTTTTCATCTATTGTGTAACGCTTTAATTTTTCAAGAAGGGACATTTCCTTCTCTTTCTCTTTTGTATCGGCTTTCGCCTCCGCTTCGGGCGTTACGGTATTCTCGTAAGTGTCAATTTCTTCGGCGGTTACTGTATCCGTGCTTTTTTTCTCCGGTACCTTCGCACCCATTCTTTCTTTCAACAATTCAAGAGGTGTTGATTTTTCCATACCGTCTGCACTGAAAATCGCGCTGTTGCCCGAACCTCTTTTAGACACACTGTTTCCAAACGATGAAAGAACTCTCCGATTGCTTTCTGCGAGTAAATCCTCCTCAAAGCTCTCCAATTCGGTTTCAGTATCCATTATAAATTCATTTTCATTACTTGATTTTCTTGCCATATCAAATACCCCAAACTGCTTATTTTCTTGACTGCATAACCCCGTACATCAAAACTCCCGCCGCGACAGATGCATTAAGCGAATTTATTCTCCCCCTCATTGGCAGGCTGATTATCTTATCGCACTTTTTTCTCACAAGCGGCCCTATGCCCTTACCCTCATTGCCTATTACAATCGCGCAGGCAACGCGGTAATCGGTAAGCGAATAATCCTCGCCGTTCATATCCGCACCGAATACCCAAATGCCGCTGCTTTTAAGCTCATCTATCGTTGCGGCGATGTTTGTAACGCGGGCAACTCGCATATATTCGAGCGCGCCGGCACTGGTCTTTGCAACGGTGGCATTAAGTGAAGCCGAGCGCCTTTTCGGAATAATTATCCCGTGAACGCCGCAAACCTCCGCTGTACGAATAATTGCTCCTAAATTGTGCGGGTCCTCTATCTCATCACAAATTATCAAAAAGGGAGCCTCGCCCTTTTCATTTGCATAATCCAAAATTTCCGAAACGGTTGAATACTCACGGCTTGCGAACATAACCGCAACGCCTTGGTGATTGGCGCCGCCGCAGTAATAATCCAACTTCTGAGGGCTTATTTCCTTTATCAGAATACCCCTGCTTGCACATTTTGCCGTTATTTCTTTGATACTTCCGCCGCCGGCACCGTGAGCAATAAGCAAACGGTCAATTTCCCTGCCGGAGCGAAGTGCTTCAAGCACCGGGTTTTTGCCGCATATTATATTGTTTTGTTTATCTGTGCTTTCAAGCATATTCTTCACCCAATATATAAATATATAAAATTATATCACAAAGACT
>CADBOD010000076.1 GCA_902796165.1 Oscillospiraceae bacterium | reverse complement strand
TCCATAACATCCTGGAATGTGGGGTCCATACCTGCGTTTACATCGGCTGATAAGCATTTTGAGTTTCTGAATGCCACGGTTTCATCCGAGCCGTCGTTTAAGCATATATCGTGGATTACATAGGAAAGGAATTTTGAGTTAAGGCCGGTATTGCCGTCAGAACCGATTTCTTCCTTATCCGCAAGTATTGCAACCGCGGTTTTTTGCGGGGCCTCAACCTCCAACACCGCCGCAAGCTCACTGTAAGCGCAAACGCGGTCATCCTGACCGTAAGAGCCTACCATTGAACGGTCAAAGCCAATGTCGCTTGCCTTTGCCGCAGGCACCATTTCAAGCTCGGCTGAAAGGAAATCATCCTCTGTAATGCCGTACTTTTCGTTTAAGAGGTTTAATATATTCAGCTTTACAAGCTCACTGCCCTCATCGTCTTTAAAAGGACGACTGCCTATAAGAATGTTAAGCTCTTCGCCTCTTATGCCGTCAGAGAGCTTTCTTTTGCTTTGCTCGTCTGCAAGGTGGGGGAGAAGATCGTTTACAACAAACTTCGGCTCATCCTCTTTTTCACCTATTGAAACGGTCACAACACTGCCGTCTTTCTTAGCAAATACGCCGTGCAGAGCCAGAGGCACGGTAGGCCACTGATATTTTCTGATACCGCCGTAATAGTGGGTTTTAAAAAGCGCAAACTCAACATCCTCGTAAAGCGGATTGGGTTTAAGGTCAAGGCGTGGAGAGTCGATATGCGCGGCGGTAATATTTACACCGCATTCCGCCTTCTCTTTGCCGAAAACCACAAAAGCCACCGATTTACCGCGGTTGTTGAAATAAACCTTATCGCCGGACTTATACTTTTTGCCGCGCTCGTAAGGCGCAAAGCCCTTTTGGTCTGCAAGTACCATGGCAGCCGCCGCCGCTTCACGCTCGGTTTTTGCGAGGTTTAAAAAGTTTTTATATCCTTCGCAAAAATCATAAGCCTTTTTTACCGTTTCATCGTCTAATCTTAAATAGGCGTTTTTGTTTTCGTAAAATAGCTTTTCTTTCATTTTCTTGTAATCACTCATTGAAAATTACCTCCGATTATATCCTCTAAATATATTTTAACCGTTTTTGTGAAACTGTCAATATCATTACCGTTAATAAATATTTTATCTGCGTTTTCGCGGTAAAATTCATCCGGCTTTCCTGCGGAAATACGCGCGTTCGCGGCGGAAACATCAAGCCCGTCACGCTCGATTATGCGTTTTTTTCTTATATCCGCCGGAGCTAACACCGCAACTGTTTTGTTACATATTCTGTCAATACCGCTTTCAAAAAGCGTGGGCGCGTCTAAAAGCACAAAATCGCCATTTATCCTCTCGGTTACCATTTTACTTATAAACGGCAGAACGGTTTTGTTTAAAAGCTCGGTTTTCTCCCGGCTCGAAAAGGCGATAGCCGCCATAGCTTTACGGTTTAATTCGCCGTTTTCAAGGAGTATATCTTTGCCGAACACCTTAGTTAAAGCACTAAGCGCCGGCATACCTTTTTTAACAGCCTCGCGCGCAACAAGGTCACAGTCAATCACATTAAAGCCCAAATCCCCGGCGCATAAAGAAAAGATCCCTTTTCCTGAGCCGGTAGGCCCGGTAAGCCCTAAAACATAACTCATAATTTTATCACCTTAAAGCCTGCGGCACGAATTAACCGGTTATAAACTGCAAGCCCCATACCGCTTTTCTCCGGCGCGTGTATGTAAACACCGTTTACTTTTAGCGTGTCAACCTCTCTTAAAACAGAAAAAAGATTTTTGGCAAGCGCTTTTTTATCGGTGCTTTTCCCGTATTTTATCTTTTTGCCCGGTATTTTATCAAATTCCTCGTCAAAGCAAATCGCCGCGGCGTTTTCCTTTGAGCTTACAAGGTTTATAAACTTGTCGCTTTCACCCTCAACCAAAAATGTTTCGGTTTTAGGAGCATAGTGCTTATAAAGCATTCCCGGAGAGGCTACCGCCTCGCCTTTTTTCGGCTCGTTAAGCACAGCCTTGTCTATAACCAAATCAGGAAGCGTTTCCCTTAATTGCTCGGCAGTCACGGCGCCCGGTCTTAAAAGCCGGGGCGGAGTGCAGAAAAGCGCCACTACCGTGGATTCCACACCTACTGTGCAGTCATCCCCTAAAACTATCGCGTCAACCCTGCCGTCAAGGTCGGATATCACATGTTTTGCGGTTGTTGGGCTCGGTGAGCCGGAAATATTAGCACTCGGTGCCGCAAGGGGAAGTCCGCTCGCGCTTATTATATCCCTCGCGTCTTTTGATGAAGGCATCCTCACCGCCACGGTATCAAGCCCTGCTGAAACGCTTTTCGCAATATTGTCCCTTTTCTTTAAAACCATTGTAAGCGGACCGGGCCAAAATCTTTTTGCCAGAGCTTTCGCCGTATCGGGTATATCGTATGCTACGGCATCTAACATTTTCATATCGTCTATATGAACTATGAGCGGATTGTTCTGCGGTCTGCCCTTGGCTATAAAGACCTTCTTTATAGCCTCATCGTCAAACGCGCTCGCCGCAAGACCATATACCGTTTCTGTCGGTACCGCCACAATTCCGCCGTGCTTTAAAATATCGGCGGCTTTGTTTATCCCTATTTGTCTGTCACCCGAAATAATATCTATCTTTTCGGTGTTCATTTATATACTCTCCTGAGATTTAAGTGCTTCGGCACGGTAATAGGTGGTAAGCGCATCGACTATTTCATCAATGTTGCCGTTGAGGATATTATCCAGCTTGTAAAGGGTAAGCCCTATGCGGTGGTCGGTAACCCTTCCTTGCGGAAAGTTGTAGGTCCTTATTCGCTCGCTTCTGTCACCCGTGCCTACTTGTGAGCGGCGGTCGTTTGCAACAGCCGCGTCAGCCTTTGCTTTTTCCGCATCGTATAGCCGCGCACGCAAAACTTTGAGCGCCTTATCCTTGTTCTTGAATTGGCTTCGCTCGTCCTGGCATTCTACCACCGTTCCCGTCGGTATATGCGTTACTCTTATGGCGGAGGAGGTCTTGTTTATGTGCTGACCGCCGGCGCCGGAAGCGCGGAATGTGTCTATTTTAAGGTCTGCCGGATTAAGCTCGAATTCAACCTCGTCTGCCTCGGGAAGCACTGCCACCGTCACGGTTGAGGTGTGAATGCGCCCTTGTGTTTCAGTATCCGGCACACGCTGTACCCGGTGAACGCCGCTTTCGTACTTAAAACGCGAATACGCACCGGCACCCTCTATCATAAAGCTGATTTCCTTGTATCCTCCAAGCTCGGTTTCGTTGGCGTTTGTTATCTCTACCGAAAAATGATGGCTTTCGGCATACATCGAATACATCCTGAATAGACTGCCCGCAAAAAGTGCCGCCTCTTCTCCGCCTGCACCGCCGCGGATTTCAACAATAACATTCTTGTCGTCATTTGGGTCCTTCGGCAAAAGTAGAATTTTAAGCTCTTCCGATACTGCGGCAATAGTCTGCTTTGCGTCTTTCAGCTCTTCCTCGGCAAGCTCTTTTAAATCCTTGTCGCCGCTTTGTGAGGAAAGAATTTCCTCCGCTTCTTCAAGCGACCTTTGCGCCGCGGTATATTCACGGTATTTTTCTACTATCGGGCTTAATTCACCGTGCTCTTTTATGAGCTTTGTAAACTGTTCATTGTCCGAAATTATTTCAGGACGCGTCAGCTCTACCGATATTTGTTCAAAGCGGTTTTCTACCGCCGCTAACTGTTCAAACATTTTTCTCTCCGTTATTATCTATTATCTTCTTTATAGACTTTTCTGCCGATTTTCTCGGTATCATTACCTCTCTGCCGCAACCTGTGCAAATGAGCTTAAAGTCCATACCTATCCTCGAAATCCTGAATGTATCGCACCCGCACGGATGTTTCTTTTTCATTTTTACAACGGTTCCAACATCAATCTGCATAATGCACTCCCGATTCCATAATGTAACTATTATATACCATTTTTTGCCCGTTGGCAAGAGTGCATACATTCCGCAATTAAAAAAACCAACAAAAAAACAATTTTTTTGTTGACAACTTCATTTTAGAATGATATAATAATCGGGCGCCCAAATTGCGAGTGTGCTGGAATAGGCAGACAGGCACGTTTGAGGGGCGTGTGTCATCGACGTACGGGTTCAAGTCCCGTCACTCGCACCAAACTCTAAAAATCCGAACCTTTTCACCATAGGTGAATCGTTCGGATTTGTTTTTTATTTTACTTATCCGAACTTTAACACAAAAATAAAAAATTCGGAGGTTAAGAACAATGAAAAAGACAGACGAAATCAAAAGCATCGGTAAATGGGGCAGATTGCATTATGACTATCTCTATAGCAACAAGAGAACGGTCATAAATGCAATGCGGATGAAAGACACCCTGCAAACGTATTTACAAGACTTTGACAGAGATGTCGAAGGAACATTTGACAGACTTGTAAAACAAACCGCAGAAGCCGAAAATGTTACTGAACAACTCAAATCCATTGACCAAATGGAATGGCTCCGCCGAATGAACAATATTCGCAACCGAGCGGAAGAATTCGTACTAAAGGAGTTTGTATATCAGTAAAGCAAAAGGGCGAGGAGCAAAACTCCCCACCACTATTACTGATATTATTGTTTGTGTACTAGTTTTTCTTCGCTTTCTATGAAAGAATCAGCAAGTTTGCTATATTGCTGTGGAACGATATTAAATTTAC
>CADBOD010000075.1 GCA_902796165.1 Oscillospiraceae bacterium | reverse complement strand
TAAGGCGGCTGACGCGCAATATACCTACACCTTCGCAGGTTGGTCTCCCGAGGTTAGCGCCGTAACAGGCGATGTAACCTATACTGCAACCTTTGAAAAGAGCGCTCTTGCTAATGATGAATTGAAATTCGCCAGCGCTTCGCTTACGCTGCAAAACAATCTGAAAGTGAACTTTGCTGTCAAGAAAGATTTAATCGATAAAAACGGATACGAAAATCTCCATGCCGTATTTACCATGAACGGCGACGAGATCACCGTTTCAAATTATACCGTAAACGGCGATTATTACGTATTCAGTTTCAGCAACATTGCTCCTCACAAGATGAACGATACCATCACCGCTACGCTTCACGCGACTCGCGGCGGTGAGGAATTTGTCAGCGACGAATTGGAATACAGTGTAGCAGAGTATTGCTATTCAATGCTCAGTCGTGAAACAACGGGTGATAAGCTGCGCACGCTGCTGGTCGATCTTCTCCATTATGGCTCCTCGTCTCAGATTTATGCCGATTATCATACGGATGCATTGGTGGACGCTTCTCTTACGGCGGAACAACTCGCCTGGGGCACGGCGGCGGATCCGGAGTTGACTTCCGTTACCAACGCTAAATATGCCACGGTTGATAATCCAAGCGTAAAATGGGCTGGCGCATCACTGAATCTGAATGAGTCGATCATCATGCAGTTTGTGTTTACAGCGGAAAGCGCCGAAGGAGTTACGGTCAAGATTGAAGACGGCAGCGGCACTCTGCTGAAAGAGATCGCTCCGGCAGAATTTGCAACATCCGGTAGTTACTACATCGCAAAGTTCAAAGGACTCACCGCCGGACAGATGAGAGATACCGTTTATGTCACCGCATATCGTGATGGCGTTGCTGTCAGCAATACGGTTGCTTACAGCATTGAATCCTACGCTTATGCCAAACAGAATGATGATAATGCGAATCTGGCAAATTTGGTGAAAGCTATGATGAAATACGGTAATTCAGCCTATGCCTATGCGCATTAAAGGGGTAATGTGAAATGAAACAGAAAAGAATAAAGTTTTTAAAATCCCAGATTGAAATTGTAGAATTTGAAGCAGAAGATGTTTTGACTGCAAGCGGAGATTACGAATTTAATCCGGAAGAACCGGGCATAGATTTGCCTATTGATAATTTTTAAACTATGAAAAAAACGATAACATTTATTCTCCTGTTAGTCATATTGCTTCTATCAGCAGTCGGCTGTGCAGGTAATAAAAAGAATTCGTCTGATGTGGAATCGGCTTCCGTTTTCAGCAAAACGGAAGCAACAGATTCATCTGATGTTATTCTTGAAAATGATACTGAGGAATACGATAAATCTGTAACCGGCGCTGTTCCTCAGGGCAAGAAAGATCAGTCTGCCGAAACGCAATCGACAAACGATACAGGAACAAATCCGCCCGACCAATCAAACATAACACCACCGACCGAGTCTTCAAATTCTTCGGCTACTCAAACTACGCCGAGCGACCCCTCGGATTTTATCAAAGACAATGAAGGCATAGAGTTGCCTATGGACTTTTTTGATTAGATGTTCAAAAAATCGCTCCCACTTTCAAGTGGGAGCGATTTTTAACTTTTAGTTTGCAATTTTGTTCTTTGCTGCGCTAAACGTTTCGATTATCAGCAATGCCGACGAATAATCAGTCAAGTCCCTTTCCGCAACAGCGCTTATACTTTTTGCCGCTGCCGCAAGGGCAGAGGGCGTTTTTGCTGACAACACCCTTACCTCTGACGGTTGCCGGTTTTTCGCCGGTGCCGGTCTCTTCGGCAACCTTTTCACGCTTTACCTCTTCATCTTTTCTTACCTGAACTGTAAGCACAAGGCGAGCGGTTTGTTCGCGTATAGCATCCGTCATAGCCGAGAACATATCATAGCTTTCGTTTCTGTATTCTACAACCGGATCGTGCTGGCCGTAGGCGCGAAGGCCTATGCCTTGGCGAAGCCTATCCATATTGTCAATATGGTCCATCCAGTTTGTATCAACTGAGCGTAAAAGCATTACACGCTCAATTTCGCGCATAAGCTCGCTGCCAAAGCTCTCCTCGCGTTTTTCATATATACTGTGTGCCTTGGCTTTAAGTGTATCGGCAACATCTTCCCGGCTTATATTTCCGAGTTCTTCCGGTGTGTAGTTTAAATCGCCGCTATCGGTAATCATACCTGCGAAGTGCTCACGAAGTCCCTTGATATCCCAATTATCGTGGATACTGTCATCCGAGAGGTAAACGCCGCAATAAACATCAATAGTATCATCTATCATTTTAATTACGGTTTCTTTGAGGTTTTCGCCGTCTAATACGCGGTTGCGTTGGTCGTAAATAAGCTCGCGTTGCTTATTCATAACATCGTCATATTGAAGAACGCTCTTTCTAGCGGCAAAGTTCATACCCTCTTTTTTGCGTTGAGCGCTCTCGATAGTACGGGATAAAAGACCGCTTTCAAGCGGCATATTCTCCGCCACTCTCATAGTATCCATAATGCCGGATATGCGCTCACCGCCGTAAAGACGCATAAGATCGTCTTCGAGAGAAATATAAAACTTTGTATATCCCGGATCGCCCTGACGGCCTGCACGGCCACGGAGCTGGTTATCTATTCGCCTTGAATCGTGGCGCTCGGTTCCTATAATGCAAAGACCGCCTGCGGCGCGTACCTTATCTGCTTCCGGTGCGATTTCGGCTTTGTACTTATCATAAAATGTCTTGTACTTTTCACGCGCCGAGATAATATCGCCGTCATCAGTTTCTGCAAAGCCGGTAGCCTCGGCTATTATTTCTTCGCTCAGTCCCTCTTTTCTGAGCTCGGATTTAGCAAGATATTCGGCATTACCGCCAAGCATGATATCGGTACCGCGGCCTGCCATGTTTGTAGCTATTGTAACGGCACCGAACTGTCCTGCCTGGGCAATAATTTCCGCCTCTTTTTCGTGGTGCTTGGCGTTGAGCACATTGTGCTTGATGCCTTGCTTTTTGAGAAGCGCCGACAAAAGCTCTGATTTTTCAATCGTAACCGTGCCGACAAGCACCGGTTGACCCTTTTGATGTGCTTCAATTATCTTATCAATTACAGCGGCAAATTTGCCCCTCTCGGTTTTATAAACCGCGTCATCATCGTCAATCCTTACAAGAGGCTTGTTTGTTGGTATCTCAACAACATCCAGCTTGTAAATTTCCTGAAATTCCGCCTCCTCGGTCATAGCGGTACCGGTCATACCCGATAGCTTATTATAAAGGCGGAAGAAGTTCTGGAAGGTTATGGTCGCAAGTGTTTTTGATTCGTGCGCTACCTTTACGCCCTCTTTTGCTTCAATCGCCTGATGCAGTCCCTCGTTATATCTTCTGCCGAACATAAGGCGGCCGGTAAATTCATCAACGATTATAACCTCGCCGTCTTTCACAACATAATCAACATCGCGCTTCATAATACCATGCGCGCGGATTGCTTGATTTATGTGATGAGCGATTTCAATATTCTCACTGTCATTAAGATTTTCAATCGAGAAAAACTTTTCAGCCTTTTGAACACCTGATGGTGTGAGGGTTGCGGTTTTTGCCTTTTCATCTACAACATAATCACCGTCAAACGCCTGCTGTTCGTCAGTAGCCTTATCATCAGTTTCCTTTACCTTTATCATTTTAAGTGTGAGGGCAAATTTGTTGGCAGTGGTGTAAAGGTCGGTGGATTTACTGCCCTGACCTGAAATGATGAGAGGTGTACGCGCCTCGTCTATGAGAATTGAGTCAACCTCATCGACAATGGCAAAATTGTGACCTCTTTGAACCTTGGCTTCCTTGTAGGTCACCATATTATCACGCAGATAATCAAAACCGAGCTCGTTATTGGTGCAATAGGTGATATCAGCGTTGTACGCTTCACGCTTTTGGTCATTATCCATACCGTGTACGATAAGCCCTACCGTAAGTCCTAAAAAGCGGTAGAGCTTGCCCATCCACTCGGAGTCACGCTTGGCAAGATAATCGTTTACCGTAACGATATGAACGCCTTTACCTGAAAGTGCGTTAAGATATGCAGGAAGGGTGGCAACAAGCGTTTTACCTTCACCGGTTTTCATCTCGCTTATTCTGCCTTGATGAAGAATTATTCCGCCGAGCACCTGAACGGGGAAGTGGCGCATACCAAGCACACGGTCGCCGGCTTCACGGCACACCGCAAATGCTTCCGGCAGGATATCATCAAGGGTTTCACCGCCACTTAGCCGTTCTTTGAACTCATCGGTCTTGTGCCTTAATTCATTATCGCTCAGACCTTTGAATTCATCTTCAAACGAGAGGGTTTTATCGAGAAGCGGAGTTATTCTTTTGATTTCTCTTTGGCTGTAATTGCCAAACATCTTTCTTAAAATATTCATCGTTTACCTCACAAATCAATCTTTGAGCTTTAAAATTCCCTTTTCGCTTTTAAGTCCAGCGGTAAAGGAAACATTATAGTCTTTGTCAATAAAAACCGCCTCATAGCCTTCGGTGCTTTCTATCAGCTTTTTGGCTTCTTTCAGCCCGTAAATAACGCATATCGTAGAAAGTGCGTCACAGTCCGCCGATGTATCACCTATCACCGATGCGCTCAGAAGGTCGGTGTTTACCGGATATCCGGTTTTTGTATCAAGTATATGGTGGTACAAAATGCCGCCGTTTTCAAAAAAGCGCTCATAAACACCCGAAGTGGAAACACTTTTGTTTTTAAGCCTTACCGTAGCGGATGTATCCCCTGTGCTGAAAGGCTTTTTTATGCCGACATTATAATATCTGTCACCGAAAACAGTCACATTTCCGCCGAGGTTTATTATACCGCCATTTACGGATTTATCCTTAAAGAATTCAAGCAGTCTATCAGAAACATAGCCTTTGGCAATTCCGCCTAAATCTATGCTTTTGCCGTTTGTATCAACATTTGCGCCACTAACTTCAACGCCTTGATAATCCACATTTTTAAGCGCCTCGGCAATCTCATCCCGTGTGGGAACTATCTCGTTTTTAAAATCCCAAAGCTCAGCTAAGGGAGCTATGGTTATATCAAATCTTCCGTTTGTTTTTTTAGAGTAGTAAAGCCCTTTTTTTATGACATCAAGCGTGTTGCGGCTTGCCTTTTTGCCGCCGCTGTTGATTACTGAAACCTCACTGTTACTCCTTGTTCGACTGAGGGCTTTATCGTATTCTTCGCACAAAGAAAAAGCGGCAGAAAGGATTTCGTCGCTACAATCGGCAGTAAGCGTGACTGCGGTATCAAAATGAATTTGCGTTGCGGTATTCTCGGCGTTTGCACAAGAGCACAACAACAAAAGCATAAATAATATGCCGAGCGTTAAGGATTTTCTCATAACTTTATTATACAACTTCTTTTCTTTTTTGTAAAGATGTGTTATTATATATTAAAATATCGGTGTTTCAGGTGGTGACGGCGGCGTGAAGAAAGGCGATATCATACTTTTGGCGGTAATCTGCGTAATTGCCGCCGCGCTTGCAGTATTCTTTTTATACACTGAAAAAGGCGGAAAAACTCTCTTGGTAAAGGTTGATAACGAGATTATATATGAGTATCCGCTTGATACAGACAGGAGAATTGACTTAGAGCACAACACCGCGGTAATAGAAAACTCCGAGGTCTATATGTATAGTGCTGATTGTAAAAATCAGATTTGTGTTAAAACGGGGAAAATATCCAAAAAGGGGGAAAGCATCGTATGCCTTCCGAACAGGGTAGTGCTGGAAATAAAGTAAAAAAGCTCTGTGTATGGGCGCTTCTCACTGCCGTATGCCTTATAACAGGATATATTGAAAGCCTTTTAAGTCTTGCATTTATCGCACCGGGAGTGAAAATAGGACTTGCAAACAGTATAGCTTGCGTGCTTGTGTTTTCAGGGGATATTAAGGGCGCGGTGGCTGTGAATTTATCGAGGATACTCTTATCCGCGCTTCTTTTCGGCTCGCCCGTGTCGCTTGCGTTTTCGCTTGCGGGAGGGGCAGCGTCACTTTGTACTATGCTGCTTTTGAAAAAAGTGCCTTTCTTTTCGGTAATCGGCATAAGCGCCTTGGGCGGAGTACTTCATAATGCAGCGCAGTGCGCAGTAGGAATAGCGTTTATCGGAATGGGTGCGGTTTATTACCTGCCGGTGTTGATTTTCTTCGGAATGTCTTGCGGGGCGGCGGTAGGTTTTCTTTCGGCACTCATACTCAAAAGAATGAAAAAGGGTTGAAATTATGTATAATAGCTTTGCAAAATATTATGATATTTTAATGAGTGATGTTGATTACAGCGCCCGTACCGATTATATATTATCGCTTTTTGATAAATTCGGCGGCAGACCTACCCGGCTTTTAGACCTCGCCTGCGGTTCCGGTGAGTTTTCAAACGAATTTGCACGCCGCGGCATTTCTGTAACAGGTGTTGATATTTCGGAAGAAATGTTGTGTATTGCTCAGGAAAAAACCGAAAAGCAGGGAAATAGTATTTTGTATATTTGCCAGCCGGCGCAAAATTTAGAGCTTTGCGGCAGGGTGGATGGCGCCGTCTGCCTTTTGGATAGTTTAAATCATATCACAAATTACGGCGAATTGTGTGAAGTGTTTATTAAGGTTTCGCAGTTTTCGGAGAAAAACTCTCTGTTTATATTTGATATGAACACACCTTATAAGCATAGTGAGGTTTTGGCGGATAATACATTTGTTATAGAGGACGAGGATGTATATTGTGTTTGGCAAAACTTTCTTTCGGATGACGGATGCACTACCGATATAATACTTGATTTTTTTGAAAAGGATAATGATAAATATATAAGAAACAGCGAATGCTTCAGCGAGCGTGCATACAGTGAAGAAGAGATTGTTTTCGCACTTGAAAATGCAGGTTTTTGTGTTGAAGCGGTTTTGGGCGATATGAGTGATAAGGCGCCGAAAATCGATGAAGAGCGTATGTTTTTTGTTGCAAGGAAGGTTTGATAAAATGGCAAAGCTGATAAGGTGTATAACCTCTGACGGTCTTGTGGTGGCTTACGGTATTGATAGTACGGATATAGTTTCCGCCGCGGAGAGCTATCATAAAACTTCGGCTGTGGTGACTGCCGCCCTCGGCAGACTTCTAACCGCCGCATCTATGATGGGAAGTATGCTTAAAGGTGAAAAGGATACACTTACAGTGAAAATTGACGGCGGCGGTCCTGCCGGCAGTATAGTCGCTGTATCGGATTCAAGAGGGTTTGTCAAGGGGTACGCGGTAAACCCCGTGGTTGAAATACCGCTTAAAGAAAACGGTAAGCTCGATGTAAGCGGAGCCGTCGGTAAAGAGGGTACACTCTATGTTATAAAGGATTTGGGGCTTAAAGAACCATATAACGGGTTTGTGCCTATATTGACCGGGGAAATAGCCGAGGATATCACCGAGTATTTTGCGATAAGTGAGCAAATACCTACTGTTTGCTCGCTCGGCGTTCTTGTTAATCCCGACCTTACCGTCAACTGTGCGGGCGGATATATCATCCAACTTTTACCTGCCGCGGTGGGTGATGAGGGCATTATATCAAGGCTCGAAGAAAACATTAGAAAAATGAAGCCTATAACCGAGCTTTTAAGTGGTGGCGCCGATATTGAAGGCATCATAAAAACCGCGCTTGACGGCTTTGAGGTAGAAGTACTTGATGAGGCAAATGTTTCATATAATTGCGGATGCTCGCGCGAAAGATTTCACCGTGCGCTTTCAAGTCTTCCGGCAGAGGAGCTTGAAGAAATAATTGAAGATATAGGTGAGGCGCATACCGTTTGCCAGTTCTGCGGTAGCGAATATCAATTCACAAAAAGCGAGCTTTTGAATATACTTAGTAATAAAAGAGAAAAAAATCAAAAAAACACTTGACAATGATATTCTCTTATGATATTATATTGCTTGTCGCCGGTGAGTTGCAACGCAAAGCCAGCGCTTACGTGGGAGCATAGCTCAGCTGGGAGAGCATCTGCCTTACAAGCAGAGGGTCATAGGTTCGAGCCCTATTGTTCACACCACCTGGCCTGGTAGTTCAGCTGGTTAGAACGCTAGCCTGTCACGCTAGAGGTCGTGGGTTCGAGCCCCATCCAGGTCGCCAATTCGCCTCTGTAGCTCAGTCGGTAGAGCAGAGGACTGAAAATCCTCGTGTCGTTGGTTCGATTCCGACCGGAGGCACCATTTCGCGGATT
>CADBOD010000074.1 GCA_902796165.1 Oscillospiraceae bacterium | reverse complement strand
CTATAAGCCTCTGCCTATGCATACGGCATATAAGAACTTGGGCTTTGATATTAAAGATTTCCCGAATTCTTATAATCAGTATAAAAACGAAATATCCCTGCCGCTTCACACACTCCTTACCGATGAACAGGTAGTGTATGTTTGTGAAAAAATCAAAAGCACAATATAACAAAGGGTGTATATGTTTGAAAAACTGGAATTCATTACCTGATTTTATGCGAACACCTGAAGTAAAGCCATATTGGCAATCGCTTTACAAAAAACGCTTTCAACTCGCAGTAAAAAGATTTATTGACTTTATTCTTGCTTTTTTTATTTTACTCGTAATGCTTTTACCTATGGCAATAATAGCCGTGTTTATCAAGACAGATTCCCGTGGTCCTGTTTTTTTCAGACAGGAGCGCGTTACAACATATGGCAAACATTTTTATATACACAAATTCAGAACAATGGTTAATAACGCCGATAAACTCGGCGCCGCAGTTACTTCTGAAAATGATAAAAGAATAACTAAAATCGGTGCTTTTTTAAGAAGAACACGCCTTGATGAAATCCCACAGGTTATTGATGTTATATGCGGCAATATGTCTTTTGTAGGAACAAGGCCGGAAGCGCTCAAATATGTAAAAGATTACAAACCCGAATACTTTGCAACCCTTCTTCTACCTGCCGGTATCACTTCCAAAGCATCAATAGCATATAAGGATGAAGCCTTATTGCTTGCCTCCGGTGGAGACATAGAAAATCAGTACATAAACACCGTTTTACCGGAAAAAATGAAAATAAATCTGGCGTCTTTAAATGATTTTTCCGTTTTAGATGATTTTTCAGTGATGCTTAAAACTGTATTTGCAGTGCTGAAAAGGAATAATGAATAGTTATGATTTCTGTTTATAAATTAGAAAACAAAATATCAATACCGGGTATAGCCATGTTGCACAAAAAAGCCTTTAAAGGCTTTTTTCTCACAAAGCTCGGCGTTCCGTTTTTAAAAACGCTTTATACCGGTTTTTTTGAGGATGATAAATCGGGGATACTTATTGCAAAGGATAAAGATAAGCTGATAGGTTTTTTAGCATATTCAGAAGATTATCCTCTTTTTTTTAAGCGGCTTATAAAAAAGCATATTATAAGATTTGCTGTTTGTTCTGCCGGCGCGGCTATAAAGCATCCATCCTTCATAAAACGAATCCTCGGTGCATTCAAAAAAAGCGATGAGGTTAAAAAAGATGATAATTATGTCGAGCTTGCTTCAATTTGCGTTGATCCGGATTGCGAAAATCACGGCACAGGAACAGCTTTGATTGATAAACTTAAAAGTATGATTGATTTTAACAAATTTGCATATATAAGCCTTGAAACCGATGCTGAAAATAATGATTTAGTAAATAAGTTTTATGTAAAAAACGGATTTGCACTTAAGAGAACCTATAAGACCGGTGAAGGCAGACTAATGAATGAATACACTTTTTGTCCGGAGGAAATATGAATATTCTTTTTTTAGATGCTTATTTTGAGCCGGAACAGACCTCTTTTACACAATTAGAAGCGGATCTTATTGAGTACCTTGTGAGTCGCGGTAATCGGATTGATATAATTTGTCCTACCCCTACAAGAGGTATAACCGATGAGGTAAGAAGGAAGTATAAAAACAAAAAATACGAGGCTATTTCGGATAATGTTTTCGTCCATAGATTTTCGGCTCCAAACGAAGGCAAAAACCCGATAATTCGAGCGTTAAGATATTTTTGGTGCAATTTCAGAACACTGGCAGTAGGCAAAAAGTATAAAAATACGGATATTGTATTTTCAAACAGCACTCCGCCAACACAAGGATTTATCGCCGCTAAAGTTGCAAAAAGACTAAATAAGCCTTTTATTTATAATCTTCAGGATATTTTCCCTGATTCGCTTGTGAATGCCGGAATGACTGAAAAAGGCTCTTTTCTATACAAAATCGGCAGAAGAATTGAAGATTATACATACAAAAATGCCGATAAGATAATCGTTATAAGCGAGAGCTTTAAAAAAAATATTATGGAAAAAGGTGTGCCGGCAGAGAAAATCACGGTAATACCCAACTGGGTTGATACCGAAAGAATTAAACCGGTAAGTCGTAATGATAATACCCTTTTTGAAGAGTTTGGTATTGACCGCGATAAATTCATAGTGCTTTACGCCGGAAACTTCGGTGCCTCGCAAGGAACGGATGTTATACTAAATGCCGCAGAGCTTCTTAAAGCACAAACCGATATCCAGTTTGTACTGTTTGGCGGTGGCAGTGAATTCCCGAAAGCTAAAAAAACAATCGATGAAAAAAACCTCACAAATGTAATTATAAATCCACTCTTGCCGGCTGAACGCATCAGTGAGGTTTATAGCATCGGCGATGTAGCCCTTATAACCTGCAAAGCGGGTGTGGGCGAAGCTGGAATGCCGAGTAAAACATGGAATATAATGGCATGCGGCACACCGATAATCGCCTCTTTTGATACCGACAGTGAGCTTGCTGAAATACTAAAATCTTCAAACGCCGGTATTTGTATTGAGCCGGAGAATTACAAAGCATTGTCAGATGCGATAACAAAAGCAAAAAACAATAGTTTTAAATTTTCAAACGGCAGAGATTATG
>CADBOD010000073.1 GCA_902796165.1 Oscillospiraceae bacterium | reverse complement strand
TATGTATAAAATTATAAGGTTTTAAGATATTCTATAAGCGCGGGGAAATCACCGTGCTTATATTTATTTATGTCTTCACCCTTTTTGTTTATCATACAGTCGGTGAGCAAAAATACATTTACACCGAGGTTCTCCGCCACCATATCCTCGCCTACATCGTTTCCTACAAATAAGCACTCATTAGGCGAGAGCTTTGCCGTTTTTAAAACCTCACGGTAGTAATCGAGGTTGGGTTTGCAGTAACAGGTATTTTCATAGCTTGTGAAAAACTCGAAATCTTCGGGGGCAAGACCTGCCCAGCCTATACGGGTTTTAGTTGCGGTTGCCGGGAAAATCGGATTTGTGGCGAGAATTACACGAATACCTTTGCCTTTTAATATATCCACCGCTTTTTTGGCAAGGGGTGTATATCCGCAGGTGTTTTGCGCCTTTTTAAAATCAACATCATAAAACTCTTCAAAAAGCGCGCGGTCACGGTCAGCCCTTTCCTGCCCGTAAATTGAGGCAAAATCGCACCAAAAAGCCTCTTCATTCGTCTTTTCGCCGGTGTTTTTAACCATAGCGCCGGTGCCGTGCCAAATGGATTTTATAAGGCTTTCAGGCTCATAGCCGTAGGGCGCCAGCTTTTTTATAAGATATTTAAAATATCCATTTGTAAATTCCTCCTGGTTCATAGGAAGAAGCGTGCCGTCCAAATCAAACAAAACGGCTTTTATATTTTTCTCCATAGATTA
Source organism: Oscillospiraceae bacterium (assembly GCA_902796165.1). Classification (GTDB taxonomy): domain Bacteria; phylum Bacillota; class Clostridia; order Oscillospirales; family Acutalibacteraceae; genus UBA737. Next base: position 3,249 of record CADBOD010000073.1, on the reverse strand, counting down.
TCTCCTAATGCTTGCCCTTGTCATTTGTGTTGTAGGGCATATATTTTATTTTTCTTCTGTTTTTAGCCTTTTTGCGGCGGTTAAGCTGCCAAATCCGCCAGATAAACCACACGATAATCAAGGCTATAACAACATAAACAATCTTCATATATTTTGATGTGAAAAAGTTTTTAACGGCGTCAAAAACAGTAAGTAAAATACTGCGGTCTATATCCTCACGGGATATGAGATTTACCGTTCCTATAACATTGTTTGCGTATATGATATCGGCAGTGCCGAGCACCTGCCCTTTCTTTACGGGCGCCTTTACACTTTTGTTTTCATAATTGGGCTTTATGGTTATAGTGGAATCGTCAGCATCACTCGGCAGAACAGAAACAAAGCCCTTTTCGGTGTAAAGCGAAACAAAATCCTTTTCAAAAGAAAGGCTCACACCTATCTCACAAATCGGATTATCGGTATCGGCTATGCGCTTTAAGGAAAAATTATTGAACGCCCAGCGGTAAAGCTCCTTGCTTTCGATAAACTCGTATCTTTTCCCCTCCACATTCGGACATCCGAATAGTATGCACATATAATTATAACTGTTGTAGGAAGCGGTGCTCACAAGGCATCTGCCCGCCTCGCTTGTATAACCTGTTTTAACGCCCTTTGCGTAGGGATAAAAGTAGTTTGTGGAGCTATCCTGCAAGAAGTTTGTTGTGGAAATTGTGCGTGCGGAGTGCATATTGGTTTCGTTCACCGTATATCTTACCGTTTCGCAGGCGGTTTTGAAGGTTTCGTTTTTAAGAGCGTATGTTGCGAGCTTATAGGTATCGTTTGCGGTGGTATAATTCTGCTCGTCAAAAAGCCCTACGGGGTTTTGGTAGTGAGTACCTGAAAGGCCTAATTCTTTGGCTTTGCTATTCATCATATTAACAAAGTTATCAACGCTTTCACCGTAGGTTATAGCCGCAAGATAGGCGCAGTCACCGCAAGAGGACATAAGCACATAATATAAAAGGTCGAGCTGACTTATTTCCTCGCCCACTTTAAGATTAGAAACCACGCTTCCCGTGCCGAGCACGAGCTTTTGAGCCTCGGCGGTCATAGCAATCTTCGCGTCGGGATTAAACTTCGGGCTTTCGAGCATAAGAGTTACTACCATTATTTTTGTGATTGAGGCAGGATAAACCTTGATATCAGGCTGCTTTGAATAAAGCACCTCGCCTGTATCGAGCGACACAAGCATTGCGCTTTTAGCAGTGATTTCAATGCCGGTAGGCTCATAAGCAGACGCCGCCAATATCGGCATAAAACAAAAAACTATCGCTAAAATTACAGAAAATATTTTTTTAGGCATAGAAATTTACCTCATTATGTGTTAAAATGTATTTTAAAGATATTATACAACATATTTTTTCAAAAATAAAGAGCAAAAAGGCGGTGAGGGGAAAATGGTTTATATAACCGGTGATATGCACGGCGATTTAACTCGCCTTTACGATAAGGAATTCAGAAAGCTGAAAGCCGGAGATGTGCTGATAGTATGCGGAGATTTCGGCTATATTTTTTCGGGTGATAAAACCGAAAAACAGGTTATAAACTTTCTGGCGAAAAGAAAATTCGTCACCGCTTTTATTGACGGTACGCACGATAACCTCGAACGCATTTATCGCGCAAGGGAAACGGTTTGGCACGGCGGCAAGGTGCATAGAATAAAGGGTAATCTTTTATACCTTTGCCGAGGTCAGATATTCAAGATTGAAAATAACACCTATTTCACCTTCGGCGGAGGGGAAAGCACCGATAAGGATATGCGGCTCTCGCTTGGAAATTGGTGGCGTGAGGAGGAGCCTACGCCTACCGAAATGGCGGATGGCGCGCGTACGCTTGACGAAGCGGGGCTTACCGTGGATTATTTTATTACCCACGAGCCGCCTTCATTAGTTAAAAGCTCAATGCTTCTTCGCCGCGGTGAGAACGATAATACAAATAAGCTCAACGGATATTTTGAAGAAATAGGAAAGTCCTGTCAATTCCGGCATTGGTATTTCGGCTCGCTTCACGAGGATAGGGTGATTACCGGCAGATATACCTGCGTGTTTAAAAAACTCATTCCCATACCCCCGGCACTTGACAACAGTGATATAATAATAGCATAAAGCTTTGGAGGTTTTTTATGGCAAATACCGATAGACTTTGTCCCGGTTGTATGAAAGATAACGGAGGGCAAAGCGTTTGCAGCGTTTGCGGATATGATAGTTCAAAGAATAATCCGCCCGATAAGCTGCCCACAAGATTTATGATAAGGGATAGATATTTTGTAGGCAGAACCGTTTACTCCGATTCTCAGGTCACTGTATATCTCGGATACGATACAGTTGAGAATAAAGCGGTAAGCATTAAGGAGTATTTTCCGGCGAGTATTGCCGAGAGAAACCCGGATAAAACAGTCAGGGCTTCTGCTGAGGCACAGTTCGCCTATAATGAGGGACTTATAGATTTTATCGATAAAAACAAAAAACTCATAGGTTTTCCGCTGGCAAGCCTGCCTTCAACATTCTCAGTGTTTGAGGAAAACTCAACGGCATACGCCGTTGGCGAAACAATTTCCGGAATTACGCTTAAAAGATTTCTTGCGCGCAACGGCGGAAATCTTCGCTGGGAGCAGGTAAGACCGCTTATTTTACCCCTCATTGATACGGTGAAATCACTTCACGATTTAGGCATTATCCACGGTGCGATATCACCTGAAACCGTTATGGTCTGCCGTGACGGTAAGCTGAGGCTTGTATCCCTGCCGTCAAACCTCGGCGGCAAATCGGGCGATTTCCCCGCTGTTATTAAGGATGGGTACAGCGCCGCGGAGCAGTATTCGTCAGCCGCTGATGTGGGTGTATATACAGATGTTTACGGCATTTGCGCCACACTTTTTACCGTGCTTATAGGTACAGTTCCGCCCTGTGCTGATGAGAGGGTAAAAAAGGATAGCTTGACCATTCCTTCGCATTTTGCGGATGAGCTTCCGCGCCAGGTGCTTGTATCACTTGCTAATGGAATGCAGGTTGATTATTCCAAGAGAACTAAGGATATTGAAACACTTAAAAACGAGCTTATATACGGTGAAACAAGAGAAAATGTGAGAAAAGTTCAAAAGGGCGCAAAGGCAAAATCCGGCGCCGAAAAATCAAAGGCAAGTGCCGGAGAAGTAAAGGAAAATAAGGGCTCTTCAATCAAGTATGCCGCGATAGCCGCAGGCGTTACGGC
>CADBOD010000072.1 GCA_902796165.1 Oscillospiraceae bacterium | reverse complement strand
GACGCCATCCGTGAGCGAAACGGCAATCTTGAAATTTCGATTTCAAATCAGGAGGTTCCAAACTCCGAACTATAAGAAAGGTGATAATTATGAAAAAACTAAAAATATTTATACCCGTTACAGCCGCGTTATTATCAATAATGATGATACTCTCAGGCTGCGGCAAAACAAACAACTCTTCAAGCCAATCCAGTGTAACACTTGACAAAAGTGACACAGCTCTCTCTGAGAGCATAGACGATATGTTCTCCGACCGTGATTTCGAAGTAGGATACGATGAAAGCACAGCCACAAAAATCACAATAAGTGACAGTAACCCCGATATCAAAATAACCGAAGCCGGCACATATATAATCTCAGGCACTTCGTCAAACGGGTCAATTACCGTAGATGTACCCGATACCGATAAGGTGCAAATAGTTTTAAACGGTGTGTCGGTTACAAGTAAAACCTCTGCCGCGCTCTATGTAAAATCCGCTGACAAGGTATTTGTAACCACTGTAAAGGATACCGAAAACACCTTGGAAAACGGCGGAACATTCACCGCTATTGACGATAACAATATTGACGGTGCAATTTTCTCAAAATCCGATATAACCTTTAACGGCGAAGGAACGCTCACAATAAAAAGTCCCTCTGCACACGCCGTTGTAGGCAAGGATGATGTTAAATTCACAAGCGGCACATATAAATTGAGCGCCGCTAAACACGGTGTAGATGCTAATGACAGTATCCGCATAGCAAATGCTGCTATTGAAATCACCGCCGGTGAGGACGGACTTCACAGTGAAAACAATGATGACAACGAAAAGGGCTATATCTACATCAAAAGCGGAACAATTACCGTAAACGCCGGGGATGACGGTATTCACGCCACCACAACACTTCAAATAGACGGCGGCACACTTGATATCACAGCCGCGGAGGGTCTTGAAGCAACGGTAATTCAGATAAATGACGGCACAATAGATATAAAAGCCTCTGACGACGGTATCAACGCCGCTAAAAAATCCACCATAGCTACCCCGGCAGTTGAAATAAACGGCGGAAAAATCACAATAGTTATGGGTGCCGGCGATACAGACGGTATAGATGCAAACGGAAATATTACAATAAACGGCGGTACAATAGATATAACTGCCAATTCACCGTTTGATTATGACGGCACAGGCACTTTAAACGCAGGCACTGTTATAGTAAACGGCAGTGAGGTTACAACCATTCAAAATCAAATGATGGGAGGCGGCGGAATGGGCGGCGGTATGCCAAACGGTATGAAAGGCAATATGATGCCGGCAGACCCCAACACTATCCCCGATAATGGCAACGGAAATACAGAAGGAACTATGCCGCAAAGTCCAAACGGACAGATGAAAGAAAGACCTCAAATGCCTTCCGGTGATGGCTCGACAGAATCAGGAACAAAGCGCCAAAAGCCGAGCGCGGATAGCACTGCCGAGGGCGAAGTAAAACGGCAAAAGCCCACAAACAAGAGCAGTAACGAAAGCACACCAACCGATGCGCAAACGAATACTGAAAAAACCTCAGTCAGCGCATAATAAATAAACAGACTTCATTTTCTCCACACTCGGCAATCTCGGCCGCAAATTTACGGGGCAGACCGAAAGGTCTGCCCCGTAAGTCTTTTTATTATGTTTTAAATTACAGTATTTTTTCCGCGAAGTCCTCTGCAAATTCAGTAAGCGCGCCAAAATCCATAGCATTTATATAATAGCTTTCAAGCTCATCGTGCACCTTTTTTGCCTTATTAAGCGTGTATATTGCTCCAAGCAGTAATTCTCTTGATACACGCCTGTTAAAAAGCATTCGTGCTCTGTACTCCTTCATTGCGCCGTTATCGGTAAATCTACGAGCGTGTATGCGGCGCAAATCGGCACTGAATTTTATATACTCGTTTTCTGTGACAAACGCCAGAGATAATTCAGGTATCAGTATATGGTCGGTAAGCTCTGAGGGCAAAAACGGATTTTTCAGGGTGATTACATCATATCCTCCCTGCTTTGCGGCGGCTCGCAAATACCTCATAATTTCATTTGATGCGGCGCCGAACTTATCCTCAATAACAACTATGTTTTTATAAAAATCGGTGACCGTCCTTGAAAAAGCGACTATCCCCTTTGGCGTTGTACCGCCGATAAAGCGCACAAATTCCTCACCTACGCCGCCATTTCTTTCAGGCAAATATTTATGCGCCATACGCTTTGCAAGTTTTAATGCGGCGCTTCGGTCGGTATATAATCTTGAAATTTTCAGATTATCAAACATTAACTCTCCTGCCGCCGATAAATAAGCTGAAACTGTTTTATGGAGTTTTGAATTTCTCTGTGCCGTTTCTTTTATCTTTTCGGCATTTGAAAAAAGTTTTTCGCTATTCCAGAATTCTCCGAGATTTATTATGTTTTCACAAGCACCCGGCAGTGAAGGCTCTACTATATGCGGAGCAGTACCGTCTAAAAGCACTGTTTTAAGCTCCTCTATTATTACGCCGTCAAGTGAGTCGGGGTCGGATGAGCAAGGAGTTAAAATAACGGTGTATCCCCTATCCTCCGCCTTTGCGGCAATATATTTCATAAAGGATGATTTACCGCTTCCCGGACCGCCTTTTATTATAAAAGCACGCCAAGTACCCGGAATATAGCTATCCGAAAAATGTGATATAAAGCCGTCTGCCGAATTTGCGCCTAAAAAGAATTTTTGATTAAGTTTAGTCATTTTTTCGCCCTCTTTTAAAATAATTTACCTGATATCACATATTATTCAAACAAAAAATATTTGCCACAAGAGAGCTTTTATGGTATATTTATAATGTGAGTCGGCCGTGCGGTCGCGCATACGGTGTATGTGAGGAAAGTCCGAGCTTCACAGGGCAGGATAACAGCTAACGGCTGCCGGGGGTGACCCCAGGGAGAGTGCAACAGAGATATACCGCCGCTTTACGCGGTAAGGGTG
>CADBOD010000071.1 GCA_902796165.1 Oscillospiraceae bacterium | reverse complement strand
CAGTCGAGAGCCTCGACACGCAAACGCGCAGTTGAGGTTCTCTGTTTTTGTAGTTTTCTTCCTCGCGTTTTTTGCTTGCGTTATGAACACTCGGACCATGCAAAAGACTCGCTTCGGCGGGTCTTTTGCAATGATATACGCTTCGCGTATTAAAAAAGCGGATACTATATCATACAGTGTGAAGCGCTGTATATCATATCGCCTAAAAAATTTAAGTTCTGCTTTAAAACCGCCCTCGCCCTCGCCGATGTAATAGCGGCTGATTACAGCCAACAAAAAACAAGACTTGTTGATATAAATGCCTGAATTTGACGGACAAAAAAAGCAGTCACCTACTGGTGACTGCTTTTTTATTTGATAAAACAAATTACTTTTTAAGGGCTATAAAGTTTGCAACAAGAGCCAGCACAAAGAACAAAATGGCAATATACTTTGTGAAACGCGCAAGTGTAGCATCAAATGTGCGTGCCTTGTTCTTGGAAAGGAAAGTATCAGCACCGCCGGAAATAGCGCCGGTAATACCCGCTCTGTGACCCTGTTGAAGAAGAATAACAACAATAATAAACAAGGATACCAAAATAACGGCAATACCCAAAATTATCTCCCAAACACTCATTTTTTTACCTCCGTATATAAAGCATAAAAATTTAACATTTCAGTAAAGGTAATAATATCATACTTTTTACCATTTTGCAAGAACTTTTTTATCCCTTATGACTGCATCCTGAAAACAGCTTATCAATATCAAGCCTATTTTCATTTGCATCGAGCACAAATCCGAGTTTTTTAAACAATTCCTCATTATCCTTTCCCTCGTATCTTGCATCCATAGCAGAACGCTGTGCCGCAACATTAAGGGTTGAACGAAGGATACCGTCCGCCAAAGGTAAATCATTCTTAGGCGTTATATAAAGCACGGTTATCCCCTTTTCATACAGCTCATAAAGGCAATATCCCAAAAGCTCGCCATCGGCAGTTGCCGTAACGCAACCTGAAAAACCGGTCATATCAAGACCTGATTTTTGAAAAAAGCTCTCAATCTCTTTCTTATCCTTTAAAGGCGCTACCGTTATCATACTTCTTCTCTTTTCTCCGATATATTTGTAAGCCTTGTCATCTCGCGCTCATTTAACTCTCTCCACGCGCCGAGTTTAAGACCGCCCAATTTTACTCCTGCGATTTCAAGTCTTTTAAGCCTTAAAACTTGAAGCCCTACCGCCTCGCACATTTTTCTTATCTGGCGGTTTCTGCCCTCGCTGATTATGAACTTTAAAAAGGTTCTGTCAGACTTTCGCTCGGTAACAAAAACATCACAGGGCAGTGTTTTTCTGCCGTCAATCAAAACACCAACGGACATTTTTTCTATCTGCTCATCATCCGCTGTTCCTTTTACGGTTACGGCATAGGTTTTATTAACATTTTTTGATGGGTGTGTTATACCGTTTGCAAAATCACCGTCATTAGTCAAGAATAAAAGTCCCTCGGAATCTCTATCAAGCCTGCCTACCGGAAATACCTTTATTCCCACATCTTTCACAAGGTCACTTACCGTTTTTCTATCGTACTCATCTTTAAGCGTGGTAACATAGCCGCGAGGTTTATTAAGCATAATATAAACCTTTTTATTCTGAGCCACCACTCTTTTACCCTTTACGGTGACCTTATCACGCTTAGGGTCAACCTTATCCCCGACGCTTGCGATATGTCCGTTAACCTTCACCTTACCGTCAGCTATCAATTCCTCCGCCTTTCTGCGTGAGGCTACTGAGCACTCGGATAAGAATTTTTGAAGTCTTATTCTGTTATCCTTCATATTAACTCCTAAATAATCGATATCATATATTTTAAAATCTCTAAAAATGTGTTTAAAGCGCTTGTATTCGTGTTTTTTACAGTTTCTTTCGCGATTATATTACTTTTATAAATAAGTCTGTCAAGGCAATAATATTGAACATTTCCCAACACTTCATTTTTATTTATGGGCGCATACAAAAAACGCGGCATACACACGGAAGAAGAAACGCTTTGCCCTTTTGGAACACAAAAATTCGCGCCAGATATGGTGACCTGCTCCGCCTTTTTATCACCGCTTACAATAGGCACAGAAACGGGAGGGTTATCGGGAGAATAATTAAACACCTCGATAGCTGAAAGTCCACTGTCAAGCAAAAACCTATGGTCTGCCCAATCGTCACCGTCGTTGAGTGTGACGGCTATCACAAATTTTCCGTCACGCCTTGCGGCAGAAACAAGGCACCTGCCGGATTTCTTCGTAAATCCTGTTTTAACCCCGATTATATCATCGTACATCCTAAGCAGCTTATTATGATTACTCAAATTTCTTATGTAAGGAGGATTGCCAAAGCAAACCGTTGCGCTTTTTGCCGCTGCCGCCTCGGCAAAATCGGGGTTTTTAAGCGCCTCACGAGCTATGAGCGCCAACTCAAATGCGGTTGTATAATGCCCTTCGGCGTCAAGTCCGGAGGGCGTTACAAAATGTGTGTTTTTAAGGCCCAAATCAAGAGCCTTCTTGTTCATAAGCTCCACAAAGGCTTCCACGCTCTTACAAACGGCAATCGCCGCGGCATTCGCGGCATCGTTACCTGATGCCAACATCATACCGTAAAGCAGTGCCCTATAAGATACCCTATCCCCTTCAAGCAACCCCATTGAAGAGCCTTCAACCGTAACCATTTCTTTTGTGGCAACGATTTCCTCATCAAGATTTTTGCAGTTTTCGAGGAGTACAAGCGCCGTCATAATCTTTGTGGTGCTCGCCATCGGAAGCCTTACATCGCAGTTATGCGAGTAAAGAATATCTCCGCTATCTCCGTTTATAGCCACAGCCGCACCTGCTGAAAGGCCGCAAACAGAATATGAAGGCGAAAACGCAAAAATTAAAAGCATTAAAAAACAAATAACTCTTTTCATCCGAAACACCCATAAATTTTATGAGTGAGGGGACAAAATTATTCGAGTATGTCCGTGTTTTTATCCTTCTTTTTTGTGAAAAGACTTTTCACCTTATCAATAAGCTCAGGCGCCATATTTATAGCCTTGTCCATAGTTCCCATTTCGTTATACACGGGGAGCATATGAACATTATCTCCGTTCACGGCAATAAAGGCTACGGGGCTTACCGTCATCCCGGCGCCGCCACCGCCGCCGAAGACGGTACCTGAATTCTTTGTGGGAAAATCACTGCCGCCGGTAGCAAGACCGAAAGATATTTTCGACACCGGTATAAGAGTTATATTACCAACAGTAAGCGGTGTGCCTATTATTGTATCCGCATCAACCATAGCACGCAGCTTTTCAGTTGCTATTTCCATAAGGTTACTGAGGTTGTTTTCGCTCATTATTATCACTTTCCTTTTTAATTCTTAAATACGCAAAAAAGAATGAAATTGCGGCAATAACCGCATATATAAACCGCGTTTTCACCGAAACCGCCGCCTCAATTTCGGGGCTTAGCTTATCAAAATCGGTGTAGATATTTACCTTTTTTACGGATAAATCGGTGTTTTGGTCTATGAAATTAACCGTAGGATAAACCGCGGCGCAAACGGCACCGTAAGCTATCGCCGTATTCGCCGCATCATCACTGGCTATACTTATATCAAGGAAAAATCTTCTGAACTTGATTTTTCTTATCACCCATATTATTCGTGAAATACCGGCTTTTATGAGTTGTGCAAAAAACCTGATACCCTCGATTTTGCCTTTTTCGTTAAAGGTCTTAGTAAAGAAATTTTCTTTTTTCGGCTTTTCTTCGGGCGGTTTTTGCGGAGTTTTCGGCGCCTGCTTATTTTCGGGCTTTTCCTTTTCGGGCTTACGGCTATCAAACACCTTTATTCCGCCGTATTTTACCGCTACAAAGAGCTTGTCCTTATAGCTCATGTCGGCGCTTACGGGTATCAAAAGCACTACAAGCAAAAAAAGGAGAATTCCGCCTATAATATATAAGGCTATCACTATAAATCTTCCTTTACTTCGGCCTCGCCGTTAAGCTCATCGGAAATCGGCAACTGCTCACCTACATCGTTTACTGCGCTTTGCTCTTTTGGAAGCGGCGGCAGGTCGGATAAATCAGAAAGCCCGAAACAGCGAAGAAAATTCTTTGTAGTTCCGTACAAAAGCGGTCTGCCTGGAAGCTCAAGCCTGCCGCGTTCCTCTATAAGCTCCTTTTCGAGAAGCGTGGTTATAACGCCTGAACAGTCCACTCCCCTTACCTGCTCTACAAAAGCTCTTGTAACAGGCTGATTATATGCTATAACAGACAAAACCTCAAACGCCGCATTTGATAGAGGTGTTTTTCGCTTTAAATCAAAGGCTTTCTTGATATAATCGGCAAATTCCGTCTTTGTAGCAAGCTGATATGAGTTATCAAGCCTTAAAAGCTCTATTCCGATTTTACTCTCTTCGAGCTTTTCGCTAAGGCGCATTGCCGCCTTTTCAACCTGCTCAGGCTTAATTTCCAAAACCTCGGAAAGCCTGTCAATCCCTATCGGGTCACCCGAGGCATAAAGCACCGCACTAAGCGCAGATATTATTTTTTCATTATTCATCTCTTTTATGCCCCTTAATAAGTTTTATTTCGGCATCTCCGCCGTCAACCATACCGATTTTTACGCGGTTTGCTTTGCAAAGCTCCAATACCGCCAAAAATGTAGCCACAAGTTCTGAACGGCTCTTTGCGCTTTTATAAAGCGTGCTAAGCTTGCTTTTCCCTGAAAAAGCGAGCTTCCTTATTACATAAACTATCTTAGTGGATACCGCAACTATTTTCTTTGCAACTATCCTTGTAAAAGGTGCCACATTCACAGGGGCAAACCGCTTTGCGCGATTTACAGCGGATAGATATGCGGTAAGCAAGGTTTCGCTATCGTGATTAAGTTCATAAGCCGAGTCAAAATCATAGGATGTCGGCAGTTTTACGAATTTATCAAATCCGTCAGTCATCGTTGATAGCTTTTCCGCCATTTGCCTGCAAATGCTATACTCCAAAAGCTCGCCGGTAAGTTCCTCTTTAAGCTGTTCGATTTCCTCGTGCCTCGGCAGTAAGCTCACGGTTTTCATATAGATAAGGCGGGAAGCCATTTCCAAAAACTCGCTTGCTATCTCCATTTCCTGTGTACGAAAATACTCTATCTGTTCGAGATATTGGTCAATAAGCACTGAGAGCTTTATATCACGGATATTAAGTTTGTTTCTTGAAATAAGTTGAAGAAGCAGGTCAAGCGGGCCTTCAAAATCTTCCAGCTTATAAAACAGTTTTGTTTCCATTTGCACTCCTAAAAACTAAACGGCAAGCCTGCTATAAACGACAGTCCGCTTAAAATAAGATTTGATACATAAGATAGCGGATAGCTTAAAACACCTGTGTATAAAACAATAAGCAAACCTATGAAAATAACCCTCTCGTAGCGCATAATCGAGAAATAATACTTTGTAGGCAGGAAAGCAAAAAGGATGCGCGAGCCGTCAAACGGCGGTATCGGTATAAAGTTAAACACCGCAAGATACACATTTATCCTTGCAATATAAGAGAAAAAATAAACGACTAACAGATACACCCCACCGGTAATGCCCCAATTATTGCCGAGAAGAATAAACAAATTCATTAAAATCAAAGCAATAAACGCCATTATAATATTTGAAACGGGTCCTGCCAGCGCGGTTATCGCCATTCCCCATTTTGGATTTTTAAAGTACCTTGCGTTGATACTTACCGGTTTTGCCCAGCCTATACCGAAAAGCAAAATGCCGAGCGAGCCTATCGGGTCAAGGTGAGCTATGGGGTTTAAAGTAAGCCTGCCCTGATAGCGAGGCGTGGGGTCGCCCAATTTATCGGCAACAAACCCGTGTGCGAATTCGTGCACAGGAAGAGTTAAAAAAACAACAATTATAACCGACATTATAGCTCCGATAATCGTCCAGATATCAGCGCCGCTTCTGATAAGACTTAAAAGCAAACATACCACTCCAAATTAAATATATATTATTATATACCAATTTTTTCATAATTACAAGAAAAACCGAAATACAAAACGATAATACAATCAAAAAATACAAATCATAACCACCGGTAAATGAACTTGTCAAGTAAAAGTAGACAGTAAAAACCACCAATTACTTAAACCCTTGTTCGATTCTGTATTGAACAGGGGTTTTGTAATTAAGTTTGTATGACAATCTTTCGTTATTGAAGTAACGAACAT
>CADBOD010000070.1 GCA_902796165.1 Oscillospiraceae bacterium | reverse complement strand
GTAATACGGCTGACAACCGTTTCGGATTGCAGATATGTGAGAATTATGTGTTCGCTATCCGTGATTATTACGGCGCGTGTACGCCTGCCGTGAGTAGCATCAATCAATGAACCGTTTTCCTTTGCCTCCTGTACAATTCGCTTAATCGGTGCGGATTCCGGACTTACTATCGCAACAATTCTATCAATCGCAATCATATTACCGAATCCGATATTTACGAGTTTCAAATAATCACCTGCTATTCAATGTTCTGTATCTGTTCCCTGATTTTTTCTATTTCCGACTTAATATCGATTACAATTTTGCCGATTTCTATATCCTGAGCTTTTGAACCGATAGTGTTGGTTTCCCTGTTCATTTCCTGGACAATAAAATCAAGTTTTTTACCAATATCACCGCCGGTTTCAAATAGGGCATTTAACGCAGAAATGTGGCTTTTCAGCCTTACGGTTTCTTCGGCAACCGCAATTTTATCAGCAAATATGGCGGTTTCAGTAAGCAGGCGTTGCTCATCAACTGTTGTATCTCCCAAAAGCTCTTTAATCTTTCCTTCAAGCCGCGCACGGTATTCACTTACTGTCTGAGGTGAACGCTTTTCTATTATAGCCACCTTTTCGAGAATACAATCAGCTCTTGAAACAATATCGTCAACTAACTTCTGACCTTCTCTTTCCCTTGCTTCAACAAAACTGCTCAGTGCCTCGTTGGCTGTATCAAGCACCAATTCTGTAATGAATTCTTCATCTAAATCAGTGCTTTTCACATTGAACAAATCTCTGTTCTGTGCAAGTGCCGATAGCTTGATATCATCCTTAATTTTATGCTTTTTGCCAAATTCGCGCATAGCAGAAATGAAAGATGAAGCATATGCTTCATTTAGCTCTACCAACATAGAATTCTCGGAATTGTTGATTATGCTAACACTCGCCTCTACCTTACCGCGAATAATTTTGGTTTTTAAAAGATTTTTGATTTTATCATCTAAAAACTGATATGCTCGAGGAATTCTTGAGCTATATTCAAAATACCTATGATTTACCGATTTAATCTCTACAGTAACCTCAACGGAATTCTCTTGCTTTTTGCCCCTGCCGAAACCGGTCATACTGCAAACCGTAATAATCATCCCCAATAGTATAATATTAAATATAATATTACCAAAGATTACGCGATTTGTCAATGTTTATACATCTGCACAAATTCATATAAAGTTTTGAATAAAAAAATAAAGGTTCCGGTCTTTTGATCGGAACCTTTTTTCAATATACTAATTTAATATTACTACCGGACCTTGATCACCCTTAATAGGCTCGACACTCGGTTTTAAATTATCTGTGCTGTTATCATTTTCAGTGTTATCTGTAGAATTGCTATCACCGCTTGAAGCCTCGACGGAATCAGAAGCACTTATCTGTGAAGATGAAGAATTGTTATCAGAAGTTGAAGTCACACTGCTGTTACTCGAAGATGAAGCGTTATCTCCGGTATAATCGTCATCTGAAAAAACATTTGTGTTAGGCTTCTCCGGATGGCTGACCTTTATAAAATCCGATGCAGCACCATAAACATCCTTCTTATTACTCTTGCATCCTGTAAAACAAATCAGCAATACAGATATCGAAAGAACAATAAGAATATATTTAATAGCCTTTTTACTCATAAAAACACCTCGCCTGACTACATCTATGAATATAATAACAAATTCTCTTAAAAAATGCAAGAGATAAATTATGCAATCTAAACATAATTTTAAAAAATCAATTTTATGATTGACATAAATTGTCGGTTATGATAAAATCTCTTAAAGTAAGAAAGGAGGAATACATTGTGGATTGTACTTATTTCTCCTCTTCTGAATTTGATACTATGAAAATCGCCGCTGAGCTTTCAAATGAGCTTTGCGGCGGTGAAATTATTGCATTAAAGGGCGGTCTCGGAATGGGAAAAACCTGTTTTGTCAAAGGTCTTGCAAACGGCCTTGGTTTTTCCGGTGATGTTACTTCTCCTACTTTTGCTATTGTCAACGAATATATCGGCGGCAGGCTCGATTTGTTTCATTTTGATATGTATAGGATAACCGGTTGGGATGATTTGAATTCCACCGGTTATTTTGAATATTTGGATGCCGGCGGCATTGTTGCGATTGAATGGAGCGAAAATATCGAAGGTGCTCTTCAAAACGAAAAGGTTATTATCGTGGAAATTGAAAGGGTTTCTGATAACGAGCGCAAAATTTCAATATCAGGCGGTGATAAAAAATGAACATATTAGCAATAGAATGTTCAGCTTCACCGGTTTCTGCGGCAATAATAAATGATGGCAAAATTGTCAGCTACGCTTATTCGGATATCAAATTAACTCATTCTCAAACCCTCTTCCCTATTATTCAAAATGTGCTTTCATCAGCAAGGCTCAGTTTTTCAGATATCGAAGCTGTATCGGTATCAACGGGTCCCGGTTCTTTTACCGGTCTTCGCATAGGTATTGCCTGCGCAAAAGGGCTTGCCGAGCCAAAGCGTCTTAAATGTGTAGGAGTATCCACTCTTCTTTCGGCGGCGTATATGTTTAAGGGAGAACACGCTGTTATCTGCCCGGTAATTGACGCAAGATGCTCGCAGGTATATTGTGCTTTATTTGAGGTTGACGGGGAAAATATTACCCGAATTTGCGAAGATAAAGCAGTTATGATTGAAGATTTATCAAAAGTACTTACAGGTATCGATGATAAACCTATTATTTTGTGCGGCGATGCGGCGGCGTCAGTACTTGATGCGACGAATAATCAAAGCAATATAAAACTTGCTACGCCTTCACTTATGATGCAAAATGCAATAGGTGTTGGTCTATATGCTAATAAAGCGATTAAAGAAAACAATTATTCTGACAGTGAGGAACTTATGCCTATGTACCTTAAACTTCCTCAGGCTGAAAGAGAATTAAAAGCAAAACAGGAAAAGGAGAAGTAAAATGAAGATTGCAAT
>CADBOD010000069.1 GCA_902796165.1 Oscillospiraceae bacterium | reverse complement strand
TGGCCCGCCGTTTTCAAAATAATATCTTCGCAAATAGTCAGGTCGGACAGTAAAAACGCCGCCTACTATATGTCGTTTTCAACCTCCGCGGGGCTGATTCTTTCGTACGCCGTTGCGGCGGTAATTCCCAGGTGGTATTATAATTTCGCGGTATCCGCCGCCGTTCTTTTTGTGCTGGCGATTATACTTAATTTTGTAACCGCCGCGGAAAAGCCGTATATGTTCCCCGATAAGGCGCTGAAGCCGGCGGTTGAGGGCGGCTCAAAGCAAAACGGCGGCGCGCTTAAACTCTTTTTTGAAAGCGGATTTATACTGCTGATTGTGATTTATCTTTTTGCGGGAACCGCGGGTACAAGCGTTAAAACGCTTTCCGCCACAATGCTTATGGAAACGTATGAAGGCGTTTCGCCGTCAATAGGCAACATCCTCAACATACTCATAATATCCGTCAGCGTTGTTAGCATCGTTCTTGCAAGAGTTTTCTTCTATCCTAAAACTGTTAAAAGCGCACCTACGGGAGTATTGATTATGCTTGTTATTTCGTCATTCTCCGCGGCGCTTCTTATGAGTAATGTCGGAATTACGCCGGCGGTCGTTTCTCTTTGCGTGATATCCGGAGCTCACTCGGTCATATGGATGCTTTCGTCATACTGCAATCTGCGCTTTGAAAGGTTCGGCAAAAGCGCCACCGCGGCTGGCTTTTTAAATATGGCGGCATCGCTTGGTTCGGTCATTTCCGGCTACGGTATAACGAGGGTCGCTGACGGATACGGCTGGAAAGCGGTTTCGGTTCTTTATTTTGTCTTAATGGTTGTATCGGCGGGTATGATAGCGGTAATGCTGCCGCTTTGGAAAAGATTCAAGAGAAAATATTTTACGTCAAATACGGGTGCGCCCGTAGCTAAAAAATAATCAATTCAAAATTCGGAGGTATAAAAATGGGTAAAACAGCATTTGTCGGTTTCGGCGAGGTAAACACTCCCGTTGACATTATCGTCAACAAGTGCAAAGCGGCAGAAGAAGCGCTCAAAGGCGAGGGGCTTGACCTTGTTTCGGTATATCCGGTAACCGATGACTACGAGGAAAAGGATATAAAAAAAGCGTATGCCGCGCTTGAAGGCGGGGACTTTGACTGCCTTGTTCTTTGCGTTGCCGGTTGGATACCGACGCACGCGGTAGTGAAGGTCGCCGAAAAATACCGTCACATTCCTATGGTTTTATGGGGACTTTGCGGCTGGCGCGAGGGCGACAGGATAGTGACCACCGCCGACCAGGCGGGTACGAGCGCGCTTCGCAAGACCTTCAAAGACCTGGGCTATACCTTTAAGTATGTTTACGATATTATAGGCAAACCGTCAAATTCAAAAAAGGTTGCCTCATTTGCCAAAGCGGCTATGGCGGCAAAAGAACTTCGCTTTATGAAGGTGGGTATGGCAGGTTACCGTGATATGAATCTTTACGGCACACTCTATGACGGCTCATCCTTAAAGCGTGAAATAGGCCCTGAAATAGAAACCTTTGAAATGCTTGAAATCAAGCAGAGATATGATAATATAACGGCAGAACAAAAGGCTGAAGTTATAGATAATGTAATGTCAAAATGGAATTTCCTGAAACCCGCCAAGCGTGAGGGTATGGAAATGGCGGCTGGGTATTATCTCGCCGTAAAATCGCTCATCGACGAGCGCGGCTACAAGGCAATATCCTTAAAAGATGTTGACGGTATGAAAAAACTTTTAGGCTTCCCGCCGGCACCGATATTTATGCTCCTTGCAGACTGTGAGGGTGTATCAACAATACCTGAAAATGACTGCCTCGGCAATGTAACACAGTTAATTATAAAGGCGCTTACAAATCAGTGCGGAGCATATCTCGAATTTTATGAATTCTTTGAGGATAGCGTGCTTGCAGGCGTTCCCGATTATATACCCAAGGAAGTTACAATGGGAGAAACTGCCGTTATGCCGGCGGCTTTCGGCGAACTTTCAGAAGGCATACTCAATGTATCAAAGGTTAAAACAGGGACTGTTACAATGAGCAGACTTTTCTTTGAGGACGGAAAGTACAAGATGCATCTGGTAGTAGGCGAAGGCAAAACTCCTCCAAAATGGGAAGAAGCAGGTTGGACGCAACCGGCACCTCAACTGCCCGGACTTCAGATATTCCTTAGTGATGTAGATAAGTTTGCACAGAATGTTATGTGTCAGCACTATATCATTTCCTATGGAGATAATACCGAAATAATCAAAAATCTCTGCGATATTCTTAATATCGAAATAATCTAACGGAGGAATAATTATGGAATACATTTTAGACACCGCCAATATTGCGGACATTAAGCACTGTAACGAGTTTTATCCCCTTACGGG
>CADBOD010000068.1 GCA_902796165.1 Oscillospiraceae bacterium | reverse complement strand
TGTTCATTTGCTCAAATCGGACTTCAAGAGCATAGCCCCCGTATGATAGGCAACGCCGCGGTGCTCATAAACGGATATTCACAGTTTGACGGTGTGGAAATACAAATAGGCAAAATTGTGGAATTTATGGAGGGCATCGGATATCAGGGCTTTGCCGAGTTTGATATGAAGTACGATGCTCGTGTAGGCAAATATAAGGTTATGGAAATAAACGCAAGGCAGGGCAGATGCTCATATTACATCACTCCCTGCGGATATAATCTTATAGAGGTGCTTTACCGCGACCTGATACTTGGCGAGGATATGCAGTTTTGCAAGGCGGATAAATTAGTACTCGAAACCTTTGTGCCAAAATCGGTAGCTAAAAAGTATATAGTTAATGAGGAATTTAAAAACAAGGCTCTTTCTCTTTGGAGCAAGGGCGTTCATCCGCTGAAATATAAAAAGGATAACGGTATTATAAGAAAACTTATGCTTTTTAAAATAGGCTTGAACTATAAAAAAGCATATAAAAATTTCACTTGGGATTGGGATTAGACCTGAATTAAGGAGAGCTTTTATAATGTGCGGATTTTGCGGTTTTGCAGATAGACTTGATAATAAGGAAAAGGAAAAAATCATAAAAGGTATGGCGGATAGGATAATACACCGCGGCCCTGATAGCGACGGTTATTATGTTGATGACCGCGTTGCTATGGGCTTTCGCAGACTGTCCATAATAGACCTTGCCGGCGGCGACCAGCCGATTTACAATGAGGATAAAAATATCGTTGTTATGTTCAACGGCGAAATTTATAACTTTATGGAGCTTCGAAAAGAGCTTAAAGACTGCGGTCATACATTTGCCACAAATAGCGATACCGAGGTTATAGTTCACGGTTACGAAGAGTACGGCACGGATGTTTTCAGCAAGCTGCGTGGTATGTTCGGCATACTCATTTACGATAAGAGAAATGAAACCTTCATCTGTGCGAGGGATTTTTTCGGCATAAAGCCGGTGTATTATTACTTTGATAACGAAACCTTTATGGCAGGCAGTGAGATAAAGAGCTTTCTATCGCATCCGAACTTTAAAAAGTCGCTTAATAAAAAGGTTCTTTCAATGTATTTGTGCTATGGCACAAATCATATGGAGGAAACATTTTTTGAAAACACTAAAAAATTGCTTCCCGGTCATTTTTTGACTTATAAAGAAGGTGAGCTTACCGTAAAACAGTACAGCAAGCTCGATTATGACAAGCAAGAAAACACTTATGAATACTATGAAAAGCTCGTAAAGGAAACGCTTGAATCATCGGTTGAGTATCATAAAATCAGTGATGTTGAGGTAGGCTCCTATCTTTCGGGCGGTGTTGATTCTTCGTATGTTGTATCGGTTGCAAAGCCGAATAAAACCTTTACCGTGGGTTTTGAGGGCAAGGGTTTCAGCGAAATAGAATACGCAAAGGGGCTTTCCGACCATTTTGGCGTAGAACACTTTTCCAAAACCATTTCGGGTGATGAGTTTTTTGATATATTGCCGACGGTTCAGTACCATCTTGATGAGCCGAGCGCAAATGTAAGCGCGGTACCGCTTTATTTTTTAAGCAGATTGGCGCGCACTAAGGTTAAGGTTGTGCTTTCCGGCGAGGGTGCGGACGAAATGTTTGGCGGATATAATGAGTATAATGTGCAGGGCGCGGCAAAGCATTATCTGCGATTGCCGCTCGCTATTCGCAGAGGTATTGCCGCGGTGGCTCGACCGCTTCCTTATTTTAAGGGTAAGCACTTTATCGAAAAGTACGGCAAAGAGCTATCCCGCCGCTATTATAATAAAACAGAAATGTTTTTGCCGGACGAGGTAGGCGGAGTGCTTAAAGAGAAGTATAAACCCACAGTCAGTCCTTTCGACCTTTGCACACCGTTTTATAACGAGGTTAAGGGTAAGGATGATGTGCTTCGCAAGATGTATATTGACCTTAATTTCTGGCTCCCTTACGATATACTGCTTAAAGCCGATAAAATGTCTATGGCGAACAGCGTGGAGCTTCGTGTACCCTTCCTTGATAAAGAGGTATTTGCTCTTTCGAGAAAAATACCCACTAAGTACTTAGTAAGAGATAATCAAACCAAGTATATTTTCCGTAAGGTTGCCGAAAAGTGCATACCTGAAGAGTGGGCAAAACGCCGTAAGCTCGGCTTCCCGGTACCGTTTGGCAACTGGATAAAAGAGGATAAATATTATAATTCGGTAAAAGAACTGTTTAATGCCGATTTTGCCGCCGAGTTTTTTGATACTGAAAAAATCAACAAAATGCTTGATAATCATCATAACGGAACAGAGAAAAACGGCAAAAAAATATATGTTATTTTTTCTTTCCTTATTTGGTATAAACGCTTTTTTGTAGATGAGGTGTAAAAATGCTTAAAATAGAACATTTAACTAAAACTTTCGGGGATAGGCGCGCGGTTGACGATTTGTCCCTCGAAATCGGCAAGGGTGAAATTTACGGCTTTATCGGCCATAACGGCGCCGGTAAAACCACAACCTTAAAATCAGTTTGCGGTATTCAGAGCTTTGATGAGGGTGAAATATCGCTTGACGGCGTATCTGTGACCGACGAGCCGATAAGGTTTAAAGGTCAAATAGCTTATATACCCGATAATCCGGATTTGTATGAGTTTATGTCGGGAATAAAATACTTGAATTTTATAGCGGATATATTCGGCGTAGGTGAAAGTGAGCGCAGAGAGCGCATCGAAAAGTATGCCGCAATTTTTGAGCTTACCGATGACCTTGCACAACCTATTTCCGCCTATTCTCACGGTATGAAGCAAAAGCTCGCCATTATTTCGGCGTGGCTACATAATCCGCGGCTTATAATAATGGATGAGCCGTTTGTAGGTCTTGACCCGAAAGCCGCACACTCGCTTAAAGAAATGATGAGAGAAGTGTGTGATAGCGGCGGTGCAATATTCTTTTCAACCCATGTTTTGGAGGTTGCCGAAAAGCTATGCGATAAGATTGCAATTATTAAAAACGGCAAGCTCATAAAAGAGGGAACGATGGAGCAGGTCAAGGGTGACGAAAGCCTCGAAGATGTATTTCTTGAATTGGAGGCCGAAAAATGATAAAGGTTCTCCTTAAAAAACAGTTATCCGAGATTTTTAAGGCGTATTTTTTTGATATCAAGAAAAATAAGGCGCGCTCAAAGGCGTCAACAGTTTTGTTTATTCTGCTTTTTGCCTTTCTGATGATAGTCGTTATGGGCGGTATGTTCGGGGCGCTTTCATTCTCTCTGAGCCCGATAGTGTTTTTAGGTTACGGATGGCTTTATTTTGCGATTATGTCGCTGATTTCAATTTTGTTCGGCGTTTTCGGCAGTGTGTTCTCGACCTATTCGGGACTTTATCTTTCAAAGGATAACGATTTGCTTTTATCTCTGCCTATTCCTGTCCGTGCTATTATGGTATCCCGCCTTTTAGGCGTTTATCTTATGGGACTTATGTATTCCGCGGTGGCTATTATTCCGGCAGTGGTAGTGTATTTTATAATTGCGCCGGTAAATACTGCGGGCATTATAGGCGGATTGGCAGCACCGATTACAATATCTCTTTTTGTGCTGGCGCTATCCTGCATATTCGGCTATTTTGTTGCAAAAATCAGTTTAAAACTTAAAAATAAGAGCTTTGTTACGGTTATTATCTCGCTTCTCTTTTTTGCCGTTTACTATTTTGTATATTTTAAAGCAAGCTCGTTTATAGGTGAGTTTGTAAAAAATGTGATGGTTTACGGCGAAAACATCAAAAATAAGGCGTATGTTGTTTACATCATAGGCAGAGCTTTTGAGGGTGATTTGATTTCTGCGCTGATAGTAAACGCGGCGGTACTCATTCTGCTTTTTTTAACGCTATACATAATTTCAAAGAGCTTTATTAAAATTGCTACCAGCACTGCGGCGGCAACAAGGGTTAAGTATAAGGCTAAACGCGAGAAATCACATTCGGTTTTGGGCGCCGTTACGCTAAAAGAATTCAAGCGTTTTACAAGCAGTGCAAATTATATGCTTAATTGCGGGCTCGGTGTAATATTTATGATAGCGGCAGGTATTTTTGCGGTTATTAAGGGAGAAAGCATCAGAAACGCATTGTCGGCACAGTTTAAAGGATACGAGGATTTAATCTATGTTGCCGCGGCGGCTCTGATTTGTATGCTCATATCAATGAATGATACCGCGGCACCGTCAGTATCGCTTGAAGGTAAAATGCTTTGGCAGATACGCTCGCTTCCGGTTGATACTAAAACGGTGCTTAAATCAAAGTACCTGCTTCAAATGTATATAAATATTCTTCCTGCCGTATTTACTGCCGATTGTGTAATTATCGCCCTTCGCCCCGGTATTTTAACCGGTGTGCTCACGGTGATTTTGTGTGCGGCTTATGTTGTGTTCCATTCGCTTTACAGCCTGTTTTGCGGACTTCATAAGGTCAATCTTAATTGGACTAATGAGGTAGTCCCCATAAAGCAGGGGATGAATGTGGTGTTCGCCATATTCGGCGGTTGGGCACTTGCTATCGCAATAGGACTTCCGTATTTATTCTTAGGCACATTTTTAAGCGCGCAGATTTATATGTCTGTAATAATCGCGATGATAGCAGTGCTTTCGGTGCTTCTCTACCGCTGGATGAATACTAAGGGCGTAAGGATATTTGAGGCTTTATAAAAAACGGGGCGGATTACCGCCCCTGAAATTTGCTTATTTGGTGATTTTATGGCGAAAAACAATATCAAGGGGAGTTTGATTTTATCCTTAGGTGCTTTAATCTGGGGATTTGCATTTGTTGCACAGTCCGCCGCGGCAATCGTGCCGCCTATGACCCTTAATTTTTTAAGATTTGCAATAAGCGCATTGATGCTCGCGATAGTTTTTAAGGCTTTTTCTTTTAAAACTCACGAACCGATATTTCCGCGCGAAAAACAATCTCTTAAAACATCACTTACGGCAGGTGCGGTTTGCGGAGCTATGCTGGCGCTTTCCGCCAATTTACAGCAGGCGGGCATTGCCCTTTATCCAAGCGGTGTTTCAAGTGAGGCCCGTGCCGGATTTTTAACGGCGCTTTATGTTATAATCGTGCCGATTATCTCTTCGATTTTCGGCAAAAGAATTCACCCTTTGGTTTGGGTTTCGGTAGTCTTGGCGATTGCAGGCGTGTATATGCTTTGCGCCTATCACGGATTTAAGGGCTTTTACTTTGCTGATTTGCTCTTACTCTCCTGCGCTTTCGGATTTAGTATTCAGATATTGTTTGTTGAAAAATACTGTGATATCGTAGGCGGATTAAGGCTTTCGTTTTTGGAGTTTTTATTTTGTTCGTTTTTTTCACTCTCTGCGGCGCTTATATTTGAAACCTCAAAAATAAATATCGCCGATATAAAATCGGCGATATGGAGTATTCTGTTTTTGGGTATTATGTCAGGCGGTGTAGGATATACACTTCAAATTATCGGTCAAAAATATGCCGAAGCCTCAATAGCCTCAATAGCAATGAGCCTTGAAAGCGTTTTTGCGGCAATCGGAGGCTGGCTTATACTTTCGCACGCCCTGCATTGGTACGAAATCATAGGTTGTTTCCTGGTGTTTGTCGCGATAATCACAGCTCAAACTCCTGAGTTTAAAAAATCAAGCCAATAACTGTGCTAAGTAAATCAGCGGCGGCAGGGAAGCTATGCAGAGCAGATGGCTCATACTTACCATAGTTGCCGCAAGGGCGGTATCGTCTTTGAATTTTGCCGAGAACATAGCCGTCATAGCGGCGGCAGGGGAAGCGAGCGCAATGGTGATTGATACGAGCATTGTTCCCCTTATTTTGCAGGCATACATAGCCAAAAGCGCCAAAAGCGGAAATACAACAAGTTTTAATAGGGAAGATAGCATAGCGCCCTTATCTTTAAGACCTTTAAGGATATCACTTTTTGATAGGTGATATCCTATTATTATCATAGGAAGCGGAGTGTTAAGCCCTGCCATAAACTTCATAGGACTTTTTATTATATCCGGCACATCGGCGGATAATAGAAAGATTACAATGCCTATTAAAATCGCAATTATACTCGGGCTTAATACCAGTGCTTTGGGTTTGACATATTTCGTGTCACCGCTCATAAGGAAAATGCCAAAGCTCCATACAAACAGGTTGAAAACCGCTACGACTGACGCACCGTAAAAAACGCCGTCTTCCCCCAACAGAGCTTCTTGAAGCGGTAGTGCCATAAATCCGCAGTTTCCGAAAACGGCGGCAAACCGTAAAACTCTTTCGCGCTTAATATCCTTGCTTTTAAGTATCAGAATACTTAAAGCAAAAAATACCGCGTGAGCAAGTATTGCTGAAACGGTGCTTATAATAAGATTTCTGCCCATACTTTTTTCAAAAGGGCGTATAAACGATACCACGATAACGCAGGGCGTTACCGCATATAAAACGAGGTCGGTCATACATTTTGCACCGACCTCGTTTATTATGTTTAGTTTTGATAACAGATACCCAAGCAAAATAAGAATTATTAAAACGCCAACCTGGGTTAAAACATTTAAAAACATATTACTTTACCTGCGAAACAAATCGTAAAAACGCCGCTTCGCCATCTTCTGTGCGCTTGAAAACGCCTGCATCCGAAAGCACCTGCGAAAATACAATTCCTATTTCTTTTCTTAAAATATCCGCGGTGTTATCACGGGTGAATTCATATTTTTTCTTTAATTCATCCGCCCAATCAGCGTGCTTTGAAAGCACCTCATCCGCCCTTATATCCTTGCCTGCGATGAGGGATTGTTCTAAGGCTGACATTTCGTCTTTCAGCCTTGCCGGTAAAACCGCTAATCCCATAACCTCTATAAGACCGATATTTTCCTTTTTAATGTGATGCAGTTTTGCGTGCGGATGGAAAACGCCAAGCGGATGTTCAGGCGTTGTTATGTTGTTGCGGAGAACTAAATCAAGCTCAAAATTCTCTCCGCGCTTTCTTGCGATAGGAGTGATGGTGTTGTGAGGCTCACCGTCAGTTTCAGCAAAAACAAAAGCACTTTCATCTGTATATTTCCGCCACGAGAGCAAAATTTTATCCGCAAGGGCAACTATCCTGTCAGTATCCTTACCCGATAACCTTATTACCGACATCGGCCAGTTCACTATTCCGGCGCTTATATCCTCAAAGCCTTCAAATGAAAGCGCCCTCACTGTTTCGGCTTTTTCCATAGGAAATGTATAGTGACCGCCTTGGAAATGGTCGTGAGAAAGTATCGAGCCGCCTACAATCGGTAAGTCTGCATTTGAGCCGACAAAGTAATGCGGAAACAGCTTTACAAAATCAAATAACTTGCGAAAGGTATCGCGGTTTATCGCCATAGGCGTATGCTTGCCGTTAAACACTATGCAGTGCTCGTTATAATAAACATACGGCGAGTATTGGAAAAACCAGTCGCTGTTGTTTATCTTTACAGGAATTATGCGGTGATTTTGCCTTGCCGGGAAGTTTATTCTGCCGGCATACCCCTCGCATTCGTGGCAAAGAAGGCACTTAGGATAACCTGATTGCGGTGCCGATTTTGCCGCCGCAATAGCCTTCGGGTCCTTTTCCGGCTTTGAGAGATTTATTGTGATATCAAGCTCGCCGTATTCGGTTTCAGCTTTCCATTTAAGATCGCGCTTTATGCGGTCGCGGCGTATATAATTACTGTCACAGCTCAAATTATAAAAGTAGTTTGTGGCTTCAAGCGGTGAACTGCCATACAACTCATAAAACCTTTTTGTAACCTCTGAGGGCCTCGGCATTAAAAGGCCCATAAGCCTTGTATCAAACAGGTCGCGCGCAGTGATACCGTCTTCAATAATGCCGGCATTTATCGCATATTCGAGTAATTCATCAAGCGTTTCTTTGAGATTTACACCGGTAAAATCCTCGTCACATTCAAACGAGTCAATACTAAGCGCATCAAGCAAAAGGTTGGTTACATATACCTCGTCGCGTTTTTCGAACAACCCTTTTTCTTTTCCGTAACAAACAAGTTTTCTAATGCTTCTGTCAATCATTTTTACACCTACTGATTGCTTGTTGTTTGTGCGGTTTGTGTGGGAGCACTGGATTCAAACACCGGCTTGCAGGTGGAGGTGTTTGCTATACATACCCAGGATTTGCCCGCACTTATCTTTATATTGGCACCGTTTTCATCGGTGATTTTGATAGGTGCGCTTGCGGCGCCCTTGCTCCATTTAATTCTTGTGTATGTACCATTGGTAACATAGTATCCGCTGCCGCCGGTAAGGTCAACGCGGCGATGTTTGCCGTCAGGATAATCGGTGATTGAGGTCATAAGAACGAAAACATTCTTAACCTTGATGTTTTCACCGGTAACATAATCCTTCATGGCGCTGCCTTTCGAATAACGGGTGTAAAGACCGGTTTGGGCATCAAAATTAAATACTGTTTTAAGTATCGGGAAGGGAATTTCAACCTTGTCCGCCGCACCGCCGGCAAGAGCTACGGTTTCATCTTCGGCGGCAAAATTCTGCCAGGGTGTATTTGAGGTTGTTGTAGTTTTAAACTTTGAGGCAATCGCCGGCCAAAGCTCGTTACCGAAAACATAAAGGGTGTGCTCGCTTGCGAGGCCATTCTTTATTCTTTTGGCACCGGTTGAATTGGTATCAACACTCATATCGTCAATATCTTTAAGGTGAGGCGCACAGTATGTGGGGTCCTGCCCACAATGCACATAAACCGCGTTGTGACCGAGCGCTAAATCAACATAAGGGTATCTTGCGGAACGAACAGAGCCTATTTGCTTTGCTGACTTCAAATCCTTGAAAACTGCCATAAGGCGTGTAACACCGCCCTCAACCTCGGTTTCATAGATGATATCGGCATAATTAAGTCCCGTCTGCACTGCCTGAGCCTGAGTTATGTTATTAACCATAATAGCCACGGGCCTTGTGTTAATATTATCCTCATTCAAATCGTCAAGTCCCGTAAGAGGGTTTATATAACTCTTTTTCGGCTCAACCTTAGGCTCTTCGCTGGTGATTTCTATATCGGAATCGGCATCTACACTGCCGGGATGCTTTGAAAAACTGCATCCTGCAAGGGCAAATACCAATGACAAACAAAGTAAAACAGCTAAAATTCTTTTAAACATTAAAAAGACCTCCAAAAATATCCTAACAAGTATTATAATATCAAACTCATCCGACTTCAAGTACAAATATAAAATAATAATAAAATTATCGGATTTTAAAGCGGAAATTACGGTGCGTTTACAAAGGCGGTGAATGTCGCAAATAGGGTATTTATACTGCTTACGGCTGTGCAAAAAGGAGGTTTAAATGATATATTCAAATGTAAAAAAACAGTCCGTAAATCTTAATTATGATGATGTTGTATCAGACAGTGTCAAATACCTTAAAATATCCTTTCAGTTCAGTGATGATTGGCAGGGATATGTGAAAACGGTAATTTTCCACAATGAAAACGAAAATAAAACCGTTTCTGTGCTGATGGCAAGCGGTGAGCCGTTGTATTTAGGCTCTGATACCTGCCTGGTTCCGCACGAGGTAATAAAAGCGCCTGAGTTTACCGTTTCGGTAACAGGCATTAAGGGCGAAAGTATTATAACAACAGACCTTAAAAAAGTTTTGGTAAGAGAAAGCGGATATATAAGCGGTCAAACACCCTCAGAGCCCACGCCCAGTGAGTACGAAAGAATAGTTATGATAGCGGCAGATGCACAAAGTGTAGCCCAATCAGTGCGTGAGGATGCGGATAACGGCGTATTTAAGGGCGATAAAGGTGATAAAGGCGACAAGGGGGATAAGGGTGATGCATTTACTTATGCCGATTTTACAGCAGAACAGCTTGCACTTTTAAAAGGCGA
>CADBOD010000067.1 GCA_902796165.1 Oscillospiraceae bacterium | reverse complement strand
CAATACTGCAATAAATTTTTTGCGCTTTTTTATGCCCTGCCTTTTGTTTTTTTCTCTATCCAAGGCATCAACTGTTTCAAAATGGATAGTTTGGGTATTTGCGGTAATGATTATGGCGTTTGTCGCGTTTCAAACCTTCTCTGCTATTAATACAAATGATATGGTGGCTCGCCTGCTTGCTAACGGCGGAACAGACGAGGAGCTTACAAAGTATAGAATGGATAATATCGGCGGATTTGGGTTTTGCTATGCGGTAGGATTGACATTTCCGCTTTGGGTTTCCACTGTTATTGATACTAAGACCCGATGGGTTAAAATATTTGCCGCGGTTTTAATAATAGTAACCTTCTTATTTGTTTTAAAGGTTCAGTATATGATACTGCTTATAATGTGTATTTTTACTGTAATGTTGGCAATTATGTATCGTCCCGGAAACGCAGGGAAAAAGCTTTTAGGATTTATTGTTTTGTTGGCGATTATTTTTCTTTTGCCGTTGCTTTTAAGGGCAATAACCCATCTGAATATTGGCGCTCATATCTCCGGTAAAATCAATAATGTGGCTTCATTTTTGGATGGCTCTGTAGCCGCCGAGAATACCACATCGAGAGTGGTTAAATATAAAGCGGCATTTTCCGAGTTTATAAGAAGTCCTATTTTCGGTACTGTTGGTTCAAAAGCGGCGATTAAAGCACATTCCACCTGGTTGGTATTAGGGTGTAAAACCGGACTTATGGGTATATCATCTTTTGCATATATGCTTTTTTCCGGTTATAAATACACATCATTTACCTTAAAAAATTTTGGCGTGAGTAGAATACCGTTTGTTGTCACCTTCGTTACACTAATTGTATTGGCATTTGTAAATCCGGTGGATTATTCGTATGAGATAAGCTTTGTGGTGTTCTTGTTTGTACCGCTTACAATGCTTTTGTTCGGTGAAAAAAAGGAGGGTAAGGAAAATGCAGAATTGGGAACTTGACTGTGCGGTTCTTTGCATATTCTTTGCGCGCCCCGAGCAGTTTAAAAAGACATTTGAGCAGGTAAAACTCGCAAAACCCCGTACCCTGCTTCTGTGGCAGGATGGCCCTCGCGAGGGCAGAGCTGATGATATAGAGAATATAGAGGCTTGCCGTAAAATAGCTGAGGACATCGATTGGGAATGTGAAGTACATAAAAACTATCACAGTGAAAATATGGGTTGTGACCCGTCAACATTCTATTCGCATAAATGGGCGTTTTCCATAGTTGATAAGTGTATAATTTTGGAAGATGATATTGTTGCAAGTCAGTCGTTTTTTAAGTTTTGTAAAGAACTTCTCGATAAATATGAAAATGATACGAGGATAGACCGTATATGCGGTCAAACAATATTTGGCGGTGTACCCGATAAAAAATACAGTTATTTCTTTGGCCGTAACGGCAGCTCTTGGGGCTGGGCTTCCTGGAAACGCGTTGCCGATAGCTGGCAGGAAAATTATGAGTTTTTAGATGACGATTATTATCTTGACCTTGCAAAAAAGCGCTTTGGCAATAAGCATTTCAGCGATAGCATAATAAACGCTAAAAAGCGCAAAGCAGAGGGTATAGCATATTGGGAAACCATTATCGGTTACAGAACACTTTTAAATTCCGGGCTTGTAATATACCCGAGTGTTAATTTGATTGAGAATGTGGGAGGCACGGCAAATGCCACTCACGCTCCGGCTGAAATTATGGAATTGCCTCACGATGTAAGGGAAATGTTTAATACCAAACGAAAAGAGCTCGAATTTCCGCTTAAACATCCGCCTTATGTAATAGAGGATTATCATTATTTTGAAAAAATGATGAAATTTCTTTATCCGAGCAGGCTCGTTTGGCTTCGCAGAAAAATTGAGCATTTATATAGAAAAATTGCTATTAAGTTAGGAATTATAAAGGTATAATGAAAGATAAAAAATATTTAATCATAGGCGATGCCGGCTCAATGCATATTTTTAACTTTGTTAAAACCGTGCTGCTGCCGCGCGGATATGAGGTTCATTTGCTTACTTTATCGGTAGAGCCTGTACGGGAGTTATACAGAAATTATTATCTTGAAAACGGTGTAATTCTCCACTCGGTTGCCGAAAAGGGATATAAGAACCTCGATAAAAAAGACAGGCTTCATAGGGTACTGCATTTATACAGGAAGTTTAAGCTGTTAAAAGAAGTGCCTTATGTTGATATCTGCCATGTACATTCTGTTTATAAAACAAGTCTTGAAATGATAAAACGCTTTCGCAAAAAATATGGCAAGCTCATTTTATCGTTTTGGGGAGGTGATATCGAGGATAGGTCGGAATATGTAGTAAATCTTCGCAAAAATTGCTTTACCTTTGCCGATGTTATTACCGTTACGGTGGAAAGAACAAAAGAACAGTTTGAAGAGATTTACGGCAAAGAGTTTTCAAATAAGCTCTATGTTTGCCGGTTTGCCACGAACGGTCTTGATTGTATTAAAAACATATCCGAAACGAGTACTAAGGAAGACTGCCGCGCAGCTTACGATATACCGCCGGGTAAAATTCTGATAACCTGCGGATACAGCGCCTACGCGGAACAGCACCAGGACACCTGTCTTGAAGCTATAAACAGTTTAAGCTCTGATATAAAATCAAAGCTGTTTGTAATAGTTCCTATGCAGTACGGCAGATATAATCAGCCTTATATTGACAGGGTTGAAGAGCTGGCGGAAAAGTGCGATTTTGATGTTAAGGTTTTAAGTGAGTTTGTTCCGTTCGGAATGAGCGCAAAATTAGCTATCGCAACTGATATATATTTGCATGTGCGTGATACTGATGCCTTTTCAAATGCACTTAAAGAGCATGTGTTTGCCGGCTCAACGGTGATAAAAGGCGATTGGCTTATTTACCGTGAGCTTGAAAAGATGAAAGCAGATATGTATTCGGTGTCATCTCTTGACGATTTGCCGGATTTGCTTTCTAAAATTCTTTGCAAGTATTCGCCTCAAAGTGAAATAAAGCTTTTTAATCCTATTTATGATTTGTATTCTACGGATAATATTATAAAGCAGTGGGAAAAAGTGATTGATTTGTAAAACACATAGCTTTGATGTGCCTTTTTTGGAGTGGTTTTGTGAAAAAATTTTGGATGATAATGTTTATTGTGTTTTTCAGGAATATTCCCGATCATTTTAAATTTGGTGTTAAATTAAGAAACTTTGCCGCAAGGCGTTTCCTTAAAAAATCCGGAAAACACATCAGTATTGGCTTCGGCAGCAGAATTAACAGGAATACCGAACTTGGTGAAAACAGCGGTATCGGCCGGAATTGTGAGATAATGAGCGGAGTTACTATCGGAGATAATGTAATGATAGGTCCCGATGTTTATATGTGTACCGAAACGCACAATTTCAGCGACACTTCCGTGCCTATGTGCACACAAGGGTTTAAAGACAGGAAGCCTATTATAATTGAAGACGATGTGTGGATAGGCGCAAGGGTGATTATATTGCCCGGTGTGACGGTTGGTACAGGCGCTGTTATCGGTGCCGGTGCGGTGGTTTCCCGCAGTGTCCCTCCGTATTCCGTTGCGGTAGGCAATCCGGCAAAACCTATTAAGTCCAGATTAGATAAGGATGTGTAACACATTTTGAATAAAGATATTGAAAAGAGCTCTAAAAAGCAGATAACCTTCGGCGCGGTTTTATCTTATGTGTCAATAGCGGTTAACATTCTCGCAGGGCTTCTTTATACACCTTGGATGATAAGAACAATAGGTAAAAGCGATTACAGCCTGTTTACTTTGGCTCATTCGCTGATAACTATGTTTTTGGTTGACTTCGGTTTAAGCTCGGCAACCGGTAGATTTGTATCTGTTTACCGTGCCAAAGGCGAAGAACATAAAATAAATCAGTTTTTAGGCGCGGTTTATAAGCTGTATATACTTGTAGATTTTGTTATAATGATAATTCTGACGGTTATATTCTTCAGAATAAGCAGTATCTATGTTAAACTGTCGCCCGAGGAGATATACAGATTAAAAATTGTTTTCGTTATTTCTGCCGCTTACAGCCTTATAAGTTTTCCGTTTGTAACATTAAACGGAATACTCACGGCGTACGAAAAATTTATTTATATTAAACTCGGTGACCTTATTTACAGATTTCTTATTGTAGGGTTAATGGTCATAGCGCTGTTAAACGGCTTTGGACTCTACGCGTTAGTTATTGTTAATGCCGTAGCCGGTCTTTCGATTATTGCCTATAAGCTTTATATAATTAAGAGGCAAACGAAAATAAAGGTCGATTTTCGTTATAGGGATAAGAGCCTTGTAAAACAAATTTTCGGATTTTCTGTTTGGGTCACAATAAGTGTTTTTGCCCAACGTCTTATATTTAATATAACACCTTCAATCCTCGGTATTGTAGCAAGCAGCGGCGCTATTGCGGTTTTCGGCATTATTATAACCATAGAGGGTTATGTTTATATGCTTACAAGTGCCATAGGCGGTATGTTTATGCCTAAGGTTTCGCGTATGGATATTGAAGAGGACTCAAACAAAAAAGTAACCGATTTGCTTATAAAAGTCGGCAGATTTCAGTACGGGCTTACAGGTCTTGTTATTTCCGGTTTTTTTGTTATAGGGCATTCATTTATAAAGCTCTGGATGGGTGACGATTATCTTGACGCCTACACAGGTATATTGTTGGTGCTTATTCCGGGAGTTTTCTTCAATTCGCTTGAAATTGCAAACACCACTTTAATTGTACGCAATAAGGTTAAATTACAGTCTATAATTACCGTAATAGTCGGCGTTGTGAATGTTGCGTTGTCTTTTGTGTTGTCAAGATTTTACGGTGTAATCGGCGCCAGCGCCTCAATATTCGTGGCTTATATGATAAGAGTGGCCTTATATGTGTATATAGACTGGAAGGTTTTACACCTCGATATGAAGCGCTTTATTAAAGACTGTTATTTAAAAATGCTGCCACCTATACTTATAACCTGCCTTTTAGGTTATGCAATAAACTCCGTCGTTAATACGAATTCCTGGATTATGTTAATGGCGGTAGGTTTGGCGGTTTGCATAATTTATATACTGTCAGTCGCTTTTATTTCGTTAAATAAAAATGAAAGAAAATCATTATTTTCTCTTGCAAAATCTGTTATAAAGAGGTAAAATAATGTTACTTGATGCAGTGGCGCCAATGTCACTGCATTTTAACCCTTGCGTTGTTCACGAAAATAAACGGAGGATTTTTTATGAACAAAGTTGAGGCGGATGTATTATCTGCCGTATTTTTAAATTCAATATCCAATCAACGCGATATTGCAAGGCTTTCGGGATATTCCTTAGGCTCTGTAAATAAAGCGGTAAAATCACTTGTTAATTCGGGATATCTTTCGGGCGATTTAAAGCCCACTGATGCGGCGCAGGCGTTTTATGATGAAAACAAACCGAAAAACGCCATAATCCTTGCCGCCGGTATGGGACTTAGGCTTGTGCCTATAAACACCTTAAAGCCTAAATCACTGCTTGAAGTCAAGGGTGAAATACTGATAGAGCATCAGATAAACGAGCTTCACGCGGCAGGGATAACCGATATAACCGTGGTTGTGGGCTTTATGAAGGATAGCTTTGAGTATCTTATTGATAAGTACGGCGTAAGGCTTGTTGTCAATACTGAATATGCTGCTAAAAATAATCTTCATTCGCTCTGTCTTGCCGCTGATAAGATAAACGGCACATATATAGTGCCTTGCGATATTTGGTGCGATAAAAGCCCTTTTTCAAGCCACGAACTATATTCCTTTTATATGCTGAGTGAAAAAGCTGATGATTACTCCGAGGTCAGAGTAAACAGGAAGGGTGAAATAGTAAAGGTAGGCAAGCATAAAAACGGAAACGGAATGATAGGCATTTCCTATATTTCCGCCGCCGATGCGCCGAAGATTAAAAACCGTATAAAAGAGCTTGATGCTTCCAGGGAAAATGACGGCGATTTTTGGGAAACCGCTCTTTATTCCGGAGATAAAATGATAATACCGGCAAAAGTAGTACCTGAAAGCGAAGCGGTAGAAATCAATTTTTATGAGCAGTTGAGAGAACTCGATAACGGCTCAAAGGATTTAAAATCCGATGCTATTGATATAATTTGCGATGTGTTTGGCGTCACACCCGATAAAATAACCAATATCGAAACTCTTAAAAAGGGAATGACCAACCGTTCTTTTTTGTTTTCGGTAAATGGCGATAAATATATAATGCGAATACCCGGCGAGGGTACGGATATGCTTATAAATCGCCGTGAAGAAGCGGAAGTGTTTAAAACTATTTCAGGGCTCGGATTTTGTGATGACCCTGTATATATAAATCCCGAAAACGGATATAAAATCACAAAGTTTTTGGATAATATCAGGGTATGCGACCCTGAAAATGAAGCGGATTTAAAGCTCTGTATGAAAAAGCTGAAAGGCTTTCACGAAATGAAGCTCAGCGTCCCTCATTCGTTTGATATTTTCGGG
Organism: Oscillospiraceae bacterium; assembly: GCA_902796165.1. GTDB lineage: Bacteria > Bacillota > Clostridia > Oscillospirales > Acutalibacteraceae > UBA737. Next base: position 14,963 of record CADBOD010000067.1, on the reverse strand, counting down.
CAAATCGAGTTTTATGAATCGCTTTGGAACGGAAATCAAAGTGTGTTCAGGGATTATAAAGAAACAAAAGAAAAAGTGCTGTCCTTAAAGAATTATATCGATAATCAGGATAAGGATTTTTGCCTTACTCATATTGACGCGGTACCCGATAATTTCCTTTTTTACACAAAACAGGACGGCAGTGAGGGCTTACAACTTACCGATTGGGAGTATGCCGGTATGCAGGACCCTCATGTTGATATAGCAATGTTTTGTATTTACAGTATGTATGATAAAAAGCAAATTGACCGCCTTATTGACATTTATTTTGATGGCAAATGCGATATTCCCACAAGGAAAAAGATATATTGCTATATTGCAGCTTGCGGTCTTTTGTGGTCTAACTGGTGTGAGTATAAGAGAACCTTCGGTATTGAGTTCGGTGAGTATTCGCTTTATCAGTACCGATATGCCAAGGATTTCTATAAATATGCTAACGGAGGCGAGTGAGTGAGTGAGAATATAAGCACCGTGAAGCGAGCTATTATAATGGCGGCAGGCAAGGGCAACCGCTTGCGCCCGGTTACTGACAGTGTGCCAAAACCACTTGTGAAAGTAAACGGGGTTAGTATGATAGAAACTGTGATTTCAGCGCTTCATAAAAACGGTATTTTTGATATATATATCGTGGTAGGCTACTTAAAAGAGCAATTTGAATTTCTGAAAACCAAGTATGTCGGCATTACTCTTATAGATAATCCTTATTATGATACCTGTAATAATATATCGTCGCTTTATGTTGCAAGAGAATATTTGGGGGAATGTATAATTCTCGACGGTGACCAGATAGTTTATAACCCCGATATACTTCATACGGATTTCACACTCTCCGGTTACAGCTGTGTTTGGCAGGAGGGTGAAACTGATGAATGGCTGATAACCGCCGAAAACGAAATAGTGAAATCCTGTTCAAGAACAGGTGGTAAAAAAGGCTGGCAGCTTTATTCGCTATCACGGTGGACGGATAATGACGGAAAGCGCCTTAAAAAGCACTTGGAAACAGAGTTTGAAAAGGGCAACACCGGGATATATTGGGACGATGTCGCGATGTTCTGCTACCCTGACGATTATAAGCTGAAAGTTTACGAAATAAAAAAGGGCGATATAGTAGAAGTAGATAATCTTGAGGAGCTTGCAAATATAGATGAAAGCTACCGAAAGTATATAAACAACGGAGGTACTAAAAATGAGTAAAAATAAAATGGAGAAGGGAAGAATAGATTGGCTTATAACCTTAGCGCCGTTTATATCCATTATGGCGTTGGCGATTTACCTGTTTATTTTTCCGACGCAGGCAAACGGCGTAATATCTAAGGTTCGTTTCTTCTTTGGCGACACTATGGGTATTTACTACCTCATAATAGGCGTTGCAGTGTTGTTAGTATCATTGTTCCTGTCCTTTTCAAAGTACGGCAACATCGTTTTGGGTGAAAAGAATGAGAAGCCTAAGTACTCGTTTTTTACCTGGGGCGCTATGATGTTTACATGCGGTCTTGCCGCGGATATACTCTTTTATTCCTTTGCGGAATGGGTAATGTACGCTACAAATCCGCATATTTCCGAATTAGGCTCGGTTACCGAGTGGGCAGGTGTGTTTACGCTCTTTCATTGGAGCTTTATCCCGTGGGCGTTTTATCTGGTGCTTGCGGTTGCTTTCGGTTTTATGCTTCATGTAAGGAAGCGGAACAGGCAGCGCTATTCAGAAGCCTGCCGCCCCGTAATAGGCGATAAAAACGCTAACGGTCTGCTCGGCAGAATAATCGACCTTTTCGCCCTTTTTGCTCTGCTTGCCGGCACGGCTACTACATTCTCGGTTGCAACACCGCTTATGGCGGAAATAATTGTTAAAATATTCGGTATTTCAATAGACCGTACAACAGTTACAATAATTATTTTGCTTATAACCTGCGCCGTATATACCTATGCGGTTTTGCACGGATTTAAGGGAATAAGTTTCCTTGCAAAGCTCTGTATTTACCTCTTCTTCGGCCTGCTTGCGGTAGTTTTGCTTATAGGCGGCCAGGGCAGGTTTATTATTGAAAACGGCTTTGAAAGCCTCGGCAAAATGCTTCAAAACTTCATAGGTCTTGCCACCTATTCAGACCCCGGGCGAACAAATAATTTCCCTCAGGATTGGACTATTTATTACTGGGCATATTGGATGGTTTGGTGCATAGCGGCACCGTTCTTTATCGGTAATATTTCGCGCGGCAGAACAATCAAGCAAACAATACTCGGCGGTTATGTTTTCGGCGTAGGCTCAACGATTGTCAGCTTCGTAGTGCTCGGCAATTTCGGGCTCGGCGTTCAAACAAGCGGAGCGGCTGATTTTATAGCCCAGTATGAAAAATCAGGCGACCTTTATGAGCTGATAATCAGTATCATTGATAAAATGCCGGCGTCGCCTGTAATACTTGTTATTACCCTTCTTTGTATGATAGCATTTTATGCCACATCGTTTGACTCTATCGCTTATACCGCGGCATGTTATAGCTATAAAAAGCTCGGGGAAGATGAAAAACCGCATCTGCTTATAACGCTTTTGTGGTGTGTGCTTTTGATAGTTCTCCCGATAGCACTTGTGTTCTCTGAAAGCAGTATGAATAACATTCAAAGCGTTAGTATTATAAGTGCTTTCCCGATAGGTATAATTATGATTATCATAATATGGAGCCTTATTAAAGACGCTAAAAAGTATATGAACGAAAATAAATAAAACTTAATAAGGTAATAAAAGAATAAGCTCTCTCATATAATTTACCAAGTCCTTTTAGGAGTGGTGATATGAGAGAGCTTACTGACAAACGACCTATAATCCTCGGTGAATATATATGTGAAACGGGTGCCACAGTAAGAGCGGCGGCAAAGGTTTTCGGGGTCAGTAAATCAACCGTACATAAAGATGTTACCGAACGCCTTTTAAAGGATGAACCTTCGCTTTACCGCGAGGTCAAAGCGGTACTCGAAAAGAATAAGTCCGAGCGCCATATTCGCGGCGGCATGGCAACAAAAAGAAAATATAAAGGGGATATATAAAAAACTACGGCTTAAAGCCGTAGTTTTTTATGAATTATTTAATTTTTTCAATATCATAAGGCGTTGTCTGATATACGAAGTAGTTAAGCCAGTTGCAGAAAAGCAGGTTTGCGTGTGCACGCCAGGAAACTATCGGGTCCTTTTTCGGGTCATCATCCTTAAAATAGTTTTCCGGAATGGCAGTGTCAAGCCCTGCCGCTTTGTCGCGCAGATACTCGTTTTTAAGCGTATCCGCATCATACTCGCTGTGTCCCGTTATAAATATCTGCCTGCCGCCCTTGTTTGATACCGCGTAAACGCCGCACTTCTTGCCGGAAGCGAGTATTTTAAGCCCGGGTACCGCTTTTATATCCTCGGCATCTACCGTGGTATATCTGGACTGCGGCACATTAAACACATCGTCAAATCCCCTGAAAAGAATAGACTTTTTATAATTGACGGTGTGGGGGAAAACCCCGAACAGCTTTTTTGGAAGCTGTTTTTTTTCTATGCCATAGTGGTAATAGAGCCCTGCCTGAGCGCCCCAGCAGATGTGGAGAGTGCTATGCACATGGGTTTTGCTCCACTCCATAATTTGGCAAAGCTCATCCCAATATTCCACCTCGCAAAAAGGCATTTGCTCAACCGGAGCGCCGGTTATAATCATACCGTCAAAGGTGCGCTCCTTTACATCATCAAAGGTTTTATAAAAGGTGAAAAGATGCTCGGGCGGAGTGTTTTTCGATTCGTGGCTTTTTGTGTGAATAAATGTAAAATTCACTTGAAGCGGAGAATTACCGAGCAGGCGGGAAAGCTGAGTTTCGGTTTCTATCTTCTTAGGCATAAGATTAAGAAGCAGAATTTCAAGCGGTCTTATATCCTGGGTTATCGCTCGCTTTTCGGTCATAACAAATATGTTTTCGTCCGTTAGCGTTTTTACCGCCGGTAAATCGTTTGGTATTTTAATAGGCATTATTTATCGCCCTCTTTTATACTTTATCGAGTGCCTGGCTTATATCGGCTATCAGGTCATCACTGCTTTCAATTCCGCAGGAGAAGCGGACAAGATCAGGAGATATACCTGCCGCGGCAAGCTCACTGTCATTCATCTGCCTGTGTGTAGCGCTTGCCGGATGCAAACAGCATGTGCGCGCATCTGCTACATGGGTTTCAATAGCCGCAAGGCGAAGGCTCTTCATAAACTTTTCAGCCGCCGCTCTGCCGCCTTTAACGCCGAATGATACAACGCCGCAGCTGCCGTTCGGTAAATATTTCTGTGCTAAATCATACCATTTATCACCCTCGAGCGACGGATAATTTACCCAAGCGATTTTCGGATGATTTTGTACAAATTTTGCAACCGCCAAGCCGTTTTCACAGTGCTTTTTCATACGAAGATGCAGACTTTCAAGTCCCAAATTCAAAAGGAAAGCATTCTGTGGCGACTGAATTGAGCCGAAGTCACGCATAAGCTGAGCCGTAGCCTTTGTTATAAACGCGCCGGCAAGGCCGAAACGCTCTGTATATGTGATACCGTGATAGCTTTCATCCGGTGTGCAAAGGCCTGGGAACCTATCGGGGTATTTTGTCCAGTCAAATTTTCCGGAGTCAACAATGCAACCGCCGACTCCCGCACCGTGACCGTCCATATATTTCGTGGTTGAATGAATAACTATATCGGCGCCCCATTCGATAGGTCTGCAATTTACAGGAGTTGCGAAGGTGTTATCAATTATAAGCGGTACGCCGTGAGCGTGAGCCGCCTTAGCAAAGCGTTCAATATCAAGTACTGCGAGTGCGGGATTTGCAATAGTTTCTCCGAAAACCGCCTTGGTGTTAGGCTTGAATGCCGCGTTAAGCTCTTCATCACTGCAATCAGGCTTTACAAAGGTAAACTCAATGCCCATACGCTTCATAGTAACGGCAAAAAGGTTATATGTGCCGCCATAAATAGTGGATGATGAAACTATATGGTCACCGGCAGAGGCAATATTGAATACCGAAAAGAACGAAGCCGCCTGACCGGAGGAGGTAAGCATTGCGGCGGTACCGCCTTCAAGCTCGCAGATTTTAGCGGCTACATAGTCATTTGTAGGATTTTGAAGCCTTGTATAAAAATATCCGCTTGCCTCTAAATCAAAGAGCTTGCCCATATCCTCGCTGGTGTCATACTTAAAGGTCGTGCTCTGCACAATCGGAATTTGGCGCGGTTCGCCGTTTTTCGGCGTATAACCGCCCTGTACGCATTTTGTGTCAATTTTTCTGTGTTCCATTTTTATTACCTCACTTATTCTGTGGCTTTTAATTTTTCATCAATTGTAGCGGCGGCGTGTTTGCCGGCACCCATAGCTGAAATAACGGTCGCGGCGCCTGATACCGCATCGCCTCCGGCATAAACACCGTCTTTCGATGTTTCCATACCGTCACTTACTATTATACAGCCTCTTTCGTTGGTCTTAATATCCGGAGTGGCTTTAAGAAGCAGGGGATTGGGCCTTGTGCCGATAGCCATAATAACCGAGTCAACATCTAAAATATGCTCACTGCCGGCTATTTTTTCCGGTCTGCGCCTGCCGCCGGCATCCGGCTCACCGAGGCGCATACTTATACACTCTATGCCTTTAACACGGAAGTTTTCATCATAAAGTATTCTTGTTGGGTTAGTAAGAAATTCGAAGTTGATACCTTCTTCTTTCGCGTGGTGTATCTCTTCACTACGAGCCGGCATTTCATCTTCGCTTCTGCGATAAACAATGTGCACATCCGCACCAAGGCGCTTAGCGCACCTTGCCGCATCCATAGCAACATTTCCTCCGCCTACTACCGCTACTTTTTTAATCTTTTTAATAGGTGTATCATATTCGTCCTTGTAGGCTTTCATAAGGTTTATACGGGTTAAAAATTCGTTTGCCGAGTAAACGCCCAATGCGTTTTCTCCCTCAATACCCATAAACATCGGAAGCCCTGCTCCCGAGCCTACAAATATCGCTTCAAATCCCATATCCTTTATTTCATCAAGCGTTAAAACCTTGCCGATTACCATATCGGTCATTACTTTAACACCTAAATTTTTGAGATTTTCCACCTCTGCGGCAACTACCGATTTCGGCAATCTGAACTCAGGTATGCCGTAAATCAAAACTCCGCCCGCGGTGTGGAACGCCTCAAAAACGGTAACATCATAACCTTTGCGTGCAAGGTCGCCTGCACAGGTAAGTCCGGCAGGGCCGGCACCTACTACGGCAACCTTTTTCCCATTCGGTTTTATGTTAACCTCAGCCGCTTTACCGTGCTCTCTGTGATAATCGGCAACAAAGCGTTCAAGGCGGCCTATGCCAACACTTTCGCCTTTTATTCCGCGAATACATTTGCCTTCGCACTGATTTTCCTGCGGGCAAACTCTGCCGCAAACCGCCGGCAGTGCGTTTGTTGCGGTAATTATATTGTATGCTTCTTCAAAATCGCCTTTGGCAACACATGCGATAAAATCGGGAATTCGTACATTAACGGGGCAACCTGAAACGCAGGGCTTATTCTTGCAGTTAAGGCACCTGCCGGCCTCCTTTATCGCCATTTCCTTAGTGTAACCGAGCGCCACCTCTTCAAAGTTTTTGTTTCTGATTTGCGGCTCTTGCTCGGGCATTTTAGTCTTTTGAGGAGTCATATCAGCCATTGTTAGTTTCCTCCAATCTGCAAGCGTGGGCTTCTTCTTCACGGAAAAGCGTATTGCGGCGCATCAGCTCATCAAAATCTACTAAATGACCGTCAAAATCAGGGCCGTCAACGCAGGCAAATTTTGTTTCTCCGCCTACATTTACACGGCATCCGCCGCACATTCCCGTTCCGTCTATCATAATCGGGTTAAGACTCACAATAGTCTTAACCGAATAAGGCTTAGTTGTAAGTGCTACAAACTTCATCATAATAACAGGACCGATCGCTATTACAAGGTCATATCCGCCCTTATTGAGCAGACGCTTTAAAACATCTGTTACAAGACCTTTTTCGCCGTAGCTTCCGTCGTCAGTAGTGATGTAAAGGTTATTTGATACCTTTTTCATCTCGTCCTCTAAAATCACTATATCCTTAGAACGAAAACCTGCGATAACCGTAACATCAACACCCATATTGTGAAGTGTTTTTGCTTGCGGATAGGCAATAGCGCAACCAACGCCACCGCCGATTATAATCGCTTTTTTCGGGTTTCCAAACTCTGTGGGCAGACCAAGCGGTCCGGCAACATCGGCTAAATAGTCACCGCAGTTCATCCGAACGAGCTTTTTGGTGGTAAAGCCCACCGCTTGTATCACTATTGTAACGGTTCCGGCGCTGCTGTCAAAATCCGAAATTGTAAGCGGAATTCGTTCGCCGGTTTCATCTGCTTTTACTATCAAAAACTGACCTGCCTTTGCCTTTTTGGCTATAAACGGCGCTTTGATAGTAAGCGATGTAACAGAGCTGTTAAGAACCTTTTTATCTACTATTTCAAACATATTATATTACCTCCGATATCGCGGCTTTCAGCTCTTCGGTTTTATCTGTATTTTCCCAGGTGAAATCCGCATCTTGTCTTCCGAAATGACCGTAATTTGTGGTTTTTGTATATATAGGTCTTAAAAGATTTAACTTGTCAATTATTGCCGCCGGTCTTAAATCAAACACTCGCTTTACCGCCTCGGCTATTTTTTCATCTGCATATTTTCCTGTGCCGAATGTATCTACCATAACCGAAACAGGTGAGGCGACTCCTATTGCATACGCTATCTGTATTTCGCATTTATCGGCAATGCCTGCCGCCACAATGTTTTTTGCAACATACCTTGCGGCGTATGCGGCACTGCGGTCAACCTTCGTAGGATCCTTGCCTGAAAAAGCACCGCCGCCGTGGCGTGCCATACCGCCGTATGTGTCAACAATTATTTTTCTGCCGGTAAGTCCTGTATCTCCTGCGGGACCGCCTAAAACAAACCTGCCGGTAGGATTTATGTAAACCGAAGTTTCATCATCCAAAAGCTCACCTGGTATAATCGGCTTTATTACCTTTTGGAGTATATCACTTCTGAGAGTTTTGATATCAACGCCGTCATCGTGCTGTGTTGATACAACAATCGCATCAGCCCGATAAGGCTTGCCGTCACGGTATTCTATGGTGACCTGAGTTTTACCGTCCGGTCTGAGATAGCCGATTTCGCCTGATTTTCTGACATCAGTGAGCTTTTTAGATAGCTTGTGGGCGAGAAAGACCGGCATAGGCATAAGCTCAGGTGTTTCGTTTGAAGCATAACCAAACATCATACCCTGGTCACCCGCACCGGTGAGATTATAAACATCCTTTATTCCGTCTTTATATTCGAGGGAGCTATCAACGCCCATAGCAATATCCGGTGACTGTTTATCTATATTCAAAATCACCTTGCAGGTATTACCGTTGAAGCCCAGGCTATCGTCATTATACCCTATTTCGCAAACGGTATCACGCACGATTTTTTCTATATTGATATCAGCCTTTGTGCTGATTTCGCCCATAATATTTATGATGTTTGTTGAGCAAAAGCTCTCACAGGCAACACGAGCAGAGCTATCCTCAGCCAATATCGCATCAAGAACCGCATCGCTTACTTTATCACAAACCTTATCGGGATGTCCTTCCGTTACAGATTCGGAAGTGAAAAGCATCCTTGACATTTTTAAATTCCCCCTAAAAATAATACCGCCCCGAAAGAGCGGAAAACCGACTTTCGATTTAATACGCCGCTTTAATGCTGCGGTATCTTAAAAAAATAATACCGCCCCGAAAGAGCGGAAAACCGACTTTCGATTTAATACGCCGCTTTAATGCCGCGAGATCCTAAAAAAATAATACCGCCCCGAAAGAGCGGAAAACCGACTTTCGATTTAATACACCGCTTTAATGCCGCGAGATCCTAAAAAAGAATACCGCCCCGAAAGAGCGGAAAACCGACTTTCGATTTAATATGCCGCTTTAATGCCGCGAGATCCTAAAAAAAGAATACCGCCCCGAAAGAGCGGTATTAAAACCTCATCTTTCGGATAATCCGCAGGATTTGGCACCTTGTAAAATTACAGGTTGCCGGACTTCATAGGGCCTGTACCCTCCGTCACTCTTGATAAGGAATATTAACTTTATTGAGTAAGATAATACACCATTTAATTGAATTTGTCAATATCTCACGAGCGAATAAGTTCAAAACTTCCGTCCAAATATAAGAATAAGACCAAAATAGCAATAATTATTATAAGTACCGCAAATGCGCTTATTAAAGCGGAACGCAGATTGAAGCGGTAGCCTTGCCCCTCGGTTTTAGGCAAAATACCGGCTCTTTTGAGCCCGGAGGAAAGCGGCTTGTAAATTATGAGGGCTATTGCTGCGCTCATAGCGGCTTTTGCGAGATTAAAGGGCAGAAGCAGTGAGGGAAGCATAGCTATTACTGCACTTCTCGGCGCACCCATAAATAAAGGTGTTATAAACAAATTTGCGAGCATCATAACGGCGGTTACCGATATTACCGACATAATCATTCCGATAACAGCGCCTTTAAATGTGCGCTTGTACTTGTATATAACTCCGCAAGCCAGCGCAAATGTTCCGCTTGATAAGAAGTTCATAATAAGACCGTAAAAACCGGTGTCACTCACCGATAGGAACTCTAAAAGCGCCACCACCGCCGCACTGCACACACCGTAAACCGGACCTAAAAGCAGGGAAGTGATGCCTATTATTGCATCCTTGGCGTCAAAGGTCAAAAACTGTACCTTTATTCTGAAAACGAACATACTTACGAACGCCAAAGCACAAAGTGCCGCCGCCAAAGCGAGATTTTTGATGTTGATTTTTTTTTGCATTGTTTTTCTCCTTTTGAAAATAAATTTCAGCGGAGCACGGAAAAAATATGCCCTCATAAAAATGAGGGCGTAAATGCATATAAATGCACTCTTCTTCCATCCGGACTTTACCGTCGGCTTTGGAATTTCACCAAATCAACCGCATTTGCGGCTCGCAGGCTTTAACTGCCGGTGAGGAATTTCACCTCGCCCCGAAGATTACATCTTTATTATATGCCGCACATCATAATTTGTCAATAGGCAAATCAAGGCGGTTTGAATAATTATGAGAAGCGGCAATCCTATCATAAAGCGGCTGTGTAAGGTTTTGTGGCGTATAAGCAGCATTGTGAGATACATACCCATACTGCCGCCTGATAATGAGATAAGCCAAAGCGTTTTTTCGCTTATCCGCCATTTGTGTCTTTTGGCTTTTGATTTATCGGCGATACATACCGCCGCCGCGGATAAATTTATAAAAATCAGATATACAATAATAATTTTTTGCAAACAAAATCACCGGTTTGATTTTACTGCATTTACACGGCTTTTTCAATCTGTTTTTTCAGTTTGTTTATAATCCTTTTTTCAAGACGGGATATGTATGACTGAGATATTCCGAGCGTATCAGCCACTTGCTTTTGAGTGTATTCGTCATATCCGTTCATACCAAAGCGCATTTCCATAATTTGCCGTTCTCTCGCTGGAAGCCTTGATACGATATCACAGACCTGTCGCCTTTCGTCCTCCTGTTCAAGACTGCGTGAAATCTCATCCGCGTCACTGCCGAGTACATCCGAGAGCAATAGCTCATTTCCGTCCCAATCGGTGTTAAGCGGCTCATCTATCGATATTTCACATTTTCTTGCGGCGCATTTTCTGAGATGCATAAGTATCTCGTTTTCTATGCAGCGTGAGGCGTATGTTGCGAGCTTGATGTTTTTGTCCTGGCAAAATGTGTTTACCGCTTTGATAAGCCCTATTGTGCCTATTGAGATAAGGTCTTCTGTTGAGGTTTGACTGCCCTCAAATTTTTTTGCAATATATACAACGAGCCGCAGATTGTGCACGATAAGAAGGCTTTTTGATTTTTCGTCCGATAAATCCAAAAGTCTTTTTTCTTCCCTCGCGCTCAACGGTTCAGGAAGTGTTTCAGGACCGTTTATGTAATAGTTGGGACTAACTCGCGCAAGCCTTATCAATATTTTAAAAATTAAATCTCTCAGCATAAAATTTCCTCCGTATTCAGCCGCAATCCAAGGGGTTTACTAATGCTTCGCAGTCGCAAAGCGGTGTCTTTGAAATCGCCATAATAGGCTTGTTGAGATGAAAGGATCTTTCATCGGTCTTTATTGTGCCGCTTTCGCACCGGTAACCGTCAAGAAATGTACATCCCGATACGGTGCCGCAGGGTATCACGCGGTATTTTTTCGGGTATATATCGGGCGAAAACTCACCGAAGCTATGTACGGCTTTTTTGCGGTCTGCGATTATCACGGCACTTTGAGTGAAATTATCCGTAAGCGCGTTTCCGCTGTCTATAACCGCACTGAAATCTGCTGATTTTCCTTCAAAAACAAGCGTCACGGTACAGCTTTCAGCCTGACTGTTTCGTCTTTTGAAAATATACGAGAGCACCGAGAAAAGCAAAAAACCTATCACCGAAAAAGCGATAAGAAAAACAGGCGATATATTGAAGTAAACTACCGAGTTATTTATCACCATACCGTAGGGATTGAATATGTACCATATTGCAAGCATTGCCCCCGCAAAGCAGGTGGTTACTGCAAAGAAAACAAGACTGCCTGAAACGCTTTTACGAAAGCTCTTAAAGCCAAAGCATATAAGGCATATCAGATAGCCGAAAATCAGTCTGAACAGAACTCTGAACACCGTATTTTGTTCGGGTAAAAATATGACAAGAGCGCCGCAGGCGGCAAAAAAAGACGCTGATAACTGCCTTAAAAGCGTGGGACTTTGTTTTGTCAGTCCGGCAGTGATTTTCAGTAGGAAATAATCCACTATTAAGTTAGTGATAATCAAAATGTCGGCATATACTACCATTTTCATCACCCTTATCGCCGTGACTATAATTATAATGCGCCTGCCGCGAAAAAAATGTCGCGGCAGGCGCATAAATAATGTCGAAGATAAGGTTATTTTAATTTTACATCACAAACTGAAAAGCGCAGAACGCCATATAAATAATCAGTAGTGCTATTCCCTGAGAACGATACAGCTTTCCTTTGATAAGCGCCGGAATAGTCAGTATCAGCATTACGGCAAGCATTACCGGTATATCCACTATAAGTGAGGATGTAATACCGAATAGCTTTTTATCAGCCGGAACATCAAAGGGCGAAAGCGTGGTTGAAAGGCCGGAAACCAAAACAAGATTAAACAGATTTGCGCCTATTACATTACCAAGTGATAACGCCGAATGACCTTTTGTGAGTGCGGTTATGGCGGTTACAAGCTCAGGAAGCGAGGTGCCGAGCGCAACAAATGTAAGCCCTATAACAGATTCGGGAACACCCAATCCTTTTGCTATAACAGTGCCGTTATCCACCAATAAGTCAGCGCCTACTGCGATTAAAGCCGCACCGAGAATAAGATATACAAAGTCCATAATTATATTGCCGTTTATTTGCTCTTGGTCATTCTCTGCGCTCTTGCTTGTCTTGGTGGCACTTCTTACCGAGATTATCATATACACCGCAAAAATTGTCAGCAAAGCAATTCCCGATATGCGGCTGAATGAGCCGAAAAGGTAAGCGTTTAAAGCGTAGAAAACGGCGGATACAAAGAAGAATATTACCGGTGTTTTAAGTGCGGATTTATCAGTGGCAGATGGCCTTATTGCAATAGTGAGCGCGGCGATAAGCGAGGTGTTGCAAATAATCGAACCAATGGCGTTTCCGTAGGCTATTTGTCCGTGCCCCGATACTGCCGATGTGGCCGATACCATAACTTCGGGCAGGGTAGTGCCTATCGATACAACGGTAGCTCCTATGAGTATTTCCGGCACGCGAAGCCTGTGGGAAATGCGCACACTTCCATCTACAAACCAGTCGCCCCCTTTTATAAGCAAAATAAGACCTACTGTGAAAAAAAACACTGCTTTAACCATAACTGCCTCCAAAAAAGAAAAGGTGCGGCATTCGCCGCACCTTAGAAGCTATATTTGCCTCATAGCACAGCAAACGCCTTGCGGCAAAGCCTTTGCCGCAACTTAATCTATGCTATGAGTCTTGCGGTAAGGCGCGCCGGACCGATAAGGGCCGGGATTGTCGGCACTCGCTACGCATTATGCGCCCGCTACTCCCTCAAACAAAAAAAGTATAGCAAAAGCCCGACTTTTTGTCAAGCGAAATAAGTCGATAAAAAATGTATTTATCTCTTGCAATAGCTGCTAAAATAAAGTATAATAGTTTATATTTATATACATAAGGGGTGTAGAATTGTCAAGCAGAATAATTGAAACTGCAAACATTACCGAGCAATCGGTTTATATAACCCGTGTAGCAGAGCTGTTAAAAGAGCGCAAGATGAATACTCCGAAGGCGTGTGTTACAACCTATGGATGCCAACAGAATGTCAGCGATTCTCAGCACTATAAGGGTTTGCTTATAAAAATGGGCTATGAGCTTACGGATAATCCCGAGGGCGCCGATTTCATTCTTTTTAATACCTGTGCCGTGCGCGAACACGCCGAGGATAGAGTTTGGGGCAATGTCGGCGCAATGAAAAAGTATAAGGCGAAAAACCCTTCGATTATTTTAGCGGTTTGCGGTTGTATGGTTCAGCAGGAGAAAAACGCAAAGCGATTTATGAGCAGTTATCCTTATGTGGATATTGTTTTCGGAACTCAGGTTTGGCACAGGCTTCCCGAGTTTATTTACAGAAGGCTTCGAGGCGATCGCAGAATATGCGAGCTTACCATTGATAATGCCGAGATACCCGAGGGTGTGCCTGTTTTTAATGACGGCGGCTTTAAAGGCTTTGTTCCGATAATGAGCGGTTGTGATAATTTTTGCAGTTACTGTATCGTGCCGTATGTCAGAGGCAGAGAGCGTTCAAGAAGCAGCAGTGCGATAATAAACGAAGCGAGAGATTTGATAAATTCCGGTGTCAAGGAAATAATGCTTTTAGGGCAGAATGTTAATTCCTACGGCAAGGGACTGAATGAGGATATAAATTTTGCTTCACTGTTAAGGCAGGTAAATGATATACCGGGTGATTTCAGAATAAAGTTTATGACCTCGAACCCTAAGGACTGCACTGAGGAGCTCCTTGATACTATGGCTTGTTGTGATAAGGTTGAGCGGCATTTGCATTTGCCGTTTCAGTCAGGCAGCGATACAGTGCTTAAAAGGATGAACCGTAAATATACTGCCGAAAGCTATTTGAAAATAATTTCTTACGCTCGGCAGAAAATGCCGGATATAACATTCACAAGCGATGTTATTGTAGGCTTTCCTGATGAGAGCGAGGATGATTTCGAGAAGACATTGGAGCTTGTAAGCCGGGTGGGCTTTTCGGCGCTTTTCACCTTCATTTATTCGAAGCGTAACGGCACTCCCGCCGCCGCTATGCCCGATGGGGTTACAAGGCAACAAAAAGGTGTGAGGTTTGACCGCCTTTTGAAATTGCAGGAAAAAATGAGCAAGAAAGTGCTTGATAGTATGGTTGGTAAAACGGTAAAAGTTCTTTGTGAGGAATATTCGGGTGGGTATGCGTTTGGTAAGGACGAGCACCAGCTCAATGTGAAGTTTTCTTCCCCTGAGGATTTGACCGGCAAATTTGCAAATGTAAAAATAATTAGTGCCGATGATGTTTTAATCGGCGAAAAAGTATAGAAAGAGGAATTTGAAATGACAGTTTTAGAAGCAGTAAGAAATTTAGGCGAAGCAATCCAGAATGATGAGCGTTTTTTGCGTTATGCAAAAGCCAAGCTCGAAAACGATAAGAATACCGAGCTTCAAGAGCTTATAGGCAAATTCAATGTTATAAGAATGAACCTTGATGAAACTATGACTGATGAGAACCGTGATGAAAATAAGGTT
>CADBOD010000066.1 GCA_902796165.1 Oscillospiraceae bacterium | reverse complement strand
TCCATATCCCACAAAGGACTATTCTCTTCAAGCGGTTCATTTTCAAAAACATCAAGCACCGCGCCTGCGAGTTTACCTTTAAGTGCTGCAATTAAATCATCGGTTTTAACAATTTCGCCGCGCGAAACATTAACAAGCACGCAACCAGGCTTCATAATTTCAATTCTCTCTTTGTTTATGAACCATTTTGTACTATCTGTCAAAGGCAGTGTGACTACAACGATATCGGCATTGATAAGAGCCTCATCTGCATTTTCGAGAAAATATACATGGTCATATACAGGGTCATCTATTTTTCTTATATCAACACCCGTTATTTCGGCGCCGAAAGCCTTGAATTTTTGAGCGCACTTTGTGCCGATACTGCCGCAACCGAGTATAGTAACATTCTTACCGCAAATTTCAGGTAGGCTCCTTTGCTTTTCCCAGGTATGTTTATTCTTATTTGCAAAAAATGTGCCCACTTTCTTATAAAGGCAAAGAACACCCGTCAGCACCATCTCAGATATCGGGGTATCATATACCCCTCTGGCATTAAAAATTTTAATGTTCTTTGCGCTTATATAATCAATGGGCACTCTATCATAACCTGCTGATGTAAGCTGAATATAACGCAAATTTGGAAAAGACTCTATAGAATGGGAAAGGAATATACCGTTTCCGATAATTCCTTCAACTAAATTTTTATCGCAAGGGATACTTTCCTTCTCGTTTTGAAGAAAACATACTTTATGACCTGAAGCTTCAATATTCGGTATATAATTCTTGGCTTCGCGCCATGCTCCGGTAACAAGAATATTCAAGGTGTTCACTCCAATACATTAATATCCGAATTCTCATTTATCTTCCATTGCATCCAAAACTTTTTGAACAAATTTACGAACATCTTGCTCGTTATTTGCAAAATAATCTCTGTGAACGGCGATTTCTCTTTCAAAAGCGCGCAGGCTTCTGACGCCGATATCAAATTTTTCTCTTATGTAATTTATATCCGTATCGCGGTTTACATTACAAAAGCTTCTTGAAAGGATAACCATTGTACTGCCGAGACGATAATGCTCTTTAATTATTACCTCTGCCGGAAGCATACCGGTGCCAATGGAAGCTACGCCGCCGAACCCGAAAGGAATACCTGCCGCTTTGAATTTTACACAAAGTTTTTCGACAGTTCCATCCGGCAAAAGCTCAAACATAAACTTTTTGCCGTATCCGATACTTAAATCGTTAAGTCCTATATGTATCTCGTCAATACCGGGAATAGCAATTATATCGTCAACTATATCAACTGCTTCGGGGGTTTCCAAAAGGAGCATTACCTTTGCCCTTTTATTGACGATTTTAATAAACCTCTTAACTTCTTCTACGGTTTTAAAAAACGGAAGCATAACTATATCCGCGCCGGCATCAAGAACGGCGTTAATTTCATCCTCCGATGAACAATAATCAGCAGATGCTTCGTGAATTGGGTTTACCCTTACTAAAAGCTCCGCCTTGCTTATAGCCCCCCGGATGTTGACAACATCCGAAACCTTATGATGATTTTTTACCGAATCTATACCACCCTGGCGCTTTTCTTTGCCAATATATTCCATATCCACAAATATCCTGTCCACACCGGCGTTTTCCGCAATCGCGGCAACATCCGGTCTATTTGTGATATACATAAGTTTAAGCGGCACAAAACTCTCTCCTTAATCCGAATTATTTTTTAACGGTTGCCTCTTTATTCTGATTATCCGCGTTGGTGAAAACCTTAAACACTGTCATAAAAAATATTTTAATATCCAGGGCGAAAGAAACATTATCCACATACCAAACATTGAGTTCAATTCTTCTGTTCCATTCAACATTTTTTCTGCCGTTCACCTGCGCCCAACCGGTAATTCCGGGTCTTACCTCAAACATACGCAGTTGCTCATCCGAATACTCATCAATAGGCCAGGGATGATATGTAAGCGGCGGTCGCGGCCCTATAAGAGCCATATCGCCTTTAAGAATATTAAACAGCTGCGGCAGTTCATCAATAGAAGTAGCCCTGATTATTTTTCCTACTTTCGTTACTCTTGCATCGTTTTTATCACTATATACGCCAGAGCCTGTATGCTCAGAGCCATCTACCATCGAGCGAAACTTGTAAATTTTAAACTCTTTCCCGCCAAGCCCTAACCTCGTTTGACTGAAAATAGCCGGACCTTTGGTTTCTAATTTAATTGCTATAAAGGTTATCAACATTATCGGCGAAAGCACTACTATCGCCAACAAGGATAAAATCAAATCCAAAGCTCTTTTTATGTATTTACGGTACACCAAATAAACCCCCGAGCCTGATACAAATTCAAAAGTGCATATAGGTATATAATATAATAACATAAGTTATAAGTAATATCAAGCCCTATTTACCTCTAAAATATGTTAAAAAACCGAGGCTGTAACATTTGTTACTGCCTCGGTTTTTTTAAACCTTTTCGCTGAAAGTATCCGGATGAGCGGGGTCAAACTGCTCGTTTGCCCACATAAGCGTTACAAGATTTTCGGTATCTGATAAATTGATTATGTTGTGTGTATATCCGGGAAGCATATGCACCGCGGTAATCTCTTCTCCGCTCACTTCAAACCTGCGTACCTCATCGGTGCCTATTTTGCGCTCCTCTATAAGTCCGTGACCGGAAACAACAATAAAAAACTCCCATTTTGAGTTGTGCCAATGCTGCCCCTTTGTAATGCCGGGCTTTGATATGTTTACAGAAAATTGACCGCATTTTTCGGTCTTTAAAAGCTCGGTAAAACTGCCGCGCTCATCGACATTCATTTTAAGCGGAAATGCGGTTTTTTCCTCCGGCAGATAGGACAGATACATCGAATACAGCTTTTTTTCGAAGCTATCTGGGGCAATTTCCGGCATCAAAAGCGTTTTCGGCTGATTGTGAAACTTGTTTAAACATTCTACTATGTATCCGAGTGTTGCTTTGTGCGTCACAGGTGCGGCACAGAATTTACCGTTTTCGCAGAAAACCGTGTTCACACCGTCAAATTCGCAGTGATGCTCTTTTCCCTCTAACGCATCGAGCATTTCCTCAACCAAATCATCTATAAACAACAGTTCAAGCTCAACCGACGGGTCATTTACGGTTATCGGCAAATCGTTTGCTATGTTATTGCAAAATGTTCCCACGGCACTGTTATAATTCGGTCTTACCCATTTGCCGGCGAGATTGGGAAAACGGTAAACCAAAACCTTTACTCCCTCGGTTTTACCGTAATCAAAGAACAAATCTTCTCCGGCTTTTTTGGAGAGTCCGTATTCGGATTTTCCGAAGCGCCCTTCAAGCGTCGCCTGAATAGATGAAGAGAGCATAACCGGCGCCTTATTCTTGTGCCTTTTAAGTGTTTCTAAAAGTGTAGAAGCAAAACCGAAATTTCCTTTTTTAAAATCCTCTGGATTTTCAGGTCGATTAACGCCTGCAAGATTAAACACAAAATCAGCATTTTCGCAGTATTTATCGAGGTCCTCCGTCTTACTGTCAATATCATATTCGTAGATGTTTTCAATATTGAGTCCCGGTCTTGTACGGTTTTTTGCGTCCCTTATATTTTTAAGGTTCTCAGTAAGATTTCTGCCTACGAAGCCCTTTGCTCCGGTAACAAGTATGTTCATACTTCTACTCCTCATTATTTCTTTAAATTAAGCTCATCAAACAACCGCTTTATGCTCTTTATAAACTCATCGTCCTGCTCTTTTATATACTTTAATTTTTCTCTTATTCTGCGGCCGTCACGGCCGATAGTCTTTATATAAACCCTATGAAGATAGTAAAACGGCAATAAAACGGGGATTTTCTTTAAGACAGGATAAAAAACGCACATGTTCTCGTATCTCGGGAAAGCACTGTGAATTACATTTCTGACTTTTCCGCCACTGTTGACGGTATTTACAGCCTCATTATTAGGATAGTTTCCGTAAACGCCGCCGTAAAAAACATACTCTCTTATATCATCAGTCATACTGCTTGAAGCCGCCCCCTCAAACCATACGCTGACGGTTTTGCAAACGGCACTGTAAAACTCAAATAATCCCGATTTCCTGCAAAGCTCTAATACCGCATCCTCGTTAAAGAATTTATTTCTTCTTAATATCCAGAAATCTATAAACGGTCTTATTCCGCAACCGCCGGTCACAAAATGGTGCATCATATGCGCTATGTGATGAAAGGTGAAATAATCATTGGTTTCAAGAAGCATAGTTCCATCCGCCTTAACCACATTATCCCATACTTTTTCAAGCCAAATATCCAGACCTTTTATGTTTTCTTTAATGCTGAAATGAAGCTCGACATTTGTATCGTCATAAATAAGGGAAATATCGTGATAATTAAGCTTCCCTTTTGTTTTAAAATCAGCGTTACTAAGCGCCGAAACGGCTTTTTTGAAATCGCCCTCACGCACAAGAATATCAATATCGCAGCTTGATCTGAGCCAGCTTTCAGGGTACATTTTTTTCATAAGCGCACCCTTTAAGGGCACAAACTCTATACCTTCGTTATTGAATATTTCGGATATATACTCGAAAGTATGCCTGTTTTTAGAATCTCTGTATGAAGCAGTGAAAATTTCCTTTTTCAGCGCCGCTTCACCGCCTGGGAAATGCCCTGAGAGATTGTTTTTTATTATTGAATACGCGACAACCTGCGAAATATCGTGAAATTTTGCAGTGGATAGTATCCACGGAAAATCATAATCCGCATCTTCTAATATTTTCACAGGCTCGCCGGATATTGAACCGGCTATAAGCGCAAAAAGCAATTCTGCTGAACTGTGCATAACTACCTCTATGATTTTCTCCAAACCATTTTGTTTACAACGCCCACATATGACTGAATAATTTTTACAACCTTTGTTGAAACATTCTCATCCGTATAAACGGGAACCGGTATGCCGAAGTCTGCATTTTTATTCATTTCTACTGCGGTATCTACCGACTGCAAAAGTCCCTTTTCATCAATGCCCGAAAGTATAAAGCAGGCCTTATCAAGCGCTTCCGGACGCTCGGTGGAAGTTCTTATGCAAACCGCAGGAAACGGGCAGTTAACCGAAGTGAAGAAACTGCTTTCCTCCGGCAGAGTGCCACTATCCGATACAACACAAAACGCATTCATCTGCAAGCAGTTATAATCGTGGAAGCCGAGCGGCTCGTGCATAATTACCCGTTTATCGAGCTTAAATCCCGTGGCATCAAGGCGCTTTTTAGAGCGCGGATGGCAGGAGTAAAGTATAGGCATATCGTACTTTTCCGCCATCTTATTTATCGCGCCGAACAGTGATACAAAATTCTTTTCGGTATCTATATTCTCTTCTCTGTGAGCGGAAAGAAGAATGTATCTTCCCTTTGTAAGCCCAAGCCTTTTATGAATATCACTGTTTTTTATTTCTTCCAAATTTTCGTGCAAAACCTCAGCCATTGGAGAGCCTGTAACATAGGTGCGCTCCTTTGGCAGTCCGCATTCGGCAAGATATCTGCGAGCATGCTCACTATAAGCCAAATTTACATCTGATATTATATCAACAATTCTCCTGTTCGTTTCCTCCGGCAGGCACTCATCTTTACAACGATTTCCGGCTTCCATATGAAAAATCGGTATATGAAGCCGCTTTGCGCCTATTACCGAAAGGCAACTGTTTGTATCTCCGAGTACCAGCACACCGTCCGGCTTTATCTGCGCCATAAGCTGATAAGATTTTGCAATGATATTGCCCATAGTTTCACCGAGGTCATTTCCTACGGCGTTCAAATAAACATCAGGGTCTTTAAGCTTTAAATCTTTAAAAAAAACGCCATTAAGATTATAATCATAATTCTGCCCGGTATGAACAAGAAGTGTATCAAAATACTGCCTGCATTTGTTGATTACAGCCGCAAGACGAATAATCTCCGGACGGGTACCTACAATTATGCAAAGCTTGAGCTTCCCGTTTTCCTGCCACTTTATATCACTGAACATAAATCCACCTCGTTTAAGCGTTTTATCACGGTCACTTTAATTATACAATAAAACGCATTATGATACAAGTGTTTTTTAAATTACCGGCGACCGCCGTATTTAATGCGGCTATCACCGGTAATTTCTGAAAATTATTCAAGCTCTTTTAAAATGTTTTCGGCTATTTTTGCGCCCATCAATGCACGCCCCGTTTGATTAGGATGTACACCGTCATCACCGGAGAAGTATTTGCCGGCAGTTGTTTTATTAAAATCCATTTCAGAGTATAAATCAATAACAGTAATATCGTATTCATCACATACTTTTTTTATCGAATCTGCGTAATCTTTCAGTTTTAAGTTTATTTTGTTTTCTTTAGTATCGCTATCTTCGAAAACGGCGCCGTCCTTTAAAGTAAAACGGTAAATCGGGGTGCACACAAAGATTTTCAGTTTTGGATTTTTATTGTTAATCACATTAATTGCGTACCTGAGAGCGCCCTCAAATGTATTGATATCCTCAGCGTTATTACTTTTAAGCGGAACATTTGCGTTCCAGTCGTTCGTTCCGTATGCAATACAAATATATTCTATATCCGCAAAATCGGCATTTTTAAGCAGGTTAATCGTATCGGTATAGTAAGGTTTTTGATTACCTGCATCGTCAAGCGCATTTTCCTGCTCGGAAAAATTATTTTGAGAAATGGAACTTGCAAGCGCCCCCATACTGAAATGCGAATATATATCGTTTAAATAAGTTGCCATTCTGCATCCGCTGAAAGCATAGTTTATGCAATTAGCTCCTGTGTCTTGCGCCACCTTATCGACCAGCACATTGCCGAGCTTTGTGATACTGTCACCAAAAAAAGCTATTGTTTTGCCTGAAAGCGGCCTCACCTTTCTTTCGCGCTCCTTATTGGCTTCTAAAATCTGTATATCAGAGCTTGTATAAACAACATCGGAGCGATGCGAAAACCCATATCCGACAAACACCAAGGCAATTACCACACATACTGCAAAAGGTAAAAATTTTTTACGCATAAAAACCCCTCAAAATAAAAAAGTGCGCAGCCGAAGCTACGCACAAAAAACGCACAACTCCAACTGTCGCCAAACAAATCACAATATACAACCATAGTCGATATGAGATCAGAGCATGCATTTTTATCATAAAAAACACACACCGATGAAGTGAACCCCAAAGTTTAGACAAAATTAAATATTATGTTGTTAGTGGATGAGTTCGGTATTGCACCGGGCTCATTCCTTTTAG
>CADBOD010000065.1 GCA_902796165.1 Oscillospiraceae bacterium | reverse complement strand
ATGTCTGCTGAACAAATCAAAAAGTCACTGATATCAATAGCTGAGGAGCTTTTTGATTTGTTCGTAGTGCAAGGTTTTTTGTGGAAATCCCGCAAAAACCTTGCACTTGGCGAGCAAACGCTTTGCTCGCCAAGCAGACATTCCAATGGATGCGACCGCCAAAATCGCTGATTTTGGCAGAAAAAGCGTTCGAAAAACGCTTTTTCACAAATGCCGACGGCGTGTCGACATTTGTTCAGTAGACATTATTATAGAGTAAAAGCAAAAGCCCGAAGTTAAACTTCGGGCTTTTGCTTTGCTGAATATATTTAATTATAATTTTGAATAACCGAAGCTATTTACTATCGCATCAACCTTAATGCCTTTTTTACAAAGCGGGCATTCGTGCGAATTATAGCTCGAATAATCAGGAAGATTTTTCGGATCGAATACAGAGTTTACCTTTACTCCGGCACACTCTTCCTCGGTAGCGAATATAGCGGAAACACCTACCACATTACCCCCGTAATATCTTACCGCCTCGATTGCGGAAATAGCGGTATAGCCGGTAGTAACAGAAGCCGCAAGCACTAAAACATGCTTGTTTTCTATTGCAGGCACCAAATTATCCCTGAAAATGAGCTGACTGCCGGATGTATGCTCAGGCGTTACCACATAAATAGTTTGATGGGCGTTAAGGTTTGTAAAATCATTGCGTGTGAGGGCGTTTGCAATACAAGTACCGATTACCTCTGTTCCGTCAAGGCAGAGTATTGTATCAACTATTGTACTGAGTGAATAATCGGAAACCAGCGCCTCAGCTACCGCCTTAGCCTCGGAAAGCCTCGTCTTTTGTGAGGTAACATCGATATAATAGTTTGTATGCGAGTGACCGGTGGCGAAGTGCCCCTTTGTTACGCGCAAAAAAAGGTTTTTATCTTTTGTTCTTATCTTCTGAGCATCGTTTGTAGGCATAATAAACCTCCTCTGATTTTATACTTATATTTTACCCCATTATAAGTGCAAAATCAAGTGTTTTCAGTTCTCTTCCTCCTCGGCAATTCTTCGTGTTTCGTGGACTGTTCCTTTAAGGTGATGCGGCGGCGCATAGATAGTATATATTTTAAGCGGAACATTGCCTATATTCCTGATATTGTGCCATATGCCCGCCGGAACCATAACGGCATAGTTACTGTTGACGCGGTTTTGAATATTCAAATTTTCCGAACTACTGCCCATAAGCACCTGAGCGCACCCGTTTTCAATTCTTATAAACTGGTCATTATCCGGATGCCTTTCAAGCCCCACTTCATCGCCTATCGGTATAGACATAAGCGCAACCTGCAAGTTTTCACCCGTCCAAAGCACTCTTCGGTAATACGGATTTTCACAAGATGTGTTTGAAATATTTACGATAAAAGGTTCACTTCCATAGTCTATTCTATTATTCTTTTCCATAATACCACCCCTTAAAAAGCTATAATAAATTATATTAAGCGTGGTATTGTAAAATTCCGATTTGTATCGAATTATACACGGCTGAAATAATAATATTTATCATCTTCTCTTACCTGTTTATAGCCGTTTGCGGTAATCATACGGTAAGATTTTTTATTTTCTTTAAAGCATCGGGCACTAACATTCACTTTCAGTACCTGCTCGGCAAAATCCGATAAAGCACCGAATGCTTGATTGCCAAATCTGTTCCCCTGATAATCAGGCATTAGCCTGCAACCGACTTCGGCAAATCCATCCGCGGTAAAATTCCAAAGGATTGCCTCGCCTATCATTTCACCGTCAACAGACCTTCTTATAGCAAAATTCACTGAATCACCTGCTTTAATATCAAGCATAGTGAAATCGTAAAAGGTATTATCATCTATTGTGCCGATTATATCCTCATCTTCCCTGTAATCATAACCCCAAAATTTATTGTTATCAACATCGGTATTAAGCTCAAAATATGTATGCTTATCCTTTTCTTTAAACTCGGTAAGCACAATATCAGCCGCGTTTATAACCGGTATTTTTCTAAGGATATATGCCGGAGAATTTATATGAACAAGGTATTTATTTATCCTGCCAACCGGATGATACTGCATTTTTGAAATGCGCAAGCCCTCATCCCCCGAATCGTCCTCACGGTTTACGAAGCCGAGCATTTTCCCTGTATGCTCATATATAAGCTTTGTAAATCCCTGGTACATTGTAGGATATATACCATCATACCTTGTAAGCGCCTTTTCTATATGAATAAGCAGTGTATCTCCGATTATCTCGCCTATGCTGAAAGCCGCAATTTCTCCATTTACCGTAAGGCAAGCGGCAAATAGGTCAAGCTCTCTATAAATATCAAGCAATTCCCTTGTTTTTTCAAGCTCTGATTTTTCAAACTCACTCGCATCATTGTGAGCCACGGCATACTCTGAAAGCATATCAATTATAGCATCGTGGTCATCATCATTTATAAATCTTATGACCGGCTCGCCGTAAAGCCGCTTAAACTTGTTTATATGATTTCTTTGCCCTTTATACTTATTTCCCTTAAAAGTAAGAACATCGGCAAATGAATATATATAATCGCTCCAACGCTCTTCATATGCGTACATAGCGCAGCTTAAACGCTCATCATTCTTTATCACTTCAAGTGTATTATCATCGATTTCATAAAAGCGAAGCGCAGTATGGCAGGATTTGGCATAATCGTACAACTCGTTCACCATACCATATACATCCTCGCCGACAGGCCAAGTAAACGCAGGTTGTTCGCCTATGGTCTGGCGCATAACAAATGTATCATTATGAACGCAAAAGGCTAAATCGGTACCCTCCTGCCACATAAAAAGCGAGCCTGCCGATAGCTCACTACACAATGTTGATGTTTTTTTAATATACGGCAAAACTTCTTTGAGAGCCGTAATGGAAAACGGTTTAAATTCTAACATAACTCAATTTCTTTTTAATCCTATGCAAAAGCACCGATATTGCAAAATAGCAATATCGGTGCTCATTTTGTTTAATTTCTGAAATTAGTGCAAATCTTAATTGCAGATTGTAACCTCTGTATCCTTATCAAAGAGGTGAATCTTTGAGGGTTCAAGAGCAATCTGAATCTTATCACCCGGGCGTGCCGTATTAGTAGGAGCAACACGAGCGTTGATTGTTTGACCTTCGCAGTTCATATACAAATATGTTTCAGCACCCATAAGCTCGGTAACTTCTACATTTGCCTCAACAATACCGTCTTTATTAGCGGCAATGAGGTCTTCCTCATTATGAACATGCTCAGGACGGATACCCATAATAACCTCTTTACCAACATAAGCATCGAGGCAGTTATCCTTATTCTTATCAGCCGGAAGTTTAATCTTATACTTAACACCGGCGCGGGTTTTTGTATCCTCAGAGCCAAACTCTACAAAGAAATCCTCGCCCTCTTTAAGAATTTTGGATTCAATAAAGTTCATCTGCGGAGAACCGATAAATCCTGCAACGAAAAGATTGCAAGGATACAGATAAAGGTTCTGCGGAGTATCAACCTGCTGAATAAAGCCGGCCTTCATAACAACGATACGAGTACCCATTGTCATAGCTTCGGTCTGGTCATGTGTAACATAGATAAATGTTGTGCCCAACCTCTGATGGAGCTTTGAAATCTCGGTACGCATCTGTGCACGGAGCTTTGCATCCAAGTTTGAAAGCGGCTCATCAAGAAGGAATACCTTAGGCTCACGAACTATCGCACGGCCAAGTGCAACACGCTGACGCTGACCACCGGACAAAGCCTTAGGCTTACGCTCAAGCAAATGCTCAATATCAAGTATTCTGGCAGCCTCTTCAACACGGCGCCTAATTTCATCCTTAGGTGTTTTTCTGAGTTTAAGGCCAAATGCCATATTATCAAACACGGTCATATGCGGATAAAGCGCATAGTTCTGGAAAACCATCGCTATATCACGGTCCTTAGGAGCAACATCGTTTACAAGGCGATCGCCTATATAAACTTCACCCTCGGTAATCTCTTCAAGGCCGGCAACCATTCTGAGTGTTGTGGATTTACCGCAACCAGAAGGACCTACAAGAATGATAAATTCTTTATCCTTAATTTCAAGATTAAAATCCGATACAGCGGTAACTCCGCCGGGATATCTCTTATAAACATTTTTCAAAGACAAACTTGCCATACACTAACCTCCTATGAAGTGCCCA
The DNA here is from genome assembly GCA_902796165.1 of Oscillospiraceae bacterium. Taxonomy (GTDB): domain Bacteria; phylum Bacillota; class Clostridia; order Oscillospirales; family Acutalibacteraceae; genus UBA737. The sequence goes on along the minus strand of CADBOD010000065.1, from coordinate 6,779 downwards.
TTGTCTTATGTTATTATATCAACAAAAGCAAATAAAAGCTATAATCATTTGTCACAATATTTAAAAGCAAGTTTTATCTAAAACAGATAAAAAACAGTTAAATTAGCGAGTTTATCACTTTTTTGTCAATCTCAGCACACTCACCGGGCAATAAATTCTCAGGTAAACTAAGCTCCCCTATCCGTTCCCTGTGCAGCTTATTTACACCAAGACCAACTGCGCCGAACATTCGCTTTATCTGATGGTATTTTCCTTCGGTGATAACAACTCTCGCGCGGCGTTTATCAATTATTTCAATTTCTGCCGGTTTGCAACAGTATCCGTCCGCCAAAACAATACCGTTTGAAAATTTTTCAATTATACTGTTTTGCAAATCTCCGTCAAGCTCGGCTATATAACTTTTTTCAATATTACTCTTCGGTGATATGCATTTATGGGCAAACTCACCGTCATCGGTTATGAGTATAAGGCCTGTTGTATCCTTATCAAGTCTGCCCACCACAGAAAGCTCCCTGCGAAACATATTATCGGGCACAAGGTCTAAAACCGTTTTCTGCCGCCTATCGCTTGAAGCGCTGATAACCCCGGCGGGTTTATTGAGCATAATATATATAAACTCCTTGTACTTGACCTGTACACCATTATAAAACACAGCGTCATTATCCGGGTCTATCGGATACGAGAAATCCCTGACCGTTTCGCCGTTTACCACAGCAAGTCCCCTTTTAATGCCTGTCCTGACTTCGCTTCTCGATATGCCGGACTGATTTGATAAAAACCTATCTATTCTCTGCTTACTCATCTTTCCTGCTTTGTAAGCGGAAGCATCTCGCCGTAAAAGTTGACAGACGAAATATCACCGCCGATTATTCTCCCGTTATAGACTATCAAATTAACATAATATTCATCGTCGCTATCCTGCTTTATTTTTCCGACAGGATATGTATAAAGAACTGCCTTGACGCCCTTATACAGTGTAAGGTCATAACCCGATTGCTTTTGCAAATCGTTATAGTTTTTATAAACATCGGAAAATGTATCAGGTATAAAGATTTTTTTACTCTTTGCGTTATCCTCATCCGGTGTGAGAGCCAAAGACTTTATGTATGACACACGCTCGGCGTTGGTTTTACCGTTGACAACCGGATTATCAGCGGCGTAAAACTGACCGCCTACTATAATAACAAGCAGAGTAATTAAGAAAACTGCGGCAAGGCTCTTTTTTGTAACGGTAACATATGTTTTCAAGAAAATCACCCGTTAAAAATATATTTTTAACGGTGCTTTAATATTACTGTTATTCTATAATACAAACCGCATGTGCGGCGATACCCTCTCCGCTTCCGGTAAAGCCTAAGTGTTCCTCGGTTGTAGCTTTAACATTAACTCTGCTTTTTTCGATACATAACGCTTTTGAAATATTATCAATCATTTCCTCTATATAACCCGATAGCTTTGGCGCCTGCGCAACAACCGTTGCATCAATATTTAAGATACTGTATCCGTTTGCCTTTAAAAGCTCTGAAACGGATTTTAAAAGCAATAACGAGCTTATCCCCTTATACTTCGGGTCGGTATCCGGAAAGTGCTTGCCGATATCCCTGAGTGCCGCGGCGCCCAAAAGGCAATCGCATATAGCGTGAAGCAGAACATCCGCATCCGAGTGACCGTCAAGCCCCATATCGTAAGGTATATCCACTCCGCCGATAAACAGTTTTCTATCCTTTACCATACGGTGCACATCATACCCGTGTCCTATACGCATAATCAAAACTCCCTTGCATAGATTTCGGCAAGTGCTACATCCTCAGGCGTTGTGATTTTAATATTTCTTATATTGCCCGGAACAACCCTCACACAAAACCCTGCCGCTTCCAAAACCGAACAGTCATCAGTAAACTCGGAGGCATCTTTGCCTTCCAGCGCCTTTCGGTAAAGATTTACCGTTATCCCCTGTGGAGTTTGAGCCAGATAAAGAGGCTTTCGGTCAACAGTAGAAACGACCTCGTTATTTTCAACCTTTTTTACGGTATCGTTCACCTTTACGGCACAAAGGCAACCGTCACACTCATTTATTGCTTTAACGCAATCCGCTATCATTTTTGGGGTGATAAACATTCGCGCGCCGTCGCTTATTAACACCTTTTCCTCGCCCTTATCCAACCTTTCAAGTCCGCAAAGGACTGATTTTTGGCGAGTATCAGAGCCTACCACTACATCGCTGAGCTTGCTTATCATATACTTTTCCGCAATAAGCTGGATATCCTTAACCGATTGCTCCCTTGTTACAACAATTATCTTTGATATATCAGTCGAACGCTCAAAGCACAAAAGTGTTCTGGCAATTACCGGAACACCTGCGACAGATAAGAGTTGCTTATCAACACCGTTCATCCTTGAAGACGAGCCTGCCGCCACAATCACTACCGGTATGCCGCCGCTTTCTTTTTCACAGAGGCTGTAACTAAACTTTGGTTTTGTAATTTCCATATCCATTCACCTAAAAAAACCGTGCCGATTCGCTTCGCAAAAAGGCACGGTTGAAATACGAATGATTATTCAGCGTCAGTATTTTTCTCGTTTTCAGACTTATCTTCGCAGCACTCACAATCGCAATCGCCATCAAAATCAAATTCTAACGGTGTGCCGCAATTCGGACAGTCAATACCTTCCTCTTCGAGCATATCCTCATCGAGATAAATGGTATCGTGACAGTTAGGGCATTCAACCTCATAAACCTCATCATCACAGCAATCACAATCATCATCGCAACAATCGCAATCATCATAAATGATATCTTCAACACCGGAAAGATCTTCATCCACCGCATCAAGCTGCTCGGACATTTCATCAAGCCCGTCCTCAATCTCACAGATTTCCTCGGTAATATCACCGAGAAGATCAATAATTGCGGAAAGAACTTTTCCCTCTTTGGTGTTCACATCAAGATCCAAGCCCTCAGCAAGACCTTTGATATAAGAAATCTTCTCACAAATATCCATACTATTACTCCTCTTTAAATTATTTATGCGCGTTCCATATACTCGCCGGTTCTGGTATCAATCCTTATTGCTTCACCCTCGTTTATAAAGAGCGGAACGCGAATTTCACAACCGGTTTCAAGAGTTGCGGGCTTTGTAGCATTTGTAGCAGTGTTGCCGGCAAATCCGGGCTCTGTTTTTGCTACTATAAGCTCAACAAAGGTTGGCGGCTCAACACCGAAAACCTTACCCTTGTAAGAAAGTATCTTACATACCATATTCTCTTTCACAAACTTGAAATTATCCCCTAAATCACTCTTATTTATCGGAACCATATCGTAGGTTTCCTGATCCATAAAGTAATAAAGGTCACCATCGTTATAAGAAAACTCCATATCCTTGCGCTCGATAAACGCAGTCGGGAACTTAGCGGTAGGATTATAGGATTTTTCAACAACCGAACCGGTTATAACATTCTTTGTCTTTGTTCTTACAAAAGCGGCGCCCTTGCCCGGCTTAACATGTTGAAATTCTACAACCTGTAAAACCTGGCCATCCTCCTCAAAGGTTACACCGTTTCTGAAATCTCCGGCACTAATCATATTTTTTCCTCCAAATAACAAAATATTTCTTCTTAAAAAGTATAAAGCCTAAAAGCCTTTTTGTCAAGTAAAACAACACAATATACTGTAAATTAAAATGCTCGCGGCACTATATATTAAAAATCTTTTTTATATTCTTTATTGTGCCGAGAACAAGCAGGTGCTTATCCTGCGTTAAAACCATATCCGGAGTTATCGCCATATTAAGACCGCTTTCCTCTTTAATCGCCATAATATTAAGCCCGTGCTTACGACGAACACCAAGCTGCTCGATGGTTTTTCCGTTCCACTCATCCGGTATTGTAACTTCGAATATGGAATGTTCATCATCAAGCCTTATATAGTCGAAAACATGATTTGATGTAAAGCAAACCGCGGTCCAGGTAGCGAGCTGCTTTTCGGGATAAACGGTTTCATCCGCACCGTTCCTGAGCAAAAACTTTTCGTGAACATCATCAATCGCGCGAGCAACTACCGCCTTTGCACCAAGCTCTTTTAAAAGCGATACCGTCTGCAAAGAATCGGCAAAGTCCTTTATTGTGACTATGCAAACATCATAATCCTCCACGCCGAGTGATTTTAAAAGCTCGATGTCGGTACTGTCACCAATCTGCGCTCTTGTAACAAAAGGCAGATTTTTGTTTATTCTTTCCTCGTGCTGATCAATAGCCATAACCTCGTGCTTTAATTCGTAAAGCTTTTCTGCGATATTGCTGCCAAAACGGCCGAGTCCTATAAGTAATACGCTCTTCATTATTTCACCTATCCTACAGTTATTTTTTCAAGCGGAAGTTTAGAAGCGGAAATGCTTGATTTAGCCGCGGCAAAAATCAAGGTTAGTCCCCCTACTCTTCCGACATACATAAGAAATATTAAAACGATTTTTGAAAATGTGCTTATTGATGTTGTGATACCTGTTGTAAGTCCCACCGTACCGATGGCGGAAGCGGTTTCAAAAAGGCACTTGTCAATCGGAATATTATCATACAGTGAAATGATAATTCCACCGACCAAAAACAGCGTTACATACATAATAAATATCGCGGCGGCGGATTTTACATTTTCATCGCTGATACTTCTGTTAGATATACGCACTTCTTTTTTTCTTGAGAAAACGCTGAACGATGAGAAGAGCAAAACAACTGCCGTTGTGATCTTCATACCTCCGGCGGTTGAACCCGGTGCGCCGCCTATCAGCATAAATATGATCATTATAATAAGTGAAGCGCCCTTAAGCGATGAAAAATCCACAGTATTAAATCCGGCGGTTCTCAGTGTTACCGACTGAAAAAGCGAAGCCAACACTCTATCCTTGCTACTCATATTTCTGAATTCCACAACAAAAAAATAAATTGCCGGCACTAAAATAAAAACAGCGGTGGTAATTAGAATAACTCTGCTTTGAAGAGTATACTTTCTAAACCTGAACTTATAGGTTTTTATATCGTTCCAGGTTGCAAACCCTATACCGCCCGCAACTATTAAAAGCATTATTATTACATTAACCGGAACACTGCTTTTAAGCGTAGTAAAAGAAGAAAATTTACCGCTTTTACCCATAACATCAAATCCGGCGTTGCAAAATGCGGAAATCGAATGGAAAAACGAATACCATATACCCTTTACGCCGAACCTGCCGCAAAATGCCGGCATAAGCGCAAGCGCGCCCAAGAGCTCGACCGATAAAGCGGTTACAACAACAAATCTTGTAAATTTTATTATTCCGCCGAGTCTTGGTGCGGAAATGGAATCCTGCATAAAGCTGCGTCCGAGCAGACCTATTTTTTTGCCTGAAATAAGAGAAAGACCTATCGCCACCGTGACAACGCCCATACCTCCTATTTGTATGAGCAGAAGTATTACCGCCTGACCGAACGGCGACCAATAGGTAGCCGTATCATAAGTAACAAGACCTGTAACACATGTAGCGGAGGTTGCCGTAAACGCGGCGTTTATAAGCGGCGTATATGTATGTTCCGCACTCGATACAGGCAACATCAATATAAGCGTCGCCAAAATGATAACACCCGCAAATCCGAGTATTATCACTCTTGAAGATGTTAGTCTGAACCTGAATCTATTTGTCATATTACCACCAAATCAATCGTTTTTCCAAACAGAAGGAGAAAAAGCAATAATTATCGGGAAAATCTCCAAACGCCCGAGAAGCATAGAAGCGGACAAAACAAGCTTTGAAAACCATGTGTACGCCGAATAGTTCATCGTAGGCCCTACCGCACCGAATCCGGGGCCTATATTATTAAAGCAAGCCGCGGTAGCCGAAATATTCGTTTCAAGTCCGAATGGTTCAAACGAAATAAGCAGGAAAGCCGCCACAAAACAAATAATATAGATTGCGAAATAATGGCTTACACCGCCGATAGTTCCCTCATCAACCTTTTTACCTTCAAAATGTATCGTAGAAACGGAACGCGGATGCAGAAGCCTTTTAATCTCCCTTGATATGATTTTAAAAATCATAATAACGCGCGAGACCTTAAGTCCGCCGCCGGTGGAGCCGGCACAGGCGCCTATAAACATCAAAATAAGCAATATCGCCTTTGAAAGTCCGCTCCAGCGGTCAAAATCGGCGGTGGCGAAGCCGGTAGTAGTCATAACAGACGAAACCTGGAAAAATGACTGCCTTGCCGATAACGATATTCTTTTGTAAATTTCAATATTGTTATATGTTACTACTGCCGTGCTGAATAAAGCTATGGATATATAACCCCAAAGCTCGGAGCTTTTGATGATATCCTTAAATCTTCTCATAAGAATGAGATAGTATATGTTAAAATTAACTCCGAAAAGCATCATAAAAATACCTATTACCCATTGGCAATAAGGACTGTATGAAGCGATACTGTCCGCCTTGATGCCAAAACCGCCGGTACCGGCAGTGCCGAAGGCGTGAACTACACTGTCAAACACAGGCATACCGCCTATAACAAGCAGTATTATTTCAACTACGGTAATTGCGATATATATAAGGTACAGTATTTTTGCGGTGTCTTTAATCTTGGGCACTAATTTCCCGACCGACGGACCCGGAACCTCCGCTTTAAGTATATGGATAGACCTATCCGTAACATTCGGAATAATAGCCATCACAAAAACAAGAAAGCCCATACCGCCTATAAAATGAGTAAAGCTACGCCAAAAGAGCATACCCCGAGGCATAATCTCAACATTTTTT